>JAPOJQ010000002.1 GCA_029978335.1 Actinomycetota bacterium
CACCGCGAGACCTTCGCCCGGGCCGTCGCCCTCGTCGGCGTCGTAGTAGTCGCCATTGCGCCACCGAGGATCGAGCGCAATTGCGCGTCGACCAATCATTCCCCACGCGATCTGCTGTGCCGTGGACTGCAAGCACGACGCAATCGGAATCACTGAACCAACCCGTCGCGGATACGTAGCCGCCCACTCGAGTGCCTGCATGCCACCCATCGATCCACCAACCACCGACGCCCACCGACTCACCCCGAGGTGCGCCCCAAGGCGCGCCTGTGCGCGGACCATGTCGCGGATCGTGATCACCGGAAAGCGAGGCCCGTACCGACGGCCGTCAGCATCGTGTGGATCGATTGACGCCGGCCCCGTCGAGCCCTGGCAGCCACCGAGCACGTTGGAGCACACGACAAACCAACGATCGGTGTCAATTGCCTTCCCAGGCCCAATCAACGCGTCCCACCAACCCGGTGTCGGATGGCCCCGTCCGGCACGCCCTGCAGCATGTGAATCGCCGGTCCATGCGTGACAGACGAGGATGGCGTTCGATGCGTCAGGTGCGAGTTCGCCCCACGTCTCGTACGCAAGGGTCACGTTGCGCAAGACCGAACCGTCGTCCAGGGCAAAGGGCCGATCGTCAGCAAAAGAGAAGAATTGACGCCGGCCGACGTCGTCGCCTGGCTGCCATCCGCCGGTTACTGGCAATGGACTGCTCAACGTTCCTCCCTTCAACTGCGATCGACATCGATGCATCGGGAGCGGATCGGCGCCGGTTTGCCGGAATTGCCGACCACATCGCACTGGTGTGCAGGCACCTTGGGGACGTTCCCAGGTTGCCGGGTCGAGGAGGTAAACCGCCAACGACCGCTCGAAATGCTGTCCAGACGTTACCAGTCCACCTGCCGCTCTGCACCGCTACCGTGGCGATATGCGAGTCCTCGTCGTTGGAGCAGGCGGCGTCGGTTCGGCGTTCATCTCGATCGCCTCCCGCCGGCCTGCCTATGAACACATCACCATTGCTGACATCGATCCCGATCGTGCTGAGCGCGCGGTCTCCGAAGCTCTCGAGACCGGTGCCATTCCCGATCCCACCGGTGAACGACTCCAATCGGCAGCGATCGATGCCAGCGATGAAAAGGCGGTGACCGCTCTTGCGACGGCATGTCGAGCCCACATCGTGCTCAATGCCTGCGATCCTCGGTTCAATCCGCCGATTTTCCAGGGCGCATTCGCCGCTGGCTGCCATTACGTCGATATGGCCATGCATCTCTCAGAGCCACACCCAACCGATCCCTACAACAAGACTGGTCGACGTCTCGGAGATGCCCAGTTCGCCCAGTCGCCGGTGTGGAAAAACCGTGGACTGATGGCATTAGTCGGCATGGGTGTCGAACCCGGCTTCTCCGACGTGGCCGCTCGCTACGCCGCCGACCATCTGTTCTCACGAATTGATGAAATCGGTGTACGCGATGGCGCCGACCTCGTCGTCGACGGCTACGACTTCGCTCCGACCTTCTCGATCTGGACGACCATCGAAGAATGCCTCAATCCACCAGTGATCTATGAACGCGATCGGGGTTGGTTCACCACGCGCCCATTCTCAGAGCCTGAGATCTTCACCTTCCCAGAGGGCATCGGTCCGATCGAATGCGTCAACGTCGAACACGAAGAGGTCATCTTGATTCCACGTTGGATCGAAGTCGACCGAGTCACGTTCAAATATGGCTTGGGCCGTGAGTTCATCGGCGTGCTCAAGACCCTCGACAAACTCGATCTCGTCTCAACCGAACCCGTCGAAGTTCGCGGGGTGAAGGTGTCGCCTCGCGATGTGGTGGCCGCCGCGCTCCCTGACCCGGCCGAACTCGGCGACAGCATGCGGGGACGAACCTGTGCGGGCACGTGGGTAAAAGGACTCGGACCCGACGGCGAACCGCGCGAGGTCTACCTCTATCACCTCGTCGATAACGACTGGTCAATGAGCGAGTACCGTCATCAGGCGGTCGTCTGGCAAACCGCTGTCATGCCAGCAGTCGCCATCGAGTTGATGGGCGCCGGAACATGGATCCGTCCGGGAGTGGTTGGCCCAGAAGCTCTGCCATCCGAACCGTTCCTCGATCTCCTCGATGCCTACGGCTCAGAATGGGAATGGCTCGAATATCGCGACAAGGCGCCACTCGTCACCGAAGGTTGATGACCTCAACGTTGACAAGCCGGTGTGCCACCGGGCAGACGGTGACGATTGCGAGCGACCCATCGATATGCGGCGGCAGCTAGCGATCGAATACCCGGGGCAGCGAGCACGACAGCCGGCAGTCGCCACACGCCGCCGGCATAACGTAACGCCGAGATGACCGCCCGCTCAGCGGCATCGATCGAACCATCGGCGCCCACCCATTGGAGCGCAGCCTGACAACGTTGCTCGTCGAGCCCGATCGAGGCAAGATCGAGCCGCTGCCACGGTTCAACCCGCTCAACGTGCAACCACCGTCGTGTCCGTCTGGCAAGCGAGGAGCACATCGCGCAATCGCCGTCGAAGACGAGCACCGGCAACGCTGCCGGTTCGTTCGTCACGGCTCGCCAATCACCGGTTGCGCACGCCGCATCCGCTGGTCGAACCCGGCCTCATAGGGCATAAATCCGTTGCGATCCGGGTACAACAATTGCACCAGTGGCACGTCCTCGCCTCGGTACCACGCAACTGCGGTTGGACACCAGTGGGCGGCGATCTCGGCGGCGACCGGCCCGAATCGACAGCGCAGTCCATTGTCGAGCAAGCCAACTAACTCGTCGCCAACGGGAATCTCGGTGCCACCGCGCAAGGCATCGATCACCATCGACAACAGGCCATTCGCGGCAGCCGGTGTCAGCCCACACACGATGATCTCGGGAAAGTTGACCAGAGCCGGAAGCCCAATGGTGTGCGCATACGCGGGCACGGGAGGTTCCGCATCTGGGTTGGGCGTTGCGGCTTCCAGAGCCCAGCCGTTGGTCTCGATCATCCACTCGATCTTCTCGGCGTGCGGAATATGAAAATCTGGAAGTTCAACTGCACCCATCACCACATCCTCGCAGCCCGACACACCGAGCGCCCACCGGACCGATACCGTCACCGTCAATGGATCGCCACGACAGCGCCATGTTCTTGCGACCGAAGTGGATTGCCTTTCATCTGCTCGTCATCGTCGGCGTTGTTGCGATGATCAATCTCGGCTTCTGGCAACTGCGACGCCTCGATCAGCGTCAAGCGTTTAACGCCACCGTCACGTCCCGTCTCGTGGCCGACCCAGTGCCACTCGACGAGATCCTCCCGACGAATGCCACGATTAATGACCCTGTTGGCATCGACGAGATCGAATGGCGATCCGTCACCGTCAGCGGCACCTATCAGCCGGAGGCGACGATCCGAGTGGTGAACCGGTCGCAAAACGGCCGCGCTGGCGACAACGTCGTCGTGCCCCTCGACCTCGGCGATGGACGAACACTGCTCGTGACGCGCGGTTTCGTGCCGCTCGGTGTTGACGATCCGCCACTGCCCGCAACACAGGTCACCGTGACCGGCATCGTCCACCCGAGCCAAGAGCGCAGTGGACTCGGGGCACGTGATCCGTCTGACGGTGTGCTCACCGAGGTGCAGCGCGTCGACCTCACTCGACTCGCTGGCCAGATGCCTGGCACTTTGCTGCCGGTCTACATCGACCTTGAGATTTCAGATCCGCCGGAAGCCGGTGGAGTACTGCAGCCGGTGATTCGGCCCGATCTCAGCGAGGGCAATCACTTGTCGTACGCGATCCAGTGGTTCATCTTCTCCATCGCTGCCGTTGCGGGTTGGGTACTGGCACTCCGAGCATCCCTTAGACGAGCCCAGCGGAGATCCACCGATCAACAAGGTTCTCCGCCAGTTGCACCGTCGGGAGCATCGGGTTAACCGAGGGGATTCGGGGGAAGACCGATGCGTCGGCAACGAACAGGTTGTCGACGCCATCAAGCCGACCGAGGCGATCGACTGCCCTACCCATCGCGCAACTTGACGTCGGGTGCATCACCACTGGTGTGCTCATCGCCAGTTCGCTGCGCACCCACGCCACTTCTTCTCCTGGCGAGGGCGTCGCCATGAGGTCGCCGTCGAGGCCGGCGGCGAGCACCGCGCTGACTCCATCTGCAAGCTCGAGTACGTCGCGCTCTGACGAACCAAGGGAGAAGTTGATGTCCGCGACTCCCGCAGCGTCGATCGCGACCCGACCGAATGACTGCGGCCGCATCAACATGACGATGACGCCAGCCGTGCCGTCATCGATCGCACTCACACGATCGAGGCGCATGATCTGCAGCGGTCCGCAGCGCTCAACGGCAGAGATTGCCCGTGCTGCTCGGTCCGATCCAGCTCGACGCCGATACCGGATCATGACCGCGGGGTGATCCTGCACGCCGTGCCCCACCGTCGCCGGACCGATTCCTGAGCGAAGCAACAACAATGGCGAACCGAGAGCGCCTGCGCACACGACAACACGTCGCGCCGTCACCTCGCTGCCATCGACACAACGAATACCGACACAGCGGGACCCATCGATGAGCACCCGGTCGACCTCACGGCCGAGCAGTGGGTTCGCCGATGAGTGTCGGCCGTACGCCGACCACACGTCGATGCGTTGACCGTTGTGGGTCGCCCGCACGATCTGACCATCCGTCTCAAGCGGAAGCGAGTGATCATGCGCGAACGGCCCCGACAACGACACGAGTGAGCCGTTGATCGCGGATCCACCTCCGAGCCCGACGCCCGCGGTGTAAGGAACGAGCGGACCACCATCAACTCGTCGAACCAGGGGCGTCGAACGCACCCGTTCCGTCACGTCAAGCGCCTCGAACAGGTCGTTACCGGGAGTTGAGTCGCCGCCTTGTTCTGCAACGATGACCGAGGCACCAGTTGCGGCGAGACGGCCAGCGATCACCGAACCAGCAACGCCCGCTCCGACCACCAACCACTCGATCACGCGGCCATCCTGCCAAAGCGGCCGACACGATGACACCATCACTCGTGCAGCGCCCAACTACCACCGACCATGACCAATTGACCATCATGGGTACATGACATCTGTGGCCAGTTCGCCCGATCAGGCATTCGTCCACATTGAACGCACCGACGATGGCACCGAGGTCATTCGTCCGAACGGTGTCTGCCGTGGACCGTGGGATGAACACCACTGCCACGCAGGCCCGCCCACCGCACTGCTTGCCCGCTCAGTTGAACGGCTGCTTCCCGAGCAGCGATTGGTGCGTCTGACCGTTGAACTGACTCGACCAGTGCCGATGGCGGGATTCACCATTTCGGCAGAGATCACTCGGTCAGGACGCACCGTCTCGACCGCAACCGCCCGCATCCTCGATCTTGATGGCAAACAGATCGCCGTCGCCCACTCGTCGCACCTCGCCGCCCAACCGAGTACCACCTCGATTCCGACGGTTGATCGCGAGCGCACTGACCCCGACCGAGCGCTGCCGGGGCCGTTTCCTCTTGCGATCACCCGTCACGGACTCGTTGCGTTCATGGACGGCGTTGAGATTCGTTATCCCGACGGTCACGATGCAACACCGGGACCAACTGCGTTGTGGATGCGGACCGTGCCGATCGTCGAAGGTGAATCGCCGTCGCCGTTCCAACGCATCTGCCCACTCGCTGATTGTGGCAATGCGATTTCGCGCAACGCCGAGCCCGATCGTTTTGGGTTCGTCAACACCGATCTCACGATCCATCTCCACCGCGAACCCGCAGGCGATCTCCTCGGCAGCCACGTGAGTTCGGATTGGAACCCTGATGGCATCGGCATGTCAGACGCGTTGCTCTTCGATGCACACGGACCCGTTGGTCGTGCGGTGCAGACGCTGCTCATCACGCCACTCTGATCAGGCGGCGTGACCGACGGTCACGCGAGCTTCTCGACGAAGCCTTCAAGCTGGCGCAAGTTGCGACATTCGTACACGCCGTCGGTGTGCGCTCCATACTCGCCAACGATCGAATCGCCCGTGTTCCAGTACGAACGAGGCTCGGGATTCAGCCAGTACACGTGACGCGCTTTCGACCGGATTTCCTTGATCACCCACGATTGGCTGGCGTGATAGTTGTTTCGGGCATCGCCGAGCAGCAACACGGTGGTCTTCGGCCCGACGTCTTTGCCGTATCGCTCCCAGAAGACCTCAAAGGCGTGGCCGTAATCCGAGTGGCCATCGACCCACACGACGTCGGCTTCGGTATTGACCCGATGGATTGCCTCGGTGATGTCCTCTGTCGCTTTGAAGTAGTCGGTCACTTCGTCGATCCCGTCGATGAAGACGAACGACCGCACCTTCGAGAACTGATTCGAGATGGCGTACACGAGCATCAGCGTGAACCGGGCGAACGCAGCAACCGAACCGGAGATGTCGGCTACCACCATGAGTTCAGGTTTTGCTGGACGCGGATACTTGAACTTTGGTTCGGCGGGAACGCCGCCATAACTCAGCGAATGCCGAACCGTGTTGCGAAAGTCAAGGGGGCCCCGACGTCCATGCTTGCGCTTACGGGCGAGGCGAGCGGCGAGTTTGCGGGTCAGCGGCTGCAGTGCCTTACGAAGACTCACCATCTCATCGCGTGAGGCATGCATGAATTCGACGTCTTCAGGTAGCGGCTTGCGCAGCGTCTTCGCCATCGCCTCCACCCCACGGTCAGCCACCAAGCGGCGACGAATCTCCGCTTCAACTTCCGCTTTGAACTCGGTGATGCGGTGCTCGAACTCTTCGCGCTCAAGCCGTTGCTCAAGCCCGGTATTTGGACCGGTGGACTGCTGAGCCGCGGCCTCCATCATTTTGGCGAGCATGCCGTCGAGGTCGAGATTGCGCAGCGTGCGATAGAGGTAGTACGTGCCGCCAACCGGACGCCCCGGCTCCATGCCGGCAAATCGCTGCACCGCTTGGCGAGCGAGCGCCTTCATGAGCGCCTGATCGCCCTGCATCAATGCCTGCATCAGCAGGTGAGCGATCTCTTCGGGAGTCAACGCATCGAGCGAACCGGCACCACCGCGACCATCGCCTTGCTGTGAGGCCTCTTGCATCTCACGCCAAAGATCATCGAGTTCAGAGTCGCCATCGCTGGACTGGGTCAACGCGTATTCCGGGCCACGAAGGCTGAAGTAGACCTCGAACACGGTCTCGAACGACCGCCAGTGCGCCTGATTCTTGATCATGGTCGCCCCGAGCGCGTACTTGAATGCGTCCCGATCCTCGATCGGAATGTGGCGGACAGCCTCCATCGCGTCGAGGTTCTCGGTGAGGCTCACAGGAAGTCCGGCGTCGCGCAATTGCCCAACGAATCCGTTGAGCAGGTCAAGCATCGAGCGTTGATCGGTGACCGTCATCGAAGCGCCCGTGGGCTCACTCGTCGACCGAGAGTTCCTTCGCCGCCTTGGCGATGTCGGTCTGGTACTTCAAGAGGATGTGCAACGTCTCCTTCGCCGTCTGCTCATCGATGGTTTCGATGTTGAGCAGCAACAGCGTCCTCGCCCAATCGAGCGTCTCGGAGACGCTCGGCGACTTCTTGAGATCGAGCGAACGAATCGACCGCACGATGCGGGCGATCTGATCAGCCAGGGCATCGGTGATGCCGGGCACCTTGGCGAGCACGATTTCGCGCTCGCGTTCCATCGACGGGTAGTCGACGTGCAAGTAGAGACAGCGTCGCTTCAACGCCTCAGACAGTTCACGGGTGTTATTCGAGGTGAGGAACACCAGCGGGATCTGCTTTGCCTCGATGGTGCCGAGCTCAGGAATCGACACCTGATAATCCGAGAGGATCTCAAGGAGCAACGCTTCGGTTTCGACCTCAACACGGTCGACCTCGTCGATGAGGAGCACCACAGGGTCATCGGCGGTGATCGCTTCGAGCAGCGGGCGCGTGAGCAAGAACTCTTCGGAGAAGATGTCGTCGTGAATCTCGTTCCACGAGTCCGAGTTCTTGTCGGCCTGAATCCGCAACAACTGCTTTTTGTAGTTCCACTCGAACAATGCCTTGGACTCGTCGAGGCCCTCGTAGCACTGCAAGCGGACGAGGCGAGCGCCGGTGAGTTCAGCGATTGACTTTGCAAGCTGTGTCTTGCCGGTGCCAGCCGGCCCTTCGACAAGGATGGGCTTGCCCAGCCGGTCGGCGAGATACGCCACCCCGGCGATGCCATCGTCAGCGAGGTAATCGAGTTCGCGGAGTCCTTCACGGACCTGTTGCACGCTCTCGAAGCGTTGCACGAGTTCAGCTGCCATGAGGTCTGACGCTACCCTCCGGCCGCTTCGCGCCCATCATCGGCATCGGTCTCGGCGATATCGTCCGGCAGATGAGTGGGGCGCCGCACTCCTCCACCAGCGCCGCTCCCGAGTTGCCGCCAGCGGTTCGTGGTTCGCTCGCGTTGACGACGTGGGGACTCTTTGCTGGGCTGTCGATATTGCTCGTTGGGGTCGGCCTTTTTGCCACGTTGATCGGCGTTCGAGCGGAACTCGAAGGCTTCAACACCATCACCATTGGACTCATCGGTGCGGCGTATTACGCCGGTTTCGTCGCCGGGTCACGTCTCACCTTGCACATCGTCGGCACCGTTGGCCACATCCGCGTGTTCACCGCCCTGGCCTCCACGCTGGCAGGTGTGACACTGCTCGCAGGACTCCTCGTGCATCCCGTGACCTGGGTTGGGCTCCGGTTCCTCGCCGGCGCATTGATCGCCGGTGTGTATGTCGTCGCCGAGTCATGGCTCAATCAACTCGCCTCAAACCAAAACCGGGCACGAATCCTTTCGCTCTACGGCATGGTCACCATCATCACGTATGGCCTTGGCCAATTGCTGTTCACCATCGTCGATCCGCTCATGATCGTCGGATTTGTCGTCGCTGCTGTCGCCGTGTCACTTGCGGTCTCCCCAGTGGCCCTCTCCGCAGTAGCAAACCCACCGCCCGTGCAACCGGTCGAGCGTCTCGGCGTGCGTGACATGCTCGGCATTGCACCGACTGGTGTGGTCACCGCATTTACCGTCGGCATCGTCATGGGCGCGATCACCGCATTCGCACCGATTTATGCCGCCCGATCCGATATGGACATCAGCGCGATCGGCGTCTTCACCGCCATGCCAGCGCTTGGATCGCTGCTATTCCAAGTGCCGGTCGCATCACTGTCAGATCGGGTGGACCGTCGACTGGTCGGTGCTGTCGCTGCCACCATCGCTGGGCTTGCAGCCCTGGCGCTGTCGTTCGATGGCCCGAATAGTCCGCTCGGCTACGGCGCCATGGTGCTGCTCGGCGGCACGATGTATCCGCTCTACTCAATCGCTGGCGCCTACACCAACGACCGACTCCCTCCTGCCCGAATCACCGCAGCGGCGGCGCAACTGGTCGTGCTTTTCGGATTCGGCGCTCTGCTCGGACCATTCATCATGTCGATTGTGCTCTCCGTGATCGGCGACAACGGCTACCCCTACGCTGCAGCGTCACTCCTCATCGCCATTGCCGTCTTCCTCGCCGTTCGAATCGCTCAACATCCAGCACGAGAGCGCGCGCACCCCGAACAAGAGGTGGCGCTCGACGCAGCAGTCATGCAGATCCCTGCCACCGCGGTTGCGATGGGACGTCGCCTGCGGCCGCGACGCCCGCGACACTAAGTCAGAGCGATACGCCCTGCATCGCAGCTGCAGCCACGGTGTTGTCCAGCAGACACGCAATCGTCATCGGACCTGTCCCACCGGGCATCGGCGTGATCGCACCAGCGATCGACTGCACCGCCTCGAAGTCAACATCACCCACAATGCCTGACTCGACGCGGGACACGCCGACATCAATCACGGTTGCACCTGGCTTCACATGGTCGGCGGTAATCATTCGAGCCTGACCGGCTGCGGCCACGATGATGTCGGCCTCACGGCACACGGCTACGAGGTCGACACTGCGCGAATGAGCGAGTGTCACCGTCGCATCAACACCTCGCCGCCCAAGCAATAGCACCTGCGGCAAGCCGACAAGGGTTGATCGACCAACGACAACCGCACGTCGGCCAACGGTGTCGATCCCGTACGCCTCAATCAACCGCATGACGCCGAGTGGGGTGCACGGCACGTGACCCGGCAGGCCGCGAACAAGACGGCCCAGAGAACGATCGGTGAGTCCGTCAACATCTTTCTCCGGCGGGAGCATGGCCAACACCGGTTCAGGATCGAGATGCGACGGCAAGGGCAACTGCACGAGGATTCCGTGAACGTCAGGGTCGGCAACGAGCGCAGCGACGGCAGATTCAACCTCGGATTGCGTGGCGGTGTCAGGCATTTCGATGCCACGCGACACCATGCCTGCCTCGGTCGCTTTGCGGTGCTTCATCCGCACGTACACGCCGCTCGGCCCGTCGGAGCCGACAAGCACCGTGGCGAGACAGACCTTTGGTGAACCAGCAGCCTCAATCCGGGCAGCAATTGACGCAACGGTTGCGTCACGCAGTCGATTCCCGTCGAGGAGGATGGCCCCTCCTTGCGTTCGCTCTGGATCGTGAATCATCTGCACCGTGTCGATGTTAGGGGCGATGCCGCACGTACGCTTCGGCCGTGGCCCGACCCCCCGACCTCATTCGTCGTCAGGAACTCTTGGACACCGTGGTTCGCCACCTCGGCCAGCACGGTGTTGGCGTCTCATCACTTCGCGGTATTGCACGTGAGCTCGGGCTGAACGTCAACGTGCTCGTTCACCACTTTGGCAGCCGCGGTGACTTGCTGCGCTCTGCCCTCGATCGGGCGCTCCACATCCAACTCGCGGTTCAAGAACGAACCCTGGCTCGTACTCCTGGCATCTCACAAGGTGACCTCATTCGCAGCTGGTGGCGATGGCTGACCTCGTCGCACGATCACTTGGCATTGGCGCGCATCGGCATCGAAGCAGCTTCGCTGCCGCCCGGAGTGCTACGACTGCGACCGGGGGTGTCTCGATTCTCATGGCAAGTAGGTATGCGGGATCGGCTCGTGGCGATCGGTCTCGATCGTGATTCGGCCGAAACCGAAACCGCTCGCATCACCGCGCTCGTCACCGGCCTCGTCGTCGAGGTGGCCACACCCGGAACGCGCAGTCGTTGCACCCGAGTGCTCGACGCAGCGCTGCGAGACCTTGATGGCCGCGTCGCATCGGTAACGGGTGCGATTCCTCCGTCGCCAGGCGCGACACCGGCCGACCCCGAAGGGTCGGCCGGCATCATTGATCTCGCCGTCTAATTAGGCAGCGGCGCGAGCCGTTGCCAGCCACTCGTCGACGAGGGCACGGTTGTCCTCGATCCACGTGGCGGCAAGCGTCTCAACATCGGCGCCGTCACCCATCTCCACGTTCATCAACGACACGTCGATGACGTCCATCTGGAAGAGTTCGATCAGCGCTTTGGCGGCCGGATTGGCGTCGAGCCACTCGCTGTTCGCGGTGGCCTGAATGTCGGCGGCGACCCAACCCAGCTGGCACGTGGTGCCATCTGAACCAGGGCACTGCTCGGTGCCGATCGATGCGGTGCCAGGAATCTGGCTGTACTGCTCGCCACCATCAACGCCCAACGGATTCGAGTCATCAATCACCTCGTCAACCGTCAACCACACCACATTGTCGCCGGGACGCAACTGGGTGATGTACGCGCTCGGCGTCCAGGTGTAGATCACGGCCGGCTCGCCAGCGTTCACCTTGGTGACCGCTTCGGCGAACATGGCGTCATAACCGGCGATGACCTGCTGAATGTTCTCCCACCCAGAGAATGCGATTTGGCTCTGGATGATGTCGTCGCAGGTGTAGCTCTCCTGGCAACCGTAGATATCGGCCATACCATTGCCCGGCTCCGGGTCGGTGGCGTCGTAGGCAGCAATTGCATCGGGATTGTCGTTGAGGTCATCGAGCGATGCAATGCCGTACTCGTCGGCGAATGACTTCGTCATCAGGTAGCCCTGCAGGCCGCCCGCCATCATCATTTCCCCACTGATCGTCAGGTGGTCGCCCACCTTTGATCCATCGGGCAGATCGTTCTCAAGCCACGACAGGTGGCCTGGGTACCACGAGTTGATCCAGAAATCGGCGTCGCCCTGAGCCATCGCGATGTAGGCGTTCGCTGGTCCGAGCTCAACATCTTTCGGATCGGATACGTCGTAGCCAAGTTCACCGAGCAGTGCACGGATCACGTACGCATTCGGATCCTCGGTGCTCCAGTCAGCCTTGGCCATTGTGATCGCCTGGCCGGCACCTGGCAGGTCATTGGCAGCCGGTTCCTCACCAGCCGGTTCCTCAGCAGTGGGTTCCTCTGCGGTCGGCTCCTCCGCGGCCGGCTCCTCAGCCGGGGCGTCCGCAGTGTCGTCGCCGCCGCACGCAGCGACCACGAGGCCGAACGCCGCGACCATTGCGACGAGCGTCTTCCTCTTCTTCATCATTGCATTCCCTCCTCGGGGTTGTTTCGGTATGTCGCTCCCACGCAGTTCACGCTGCTCACGGGGCGACTCCTGTTTTCTCAGCGGTGGCGGACGGTTGTTCGTCCACCTCCGGAGATCCGTCCGAGGATGACGACGCCGATGTATCGGCCTCGTACACCCTCACTCGTTCCACGTTCTTGATCACGCCACTTCCTGCAGCGGTGATCAGGAGCCCGGCGAACATCGCAAACATCGCCCCGACCCCACTGAAGTAGTTCCTGTCGGCCACGCGAGCGAGAGTGCCGACGAAGGCAATCGCGATGGCCGTAACCCCCAGGCCAGCACCCATGGCGATCACACCACCGATCCAGCGGCGTCGAACCTCAAAGCCTGCAATGCCAGCCGCCATGAGCGCCCCCAGCGAGCCGAGAAGCATCAGCCCCATCAGCGGCCACCCGAGACGAACACCATCAGCAGCGGTGCCATCGATGACTACTCGTTCGCTTTGCTCAGCCTTTGCTCGAATCACCTGAATTTCGGTGGCAGCGACCCCCGGATCGATGTCCCCCGCACGGGCGCGCTCCTTCATTTCGTCGATCTCGGCCAGAATGGCCGGCGTCATCACGACGCCGCCACGCTCGTCGAGATGCCACATTGAGAGCATCGACACCGCCATCACGGCAATCGAGCTAGCGGCGAGCACGATCGTGCCCGAGCGGATGCAGCGCTTCAACGGCCGCCGGGGTGCATAGGGAGCCGACCGCAACCAGAAGGCTCCTCCAGCCACACCGACCACTGACGCGACTGCAGCAAGCACCGCCCCTGACCCCATTGACGAGGTTGCCAAGGCGCTGTGATTCGCCACGACATACCCAATAGCCACCGCGGCGGACGCGCACGCTCCGACCATCGCACCATCGGCCGATATCCATCGAGCAGCGCTTCTTCCGGACCACACCGATGCGCCCACAGCGACGACGAACAGCGAGAGTCCGAGCAACACGATGCCGAACCAGGATCCACCGCTTGCGGACAGACCACTGAACGAGCCCGTCAGCTCCACATCCTCACGGCGTGCGTACACACTGAGCGACGCCCCGTTAGACGACCAGGTCAGCAAGGTGGCGAGCGCCACGACGATGGCCGATGCCATCATCAACAGGATTGCCGCGCGTTCAGACGAGGTCACCGGAGCAACGACGCCGTCGTTCGCACCGTCATCATCCACACCCGCCGCACCAACCGACGGGTCAAAGTCAGGATCGCCGAGTAATTGTTCTGGCGAACGCCTCGCTCGCCACGCATGCATCATGCGTGAAAACAGGTTGCGAGAGCCTGCTTCGGTCTGTGAGATCCGGTCGAGGATCACCGCCAATAAGAAGAAGCCAAGACCAGCAGCTGCCGCCAGGTTCACGTCCTGTTGGCCCAGTGCCCGAAAGAGCAATGCCCCAAGGCCACCGGCACCAAGAATGGCAGCAATGCCGAGCATTGAGAACGCCAAGAGCAGCGTCTGGTTGATTCCGGTCATGATTGCTGGCCGCGCAAGCGGTAGCTGAACATCACGAAGCACGCGAAGCTCCGTCGCCCCGTAGGCACGACTTGCTTCAACCACGTCTTCGGGCACCTGCCTGATACCCAAATTGGTGAGACGAATCAATGGCGGCAACGCAAACACCATCGTCGCCATCGTCGCCGAGATCCTGCCGACACCCCAGAAATAGACGAACGGCAAGAGATACACAAAGGCATGAATCACCTGCATGGCGTCGAGAGTCGGCCGCATCAAGCGCCAGACACCATCGAATCGTCCCGACAAGATCCCGAGCGGAATCCCAATGATGACGCACACGATGACCGCCACCAGGATGAAGCCAATCGTGCGAGCGGTCTGCACCCAGAAGTCGTCGCCCAGCAGGCCGCAGACGACAAGTCCAACCGCGGTGCCCGTTGCCACCGTGAGGTTTCGAACCATCCACGCGATGACGAACATGATCGCCACCACGGCGAGCCACGGAATCGACAGCAAGAAGTTGTCAACGATGTTGTCGAGCAAGAAGTCGAACGGCCACGCGATGGCATCGAGCAACCCCGAGAGGTTCAGCGTGGTCCAATTGACGATCTCTTCAACCCAGGAACCGAAAGGAATGAGGTACTCGTCGAGTACGTCATCTTCAAGCAATCCGGGCCCGGCGTCCTGCAGCGGGAACATCACAAGAACACCTCCCGTTCGAAGCCATCAATGAGCGATTCGACACGGCCGAGTTCGGCCATGATGTCCTGCGGGTCGAGATTGCCGATGAGGCGTCCATCGCCGTCAACGACAGCGATGGGCAGCCCACGTCCTGCCGACGCGTAGACCTCATTCAAGGTTTGCGTGGGGGCAGCACGATCAAAATCGGTCCGCAATGCCCCCGCCAGATCTACCGAACCGTCATCGAGGGCACGTATGCCATCCGCCGAGGTCAATACCGCCTCAGGGTGACCGTGGTCGTTGACAACGAATGATCCGGTGCGCTCGCCAATCGCCCGCACCGCCGAACGGAGCGACGCCCCCGTCACAACTGGGCGGGGCTCAACCATGACGTCACTGACCCGGATGACACGACCTTGATCGACGTCTTGGACGAACTCAGCGACGTAGCCCGTCGCTGGTGACGTCAAGATCTCCTCGGGCGTGCCGATCTGCACGACTCGACCACCGCGCATGATGCAGACACGATCTCCGAGCCGGAGCGCCTCGTTGAGATCGTGCGTGATGAACAGGATCGTCTTTCGAAGCTGACGCTGAATCGCGATCATCTCGTCCTGCATCTGGCGACGGATCAACGGGTCAAGTGCGCTGAAGGCCTCGTCCATCAACAAGATCTCAGGATCAGATGCCAGCGCTCGCGCTAAACCGACACGTTGCTGCATGCCTCCCGACAACTGTCCTGGCATCGATGCGGCGTAGGCGCGAAGCCCAACCAACCCGAGTGCTTCAAGCGCCAACTGCTCACGTTCGTGGCGACCAACGCCTTGAACCTCTAGTCCGTATCCCACGTTGTCGATGACCGAGCGATGAGGGAAGAGGGCGAAGTGCTGAAACACCATGCCAATGCGCTCACGGCGCACCTTCTGCAATGCGGGCCCCGAAAGGGTCTGTATGTCGACATCGCCAACCCACACGCTGCCAGCAGTCACGCTGTGCAACTTGTTGACAGTGCGAATGGCGGTCGACTTTCCCGAACCCGATAACCCCATCACCACGAAGATCTCGCCTTCGTTCACCGAGAAGTTCACGTCGGCGAGTCCCACAACGTGATCCGTCATCGATTGGATGTCTGTCTTCGACATACCCGAGCGGGCGAGGTCAAGCGCTCGTCCACGTGGCTGCTCGCCGAAGATCTTGTACACGCCCTCAAGGCGGATGGTTCCGGTCACTGTCCTGTGCTTATGGTCGGGACGGGTCGTCTGATCATGTGCTGTCGATATCCGGGGAGCGAGCGCCCGCTTCATTGCGGACACCTTCGCGATATCACCCGGTCAACTGCATGACGACCTCGCAGAACACCATAGCGGAATGATCAAAGATTCTGGGTATTTTGCTGTACATCCGGACAACAATCCGGATACTCGTCCGGACTAGCGGCGTTGTGCTCGCCGACGAGCCGCCCGATTTGAGGCTGCCCCGCCCGTGCGGGCACTCGCTGCGACTGGCTTCGTCGTGCGATCGACCGCCGTTCGGTACGGCCTCGCCCGATACCAGAGATTGCAGGCCCACTTCTCTCCGTCGCTCACCGGCATACCCCCGTGAAGCGAGTGCGGATGAAGGTTGGTCTCCTCATCGATGATGTTGTGGAAGAGCACCAAGCGGCCCGGCCGGGCCTCGACCTCAAGGTTGAGCTTCGGGAAGTTCGTGCCACCACCACCGGCTGGATCATTGAGATACATCAGCGCGGTGAGCACGCGTTGCCCCCCGTTCTCGGTCCGAAGCCTGCCCTTTTCGGTGGTCAGGTCCCAGCCATCGAAGTGCGGGCGATACTCCTGCGTCTCGGCATAGTGCACCACCTGCATCGACTCGGCGTGGTGAACCGGAATCCCAACGAGATCGCTGACGCGATGCATGACGCCTTGGACCATCGGCGAGTCGCCGTAACGGACCCACGCAACCGAACCGGTTCGAGCGGTCGACACCGTATTCACACGAGTTGAGGTGACCTTCGCAGCTTCGAGGCGAGGACCTGCGATGCCGATGATGTGTTCACGCTCGTCCACCGAGAGAAAGTCATCAATGACCCACACGATGGGATCGTCAGCGAGTTGCGTACCAACGGGGTAGGCGTCGTGAAGTTTCACGACAACAGTCTGCCAGTGCTCGGCTCAGCGGAACAGGTCACGCGAGGTATCGCGCAATACCGGAGCCATCGTCGCGGCCTCATCGATGACGTAGTCGACACCTCGGACCACCGCTACTGGGATGCGCGAGGTGTTGCCTTTGACGAGTTCGGCCGCTGCGGCAATCTCGTCGACCACACACAGTTCTTGCACGCGAAACTCGTGTCCGTGCGGGTCGACCTCACCGATGTAGGAACGAATCGGCGCAATTCCGCCAACACCGATGCAGACGTCGGTCTGCCCTTCACGCCAGGGGCGTCCAAACGTGTCGCTGATCACGATGGCGACTCGCAGGCCCAGGTCGGCAAATCGTGCTCGAATCCGCTGCGCCGAGGCATCCGGATCAGCCGGCAACACCACCACCCGCCCAGCGGCACCGCTTGACGACTGGTCGACGCCCGAATTGGCACAGACAAAGCCATGGTGTGTCTCGGTGATCAGAACCGGACCGATCTGTCTCACCACCCGACGGCTCTCGTTGAGCACCACCTCGACGACGCGTGGATCCTTATCCCACTCGGCGGCCCATCGCTCCGCAAATGCCGACGGGGTCACCGACTCGAGTTCGATTGCAGCACCCTCGGCTTTTGACACGATCTTCGAGGTGATCACCACGACGTCATCGTCGACGATCGGCGAACCAGCATCACCTGCAGCCGCAACGATCATCGACGCAAGATCAGCACCCACCTCGATCTCCGGCAAGCCCGGAACGGGGATGATCGAAACAGCACCGGGAATGGTCACGTTGCCACGGTAGCGGGAGCACTCACGTCGCTCAGCGCCCACCTACCGTCCACCACGGCACGTAGATGTTCGCTACGGCCGAGCTGCCCGTTGCATCGTGATACGCAATCATCGGCAACCCGCCCCCCGACATCGCCATCGACAGACCGCATCCGGCCGACCCGCACTCGTCGAGGCCGATGTGCTCGGTGGCGCTGGGAGGGCTGTCACAACTGGTGGTGTTGCACTGCAGAAGGCTGAGTACCGAGGTTCCCGAACTCTCCGTTGAGTAGGCAATCAGCGGGACGCCATCAACCCCGATCCGCATCGAGGTCGAGTTGACGGGACCGGGCAATGCGCTCTTGACCTGAACAACTCCGGCAGCCCCCAACGACTGCGCCTCAATCGACCAGACATCGGGATCAGGGTCCAAGTCCTTTTCGCCGTACACAACAACAGGAACACCGTCGGCACCGATTGCGACAGATGGGTGAAACCCAGTCACCACGTTCGAACCACCCACCCCTGTGTACTGGAGCACCATCGGGCTCCCCCCAGCACAGTCAGCGTCTCCGCATATGTACACGAACAGGGCGAATTCCAGGCCAGTGCCGACATGCTTGTCTTGGTAAGCGATGATTGGAGCGCCGGTGCGATCAATCACAACCGACGGGTGCTGGGGGTAAACAGCCGACTCGGCTGAGGTCCAGATGTCGTTGTACTCGTCGCCCGACCCCTCACAGAAGCGGTCGTCGCACGCGACGACGCTCAGGCTCGGCGGATTCTCAATGGTGTAGGCGATTACCGGATTGCCACCCACCCCGATGGCAATGTCCGGCGTCTCGCCGGTGCCGGCGCGGTCATCGAGAATCACGGGCTCACGATGCGTTGAGCAGTCGAACGAGGTGCAGACGACCACGCCCAACTCTGGAGTCGCGGTGCGGAACGAAATGACCGGCATGCCATCAGCCCCGATGGCCAATGCCGCATCGGCCACCACACCCACATCGAGCACCGACGACACCTCTCCCTCATCGACACACCCAACGTCAGCGCAGGTCGTGACGGTGAGCGCCCCGCCGGAGGCGATGCGGGTCATCACGGGAAGACCATCGGCTCCACGTTCGATGTCGATCCCGGCCGTACTGTTCGACGGACCTACTGCTGACGGTGTCTCCACGAAACCACGGAAATTCCCCGCTGCGACACGAGCGATCTGAGAACCGGTAACTGCGATATCGGCCTCGATGTCGTCCAGTCGACCATCGGAGTAGTACCCGGACACGTCAACGATCAGGTGTGCTGCCCCGTACACGTTCAGGCAGATCGCTCCGCCTGCCCCGAGCGGGACCGTGACGGCATTCGCCACGTCAGTACCATCACTGAAGTTGAGCGTTGAAGCGTTCGGTACGCCGTCGGAAGCGTCGGCGCACGGAAATGCCGTTACGAAGCCATATCCAGCATTGCGGTTGCCCTCAGTAACCGTCAGGTTGATCGCCACCGCTGTAGCACCGTCAGGAACGACCGTCTCCGTCCCCGACGATCCGGAGTAGGTCCGCACCGGTCCGGTCACCTGCACAATGAGTGTCGCCCCGGAGACCTTCTTCTGTGAACGTGTGTCGAGAATCCTCACAGGAGCGATCGCAACGAGCGCGGACGAGTTGTCAACCCCTGAGGCTGACACCCCGATCAAGCCGCCTCCGCCAAGAGTTACCGCCAGTGCGGCGCCGATCGCGGCCCACCTCGTCCGATGCGGGTTACCCATCGGAACAAAGTAGGCGACCACTCTGTCGCCGTCCAGACCCACCAGATACCGTGAGGTCATGCGCATGTGGACATCGCGCCACTGGATGATTGCCGCAGCGGGGGCGATCGCTGTTGCTCTCCTGATCGGTGTGCCAACCGACGTCATACCGAACCCGATCTTTGGACGGCCGGTTGACATCACCTGGTGGTCGTACCCGACCCTCGTCGTCACCTCGATCCTCGGAGGCCTTCTCGCTGCCACCTACGTGCGCGACGGAGCAACGGCTGATGATCTCGATCGCCCCGGCCGAGTCGGTGGCATTGGCGGAATGCTCAGCTTTTTTGCCGTTGGCTGCCCGGTTTGCAACAAGCTCGTCGTCATTGCCCTCGGCACGACCGGAGCGCTCGAGTGGTTTGCCCCCGCCCAGCCGCTGCTCGCCCTTGCGTCGATCGGGCTGCTCGCATGGGCCTTGCGTGGCCGTTTGCGCGGTGCAGCATCGTGCCCCATCACGACATCGATCCGTTCTGACGACGACGAAACGGCGATGATGTCGCCATGAGTGCACTTGAGGGAGTCTCCGCCACTTTTGATGCCGACGCGTGGGACGAGGTTCCGGGCTTCAACTTCACCGACATCACCTATCACCGCGCCCGTGGCGTGGGATGCGTGCGCATCGCCTTCGACCGACCCGACATTCGTAATGCGTTCCGACCCCACACCGTCGATGAGCTGTACCGCGCACTCGACCATGCGCGCATGTCAAGCGATGTCGGGTGCGTGCTGCTGACGGGCAACGGCCCCTCCCCCAAAGATGGAGGCTGGGCGTTCTGCTCGGGTGGCGACCAGCGCATTCGCGGTCGCGACGGGTATCGCTATGCCGAAGGTGACACCGCCGACACCGTCGACCCTGCCCGTTCGGGACGACTCCACATCCTTGAGGTCCAGCGCCTCATCCGGTTCATGCCAAAGGTCGTCATCTGTGTCGTCCCCGGCTGGGCCGCCGGCGGTGGCCACAGCCTGCACGTGGTGGCCGATCTCACGCTCGCCAGCGAAGAGCATGCGCGCTTCAAGCAGACCGACGCCGATGTGGCGTCGTTCGACGCTGGCTATGGATCGGCGTACCTCGCTCGCATGGTGGGACAGAAGTTCGCCCGCGAGATCTTCTTCTTGGGTCGGACGTACACGGCGAGCGACATGTTCCACATGGGTGCCGTCAACGCCGTCGTGCCCCATGCTGAGCTCGAAGCCACGGCGCTGCAATGGGCCCGCGAGATCTGCGGTAAGAGCCCGACGGCGCAGCGAATGCTGAAGTTCGCGTTCAACCTCGTCGACGATGGTCTCGTCGGCCAGCAGGTGTTCGCAGGCGAAGCGACCCGTCTTGCCTATGGCACCGACGAGGGCGCCGAGGGACGAGACGCCTTCTTGGAAAAGCGCGACCCGAACTGGTCGGGATTTCCGTACCACTTCTGATCCGATGTCGTTCATCACCATCGAGTCGACCGACGATGAGCGGCTCGCGCTCTTTCGCCTTCGTGAACGCGGACTCACCAATCGTGCCGATAAGCGAGATGATGCCGGCGCCGGGATGTTCCTCGCCGAAGGCGACCTCGTCGTCAGCCGAGCCCACGCTGCCGGCTGCCGAGCGATTGCCGCTCTCGCTGACGCCGATCGTGTCCCGCCTATCGCCCATGAACTCGGGGTTGATGTGTTCATCGGTGGCGACGAGATCCGACGTATGGTCACCGGCCTTGGTATGCCACACCCGATCGTGGCGATTTTCGAGCGACCGCCGCGACCGAGCGCGATCAGCCTGCTCTCACAATCACGGCGACTCGTCATCGTCGAAGCGGTCGATAACCCAGCAAATATCGGCGGCATCGTGCGCAACGCGGCCGGGCTCGGGTGGGATGGACTGTTGCTCGATGGCACCAGCGGCGATCCGCTCTCGCGTCGAGCACTTCGCGTGGCAATGGGCACGACATTCGCCTTGCCTCATGCCCGCACGCGTGACCTGATGGGGCTACTCGACGACGAATGCACCCGTGGTCAGCGTGACCTCATCGCACTAACCCCCGACCCACAAGCAGCTGACCTTCGCGAACTCGCAGCATCACTTGACGCTGCGCGCCCGCGCGCTGTCATGATCGGCGCCGAACGCGCTGGGCTCAGCGACGACGCCCTCCGGTTGGCGATTCCCGCCCGTATCCCAATGGCGGGCGCTGTGGATTCCCTCAACGCTGCAGCAGCATCAGCAATCGCCTGTTGGGCGCTCGCGTAGATCACTCACCATCAGGGTCGCAGCCCTAACGGATGATCGTTGCGAAGGTGCTCCGCCGCTGGCACGAAGTAAGCCAACAGTTCCCCAGCGAGTTCCACCCCATCGGGTCGTCCATCGCACATCCGCTCAACTGCCGCCGCCATGTGCACGAGCCAACGGTCACGTTCACGTTCGCCCACATGAAAGGGCATGTGCCGCATCCGAAGCCGTGGATGTCCGCGCACCTCCATGTACGTGTGAGGGCCACCCCAGTACTGAATGAGAAACAGCGTCAGACGCTCGCGTGCAGGACCAAAGTCTGGAAACTCTGGATACAGCGGAGCGAGGAGCTCGTCAGTGGCGATGCCCTCGTAAAACGCGTCGACAAGATCGGTGAAGAATTGGTCGCCACCAACCCGGTCATAGAGCGAGGTCTCGTCCACGGATCAGTCGTAGGTCGGGTCGGTCCAGTCCGAAAAGATCGTTCCCAATCCGTCAGACACGCGATCGGGGAACTGAGGAGCACGCTTTTCGAAGAACGAGTTGATGCCTTCCTTCACGTCGTTCGAGCGACCCCGTTCAAGAATGCCACGACTGTCGACCTTGTGCGCTTCCATTGGATGGTCAGCCCCAAGCATGCGCCACATCATCTTTCGGGCGACTGCAATCGATACCGCCGACGAGTTCTCGGTCATACGCTTCGCCAGCGCCCGCGCTGCCGGCATCAGCTCGTCGGGGTCATACACAGCCCGTACGAGGCCCCCGTCAAGCGCTTCATCAGCGGAGAACACTTCGCCACATGACACCCACTCCATCGCCCGACTGATACCGACGAGCCGCGGCAGGAACCAGCTCGACGCCGCCTCGGGAACGATGCCCCGTCGAGAAAACACGAAACCGAACTTCGAAGCCGTCGAGGCCAATCGAATATCCATCGGCAACGTCATCGTCACACCAACACCAACTGCGGCGCCGTTGATCGCCCCGATCACTGGCTTCAACGATTGGAAAATCCGCAAACTGACCGTGCCACCGCCATCGCGAGGTACCCCATTCGCACCCATGATGTCGGAGCCACCGCGCGAGAAGGTTCCCTCGCCCGATGACAAGTCCGCTCCGGCGCAATAGGCCCGGCCGCGACCGCTGAAAATGACCGCACGGACCGCATCGTCAGCGTCGGTTCGATCAAGGGCATCGAGAATCTCGTACCGCATCCGCTCGGTGAACGCATTCATCTTCTCGGGGCGGTTGAGCCAAATCGTGGCAATGCCGTCATCGACATCGAGTTCGATGTGCTCATAGGTCGACGGGTCAAGCGATTCGGGAGCGGCCATGGCCCCATCATGGCCGATGGACCCTTTGCGGTCACACGTCGAGGAATCGCGAGGCGGCCGTGCCCGAACCAATGGTGCCGATCAGTGCACCGAACACGATCAGAATCAGCGCAACCTGCCATTGGTAGCCATCGATCACGACCAAGGCGGTCATCCCCGAATTCACTGGGAACGACTCGACGCCGGCGGTCCAGCGATCGTTAATAAACCACATCGCGATCGAGGCAACCGCCCCACCCGCCACGCCTTGAAGCAATCCTTCGAGCATGAATGGCACACGGATGAACCAGTCGGTGGCACCAACCAACTTCATCACCTCTATCTCACGCCGGCGCGCAAACATCGCAGTGCGAATCGTGTTCCAGATGAGCAACGACGCGGCGATCATCAAGGCGATCCAGAGTCCAGTGGTGTAGGTCGACACGAAACCCTGCAACTTGGAAATCAGATCGAGTTGCTCCTCGGCCAGCTGAACCGAGTACACGTTGGGCAGTTCGAGATATCGATCACGCAGACCACGCAGAATGTCCACCTGAGTGGCATCGAGGGGCACCACTTTGTACTGCGTTGGAATGTTGTCCGCCGTCAACTGGGCTCTCGTCCCCGGGTCACCGGCGAACAGCCGATCGGCGTCGGTCAGCGAGCACGTCACATCGCAGTACGACCAGTCCTCGATCGTGATGCCAACCTGTTGCGAGAGCGCCTCTTCAACCACGAGACGTTGCTCGTCGCCGGCTCCGGCGTTGACGTACACGATCATCTCGACCCCGCCCTCCCACTGGGCGAGCAGATTGTCAAAGCCGTGCTGGATGATGAGCGTGAGACCAAAGATCAATAGCGACACCGCCGAGGTGATCACGGCAGCCACCGACAGCGTCACATTGCGCTGCATGCTGGCCCCAGTTTCTCGGAAGATGTAACTCAGTCGAGAGATCATTGGTACACCCCTCGAGCCTGGTCGCGAACGATCACTCCCCGGTCGAGTTGAATGACTCGCTTACGCATCGCATCAACAATGCGTTGATCATGCGTCGCCATGACGACAGTGGTGCCGGTGCCGTTGATGCGATCGAGGAGCCGCATGATGCCCTCGCCGGTCGCTGGGTCAAGATTGCCTGTCGGCTCGTCTGCGACGAGGATCAACGGACGATTGACGAATGCCCTGGCGATCGACACGCGCTGCTGCTCACCGCCAGAAAGCTGATCGGGGAACCGATCCTCTTTGCCGGCAAGACCTACAAGGTCGATCACCGCTGGCACCTGCTGGCGAATGACGTGCTTTGGTCGACCGATGACCTCAAGGGCAAAGGCGACGTTCTCAAAGACGGTCTTGTTGCTGAGCAACTTGTAATCCTGGAAGACGTTGCCAATATTGCGCCGCAACATCGGCACCCGATTGCCGGGCATATCGACAATGTTCCGACCGGCTACCCAGACCGCACCCAATTCGGGACGCTCTTGACGGTTGATGAGCCGCAACAACGTGCTCTTGCCTGAACCGGACGGGCCGACGAGGAAGACGAACTCTCCCTTGGCTACCTCAAAGCTGGCGTCGCGTAGAGCGATCACCTCTTCGGAGTAGCTCTTGGTGACGTTCTCCAACCGAATCATGACGCCCCGAGGGTAGTGCTACCGAACCGCTGCTCGCGGTCAGTCATCAGCCTCAGCGGAACGCCGCCAACGCAGGTAGCCCTCCATGAACTGATCGAGCTCGCCATCGAAGACCGCGGCGACGTTGCCGGACTCAACTTCGGTACGCAGGTCCTTCACCATCTGGTACGGCTGCATCACATACGAGCGGATCTGACTGCCCCAGCCGACCTGTGCCTGCTTGCCGCCGATCGCATCACGCTCGGCCTGATGCTCTTCTTCGATCTTTGCCGCCACCATCGCACGCAGGCGATTCAACGCCTTTTCACGGTTCTGCAGCTGGCTGCGTTCCTCCTGCGACGATGCCACCAGTCCGGTTGGCTCGTGGATCAAACGCACCGCAGACGAGGTTTTGTTGACGTGCTGACCGCCCGCACCCGAAGCACGGAACACTTCCATTCGAATGTCGGCCTCGTTGATCTCCACGTCAGGAGCGTCCATCACTGGCCACACCTGCACCGCTGCAAAGCTCGTCTGGCGACGGCCTTGATTATCAAAAGGGCTAATCCGCACGAGTCGGTGGGTGCCACGCTCTGACGTCATCAAGCCGTAGGCATAACGCCCCGTGATCGTCACCTCGGCTGAGTTGATGCCAGCCTCGGCACCTTCTGACTCGTAGTTCAGTTCGATCACAAAGCCGCGCCGCTCGGCCCACCGGGCGTACATACGGAGAAGCATCTCGGCAAAGTCCTGCGCGTCAACGCCGCCGTCTTTGGCGTTGATCTGCACGATGCATGCAGAATCGTCGTGCACGCCAGTGAACAAGCTGCGCAGTTCGAGTTGATCAAGCCGCGATGAGATATCGGCCATCGATGCATCGATCTCGTCGATGACCGATTCATCGCCTTCCTCACGGGCGAGATCGTGCAACACCTCGATGTCATCAACCGCTGATGCAATGGCATCGTGCGTGTCGAGGTCGTCTTTGACGGCCGCGTAGTCGGCGTTGACCTGCTTGGCACGATCGGCATCATCCCAGAGATCAGGTCGTGAAATCTCCGACTCCAACTCCACGAGCCGGTTACGTCCTTCATCAACCTTCAGATAGCCGGCGGCCTCGACAACGCGGCGTCGAAGATCTCTGATGTCATCGGTCAGGTCACGCATGGTGGATGCTCGTCGTCTCAGGCCGCGCCGTGGCAGGCCTTGAACTTCTTACCCGAACCGCACGGGCATGGGGCATTGCGGGGGGTCTTATCGAAGGCGTCCTTGACGACGGTCTGGGGCTTTGCCGAGGTTTCGGGACGTGTCGGCACCGGCGCCCCCGTCGACTCTGCAACGGCAGCTGCGCGCGCCGAGGCAAAGCCATCACTGGCAGCGTCATCGCTCGACGACTGCTGCATGTTGAAGACCTGCGGCGTCAGCTGCGGCGCCTCTTGCTGCGCGACTTGAACGTGCATGACGTAACGGACGAAATCACGAGCGATGCCAGTCATCATCGAACCGAACATCTGAAAGCCCTCGCGCTGCCACTCGACAAGCGGGTCTTTCTGGCCCATTGCTCGCAAGTTGATGCCCTCTTGGAGGTAATCCATTTCTTCGAGATGTTCACGCCAACGCTGATCGATGATTCGCAACATGACCTGGCGTTCAACCTGGCGCATCACTTCTTCGCCGAGTTCTGCCTCACGCTGCTCGTAGTGGCCGAGGGCTTCGGCGACGAGCCCCTCTGACACTTGACCCGCCGTGTCGAGATCGGCGAGGTCACTCGCCGACACCACCGTTGGCCAGTAGAGGGCCGTCTCGGCGACAAGGCCATCGAGATCCCATTCGTCGGTGGCCGCTGAAGCGCAATGCGTTTCGACGAGGTCATTGATCGCCTCGCGCAAATACTCAGCGGCCGCAGCTTTCAGATCGGCACCTTCGAGGATCTGATCACGGCGCTGGTAGATCACCTTGCGCTGCTCGTTCATCACCTCGTCGTACTTGAGAACGTTCTTCCGAACCTCGGCATTCTTCTGCTCGACGGTGGTTTGCGCACGCTCGATTGCCTTCGTAACCATCTTGGCCTCGATCGCTTCGTCCTCATCGAAACGGCCCATTGCCCATTGCAGCGCACCGGTCGCGAACAGTCGCATGAGTTCGTCATCGAGACTGAGATAGAAGCGACTCTCACCGGGGTCACCCTGACGGCCGGCGCGTCCTCGCAACTGGTTGTCGATACGTCGTGAATCGTGCCGCTCAGAGCCGACCACATACAGACCGCCGAGTTCACGAACCCGGGCGCCCTCGGCTGCACATTCCGGTTTGAAACGCTCCAAGTACTCTGCGTACTTCGAAAGGGCCGCAGCACGCTGCTCACGGAACTCCTCAGGCATCTGCTCGACCGGCATCGGCAAGGCGTAGTCGTCGACCATCACCGCCGGGTCGACGCCCTCTTTCAGCACTTCACGACGGGCCAGTAGTTCGGGATTACCGCCGAGAAGGATGTCAACACCACGACCGGCCATGTTGGTCGCCACGGTGATCGCCCCGAGACGGCCCGCTTGGGCCACGATCTCGGCTTCACGGGTGTGCTGCTTGGCGTTCAAGACCTCGTGAGCGATGCCGCGTTCGCGCATCATCCGCGACAGCAACTCGCTCTTTTCAACGCTGACCGTGCCCACCAGGATCGGCTGACCCTTTTCATGGCGCTCGACGATGTCGTCGATTACGGCTCGGAACTTGCCAACTTCGCTGCGGTAGATGAGGTCGGACTGATCAAGACGGGCAATCTCACGATTGGTCGGAATGGGCACCACGCCAAGGCCGTAGGTGTTCATCAGTTCCGCGGCTTCGGTCGACGCCGTTCCCGTCATACCCGCCAACTTGTCGTACATGCGGAAGTAGTTCTGAAGGGTGATCGTGGCGAGGGTCTGATTCTCCTCTTTGATCTTCACACCCTCTTTGGCCTCAACCGCCTGGTGGATGCCTTCATACCAGCGTCGGCCCTCAAGAATGCGACCGGTGAATTCGTCGACGATCTTCACCTCGCCGCCTTGGACGATGTAGTCCTTGTCGCGCCGGTACAACTCCTTGGCCTTCAGCGCAACGGTGAACTGGTGCACGAAGTTGGCCTGGACATCGTCGTAGAGGTTCTCAACACCGAGGGCCTGTTCGACTCGCTCGATACCCGGTTCGAGCGGGACGACCACACGCTTGTCTTCTTCGACCTCGTAGTCGACGCCACGGTTGAGGGTTCGGACGATTGAGGCGAACCGGTAGTACAACTTGGCAGCGTCGCCCACCCGTCCAGAGATGATCAACGGCGTGCGGGCCTCATCGATGAGAATCGAGTCGACCTCGTCGACGATGCAGAAGCTATGGCCCCGCTGCACCTTGTCGTCAAGACGGGCCGCCATGTTGTCACGCAGGTAGTCAAAACCAAGTTCGTTGTTCGTTCCGTAGGTGATGTCGCAGCCGTAACTGGCGCGCTTGTCCGTTGGCGTGTTCTTGAAACCTGGAATGACCAATCCGACGGACAATCCGAGCCAGCGATGCAACTGACCCATCCATTCGGCGTCACGACGAGCGAGATAATCGTTCACCGTCACGAGGTGCACGCCCCGTCCGGCAAGGCCATTGAGGTAGGCCGGCAAGGTCGACACGAGGGTCTTGCCCTCACCGGTCTTCATCTCGGCGACCCATCCGAAGTGCAGCGCAGCACCGCCCATCAGCTGGACGTCGTAGTGGCGCTGGCCGAGGACGCGGGTCGACGCTTCACGCGCTACGGCAAAGGCCTCAACGAGAATGTCGTCGAGTGTTTCGCCGCGGTCAAGTCGCTCACGAAATTCGACGGTGCGGTGCCGCAGGTCGTCATCTGAAAGCCGTGAGAGTGATTCGCCCAGCGCACCAATATCAGGGACGATCCCCTCAAGTGCTTTGAGCTTTTTGCCTTCGCCGGCGCGAAGGATTCGGTCGAGAATTCCCATGCCCGATCGAGCCTACCGGCCGGTCACCTCAGGCTGCCGTCGACAATGGCGCCCTTCGTTTACGGCGATTCTGAACCGGTGTGGCGGCCACGGCTGAACAGACCACTCGCCGAACGCCGGCCGTGCGCAAGGCGCCGCTTGCAGCAGCCAACGTGCTCCCCGTCGTGACCACATCGTCGATCAGCAGCACCGACTGATGGCGGCTTCGCCGACCGGTGAACGCGGGCGCTGACTCGCGTTCGAGACGGGTACGACCCGTCTGCGGGCCAGAGCGGTCGACTCGGTCAAGTAGGCGGACGGCAGGCACCCCTAACACTCGAGCCGTTGCTCGTGCCAACAGCTCGGCTTGGTCGTAGCCACGTTCACGTCGACGCGCACCATGTGTGGGCGCCCACGTCACGGCAGTGATGTCGATGCCGGGACGGATGCCAACGTCACGCAGGCGCCCCGCGAGCAACCCAGCGAGGTGTGTGATCACCGCTCGGCGATTCCGATACTTCAGCCCGTGAATCACCGAGCGAGCACGGCCGGTGAATTCGACTGCGGCGATAACGGCGTCGGGTCCGGCAGCGACCGCACCAAGTCCGCGCCGTGACGCGTCGAGCAACGCGAAACGACATGTGGCGCACAGTGCAGCCCCTCGGGCATTGCATCCGGCACACCGAACGCTCAACAAACCGTCGAGGAATTGTGCACGAAGGCGACACCAACCAATATCGGTGCGCTGGAACGGCAGATGGGAGATCTGAGTCATGCCCAGATCATGACGAAGGGGTGTCACACCCCCCAGCAGGCTCAGTAGCGGTAGTGCTCAGGCTTGAAGGGTCCGGACGGCTCGACGCCGATGTACTCAGCCTGCTCGTCGTTGAGCTTGGTCAGCTTCACACCAAGCGCCTCAAGGTGCAGACTGGCCACCTTCTCATCAAGATGCTTGGGCAGCACGTGCACGCCGAGCGGGTAACGCTCGGGATGGTTGAAGAGCTCGATTTGGGCGATCACCTGGTTGGAGAACTAGCAACTCATCACAAAGCTCGGGTGGCCTGTCGCGCAGCCAAGGTTCACCAGTCGACCCTCAGCAAGGATGATCACCTGGTGGCCGTCGTCGAAGCGCCACACATCCGTGCCCGGCTTGAGCTCATCACGCACTGCTCCTGAACGAGCGAGGCCTGCCATATCGATCTCGTTGTCGAAGTGACCAATGTTGCAGACGATCGCATTGTGCTTCATTCGGCGCATGTGGTCGACGGTGATGATGTCGGCATTGCCGGTCGCCGTCACGAACACATCGGCGATCTCTACGACATCCTCGAGCGGGAGCACCTGAAGCCCTTCCATCACTGCCTGCAAGGCGTTGATCGGGTCGATTTCGGTCACGATGACCCGGGAGCCCTGCCCGCGCAGCGACTGGACGCAGCCCTTGCCGACGTCGCCATAGCCGCACACCACGGAGAGCTTGCCGCCGAGCATGACGTCAGTCGCCCGGCTGATCGCGTCGACCAACGAGTGCCGGCAGCCATAGAGATTGTCGAATTTGGACTTGGTCACCGAGTCGTTGACGTTGATCGCAGGGAAGAGCAGGTCACCGTCGGCAGCCATCTTGTAGAGCCGCTTGACACCCGTCGTGGTCTCCTCGGTCACGCCCTTGATGTGGGCGCCCATGCGGGTCCACTTGGACGGATCCTGCTTCAGCGTGCGCTGCAACAGACCGAGCACGATCGCAAGCTCTGGATTCGACGCTTCGGTCGGGTCCGGAACCTTGCCTTCACGCTCATATTCGACGCCCTTATGCAGCAACAACGTGGCATCGCCACCGTCATCGAGGATCATGTTCGGGCCGTCGTAGCCCTCCCACGTCATCATCTGCTCGGTACACCACCAGTACTCCTCGAGGGTTTCACCCTTCCACGCAAAGACCGGAACGCCACGAGGTTCCTCAGGCGTACCATCAGGGCCGACAACGACCGCTGCAGCTGCATGGTCTTGGGTTGAAAAGATGTTGCACGACGCCCAACGGACCTCTGCGCCAAGCGCGGTCAGCGTCTCGATCAGCACCGCCGTCTGGATCGTCATGTGGAGTGATCCCGAGATTCGGGCCCCGGCGAGCGGCTGAGCAGCGGCTAACTCACGTCGAATTGCCATCAGCCCCGGCATTTCGTGTTCGGCCAGCAGCATTTCCTTACGGCCGAATGGGGCGAGCGAAAGATCAGCGACTCGGAAATCGCGAGCAGCAGCAACACGGGCATCGACAGACATGGCGGTTCTCCTCGGGAGGTTGAAGATGAGTTGAGGAGCGAGCAGGGGCCTCCTGGCGCCGGTCACGACAGCCCGCCAGCGCCTGAGCCTAACGGCGATGGCAGCGAAGCGTCAGGGATACCGTTGCGCAGCCGGCGCCACGCTGATCGGTGGAAGCGAACTCGACGTTGATGTCGACGTCGTCGAGGTCGTGGTCGAGGTTGATGTGGTCGACGTCGTAGAGGTCGTCTCGGGCGTCGTGGTTGTCGACGTCGATGTCGTCGACGTTGTTGACGGCGTTGATGTCGTCGACGGTGGCTCGGGCCATTCGTCGAGCACCACCGCTGCCGCATCAACGATGAGGTCCACGTAACCAAACGCATTGCGCAGCGTCACTGCAGCGTCGGCATCACCTGAGGGTCCATAGGCAAGCAGTGCGAAATTCGCGACATCGCTGCCCGCCACAATGTTGAGCAGCGACGCATCCGGCAGCGCTGCATCCGCTGGTGCCACCGTCACAAACGATGATGACACCGCAATCGACGCCTCGGTGCGCAAACCTGCGGCGGTGACGTTCCCCATCACCCCCGATTGCGGACCAAGCCACTCCCCCTCGACCGACACCGAAGCGACGAACGCATCCATCGACCAGTCCTCCGCTCGACCCGGGCCCAAGGGCTGACTACCAAACTGCGACTGGCGCGAATCGAGCATGCGATACGGCGCGGTCAACGGCACCACCCGGCCCGCTCGTGATGCGGCGTCGGCGCCGTCGATCAGGTAACCCATGACATCGACAAGCACATGCACATCCCCCGAACGATTGAACACGACCAACGAACCGTCCGAACCGAGCGGGACGATCGCACCGACCGGACGGATCATTCCCGCATGAAGATTCAACGTGCTCGTCGACGGCACGCCGTTGGGCGGTTCAGGCAGCACGGACAGGTAGGTGTCCTGCGATGCGACGAGATCGTTCACGGCGGTGAGATTCACCACGACGCCGACCACCGACCCATCGTCAGGCACCCCGGCGCGCCCCCTAATTGGCACCTCGATCACTTCAGCAGGGCCAAGTGGGGCGTCGAGTCGACGCGTATCGAGCACCCGAGATGGCGTGACCGGCACCAATCGTGCGCCTCGCTCCATAACAAGTGATGTCGAGAACCAACCGAACACGTCAACCAACACATCGGCCGAACCGGCGTCGATCCACGGGGCGGTCAGCGTGAACTCAAGACGGCCACCGATACCGGGTCGGAGAATTGCGGCGTTCGGCACATCGTCATGAGCGAGGAAATTCACGATCGACGACTCACCCGACACCAGTCCGACGCCCGCGGCAGAGAGAAAGCCCGCAGCATCTGGATCCACGACCGTGATATTCACCGCAACAGCCAATACCTGGTCGTCAAGCCCGTCGCCGTCGGCATCAACAAACGAAGGCAATCCCCCACGGCCAACGACATCAGCCACAAACGATGCCCCATCGGGCGTCATCGACGGCGATGAAGCCCAGCGGCGGGTATCGAGGATGCGCGATGGGGTGAGTGGGTGAAACTCCCCACCTGCGCCGAGGTCACCTCCAGCGGCCGCGACCGGTGAATCCACACCAGATGGTCCACCGCCAAGAACGACGAACAACGTTGCGAAAAGGGCAGCGACGAGCCCAGCACGGGCAACGGCCCGCGGTAACGGAAGTGTCACCCCGTGACGAGCGCACTGAGCCGAGCACACTCGGCATCGTCGAGCGTCGTCGACTCCTCGATCAAGAGCACCGGAATGTCGTCACGAACGGGATACGTGCGGCGAAGCCGGCTATTGAACAGCACCTGCTCTGACTCGAGGTAGACCAATTCACCCTTGTCCTCAGGGCAGACAATGATTTCCAACAGCATCGGATCGAGGGACATTTCACACTCCGGTCGTTCGGGACATCACACAGCGTATGCGGTCAATGGCCTCAGCCGGCGACCACGCCGAGCACCTCGGCCACGCGAGCATCGCAGGCGTCGCGATCCGGGGCCTCAAGGTTGAGTCGCAACAAGGGCTCGGTATTCGACGGGCGAAGATTGAACCACCAGTCGCCGGCATCAACGGTCAGCCCATCAAGGTCATCGAGCGAGTAGCGATCGAAGGTCGCCTTGACCTTGTCAATCACTGCGAGCGGATCGTCGACTTGGGTGTTGATCTCCCCCGACGCCGCGTAGGGCTCGTAGGGGGCACGCAACTCCGACAGGGTGCTGCCCGACCGACTCATCTCACCGATCATGACGAGCGATGCAATCAGCCCAGAGTCGGCTCGGAAATTGTCGGCGAAGTAGTAGTGCGCCGAATGTTCACCGCCGAACACCGCCCCGGTGTCGGCCATCACCGCCTTGATGAAACTGTGTCCCACACGGGTACGAACCGGAACGCCACCATGCGCCCGAATCGTTTCTGGCACCGCCCGTGAACAGATCAGGTTGTGCAGAATCGTGGCACCCGGATGCGAGCGCAACATCGACACCGCCAAGATCGCCGTGGTCGTCGAACCGCTCAAACCTTCGCCGCGTTCATCGACCATGAACACACGATCGGCGTCGCCATCGAAAGCGAGTCCGATATCGAAACCACCAGCGGTCACACGAGCCCTAAGATCGCGTTGATTCGCCGGCTGCAACGGGTCTGCAGGATGATTCGGGAACGTGCCGTCGAGTTCGCCGTACATCACTTCAAGGTCGATCATCGGCAGACGTTCGTATAGCGCGGGCACCACCAATCCACCCATGCCATTGGCAGTATCTGCGACCACGCGCATCGGGCGGAGCGACGCAACATCAACGAACCCCATCACGTGATTCACGAATGCATCGAGCATGTCCTGAGATGACCGAGTCCCGGCTTTCGCTGCAGGCGATGGCCCAGCACCATCGAGCACCGCCGCAGCGATATCGCGAACGCGGTCGAGGCCGGACTCGATTCCGACCGGACGGGCCCCTGCGGCGCAGAACTTGATGCCGTTGTACTGGGCCGGATTGTGTGACGCCGTGAACACTGCAGCGGGAAGATCAAGGCGTCCCGACGCGAAATACAACATGTCGGTCGACACCAACCCGATGTCGATCACGTCAACACCCTGGCGCTGCAGGCCCTCGGCAAACGCGTCGACAAACTCCGGGCCACTCGGGCGCATATCACGTCCGACGACCACGGTGGCTGCACCCGTGAATTCAGCGAACGCGATGCCGAGCGCACGCGCGGTGGGAGCGTCGAACTGATCCGGGACCGTTCCGCGGACGTCGTACGCCTTGACGATCTGGTCGAGGGCGGCCATGGCCGGCGAGGCTAGCGGTCGACTGGTAGAGGTTGGCCGAGATCAGCAGGGACGTCCGTACCGTCGACGGTCAACGGTGTGTGGTTTGCGCCGCTGAGGGGTCGCATACCAGGCATCTCGCTGGCAAATTCGGCATCGCCACGGCGCCGCCACCATATGCACAGCGCAATGCCGGCAAGGCTCGCAAGGATCGTCAACCAGTCGAGCCAGGTGCGGCCATAGGTCAACACGACGTCACGTGACGTCGGCACGACCACCATCGAATTCGGCGCCACGCGGTACACGCCGTCGGCCCCATCCACGGTCCAGTTCGGGAAGTAACTGACCCGCACCAACACCGGAACGCCAACTTGGTCAACGGAGAACGAGACACTGTTCTGCTCCACGACCACGTTCGACACCGTGACCTCGGGAAGTGCCACCACCTCGATTGGCGTCGATGGCACCACGATGTCGACCCGACGACCGGCTCCTCCTGGTTCGCCTTGCTCGCGGATCCGATCGACTTGGACATCGATGCGCTGCCACTCAGCTGGACCGTCATCAGCGGGAAGGGCCGCCCATTCGTCGGGCTGTTGGAACCAACTGGTGCCGAGTTCCAGGTGACGCTCACGTTGATCGCCCGGACGCTCATTCACCACCACCGGCTGGGTTGCGAGTGGCACCACAATGTCAGCGTTGGCCACCTCATAGATCTCCCACGGGGCAGCAATCGCCACGAGGGAAAGGCCCTGTTGCGCCGCCGCTTCGGCTTTCGCTTCGGGGGTCCGGACCATCGCATAGCGCACACCGAGATCACGGAGATGACGGACCCCGACCTCGGCGTTGTTGTCGACGTAGCGGAGCTCACGAACCGGATTCGATGACTGCTTTGACATAGCTGCCGTCGCCAAGAACGAATATGGCGTTGTTCCGGATGCCTCGAAATACAAGGCCTCCATCGAGCCAATGCACCCGTCGGTCCAGAACGGCAGCAACATGAGCGCCATCGTGGTGCCGTACTGGCCATTGTCAGGGCTGTTCTCCCACAACGCCCGACCGCATCCGTGATCTTGACCGAGCGCATCCATTGTCGACACCACGTTGTGGTACTCGGCATACGAGGCACCACGACCCTCGTAACCCGTGAAGTTGTACTTCGACCAGCCATCGCCCGACGCCCGAACGTTAGTCGAGGTGGCCTTGAACGGTCCCCAGCCGTACACGCTTTGGCCATTGTGGGTGGTGGTCCCGCCGCCGGGTAGCACCTGATACATGAAGCCGACGACGAGCAACACGCCAAGGGCCGAAACCGAACCGAAGCCCACGCCGACGCGAGCGCCAACGGCGTTGACTGCCGAACGCTCGCGAATCACATTCCAGACGACCGTCATCACCGCCATGGCCCCGACCATCATCAGCAAGTAGCGCACGAGGAAGAGGAACGGCAGGAGGCGTGGATTCCACAGCAGGCCGATCACCGGAAGCGAATCCCTGGTGAGGTACACGCCCGCCACCAGCACCAATCCCAACATGCCGAGCGCCGCTCCATTGAGGTGACGGCGTGCCACACACCAGGCAAAACCGATCACGGCCAAAGTGGTGATGAGCACATCGAGCGGCGCCGTCAGCGGGAAGAACATGTCCCAGAAGGAGTCATCCACGCCTTCGGGGCGAGCGCCGTACTTCATGTCGGTCATGAATTCGTGATTCATGAGGAAAGGCCCAACCCACCACGCCACCAGCAGCAGCGATGTCAGCCCGACCGTGATCGCCCATCGGATGCGTTCCCTATCAGCCCACACCAGCGTGAAGACCAGGGCTGCAACAGCCACGAAGATCAACACAATGCCGTGTGAAACGGCAGCCGCAGCGATCAGCACCGCGGTCCACACCCGATAACGACCGGTGCGAAGGCCCGCCGCAAGCAAGCCCAGCGCGAACATCGCCAACGTCAACGCGATCGAGAACGAGAATTCCCCAGCCATCGTCGACTTCAGGTTCCCGCCATAGATCGTGAAGCTCTCATCGAGAGCGAACGCAACTCCAGCGAAAGCGAACAGCTCGGGAAGTGGATGAGCGAACCGAGCAAGACGACCAAAGGCCCAGCACGACACCGGCAACGTGATGAGCCCTAACACCCCGACAAGCTTCATGGCGACGCCGTACGGCAAGAGCACGTCGACGAGCACGATCGCCAGCGCCGGCAACACCATGTAGAAGCGGTAGACGGGCATTCCGCCGTACCAGTCCATCGTCCATCCGTTGAATCGCAACGAAGGCAGCAAGTGATCACGGAGAAATGCCGGACCCCACACGTGAGCACCGAAGTCACCGCCCGTCGGCGTGTTGTCATCGAAAATGAGGTCGGCCCCCGGGCTCAACGGATTGAGATGAACGACGTTCATCATGATGACGGTGGTCACGGCGAGCGCAAATGCGGTGAAGCCAAAGCGCCAAATTCGATCGTCGTCCCAATCCCTCGCGAACCACGCACGTGGCCTTCGCATCAACCGATCGATGATTCGGCCGCCGATTGAGCGAGGCCCGCCACGCGATGCTGCAATCTCATCGACGTCCATACCGACCGACATCATGGCATGGACCTCGTCGTCATCACATGGCGTCCGTACCGACCCGCTACCACAGCAGCGTTAATAATCCCGTGGCGTTGAAGGCTGCGTGGGCGACGATGGCACCGCCAATGCGACCGGTGCGCCACGCCGCAAGACCAAATACGGCGCCGGCGAGCGCAAGTCCCGGAAACTCGACGGGCCGCAGATGAATCGCCGCAAAAAAGAGTGAGGCACCGACCCAACCGACGATCGGGCCGAATCTCGCAACAGCGGAACGCTGGATCATCCCCCGGTAGACGATCTCTTCAACGATCGGTGCGCCAAGGGCAACCACCACCACGAGCAGCACCGTGCGGGCCCCACCGGCAGCGTCGACCAAGCCCCGTGCCGTTTCCTCAAGACTCGATGCATCGAATGTGTCGGGCCAGATCGCACGCAACGGTGCATAGACCACCGGGATCAACACGACTTGCGTGATGACGCCGATCGGAGCCCACATGAGATCGACCACGCCAAACCGCAATGTCAGCGTCGACGCCATCGCTGAGGGTGAGCCGACGGCCGCAACGACGCCGAGCAACATCGCCGCCCACGACACCGCCGATAGCGCAGCAAGTGTGACGGTGGAAATGTCGTCACCGGCGTTGACCCCCGCAATCGCCAGCACCACCTGACCCAGCACGATCCCCCCGAACGACCACGCAATGGCCCAGAAGGCCAATGCTCTGCCAAAAGGGACGACCTGATCGTTCATCGCATCCGAGTCGAGACTCAGACGGCGAGACGCCAGCCGAGCTGCGGAATCCGTCGGTCGACGACGTCCCAGCCCCGTGGCGCCGTCAGCCGGCCGGCGTGACGCCCACACAAGTCGTAGCCATGCGGCTCACGCTCAGGCGAGAGTGGATCGATCCACACCTGAGAATCTGCATAGACATAAGTGAGCGTCGCGGTGGCGTGCTCAGAGCAACCGGTGCGGGAGCAGAGTCGGTTCACGGTGATTACGGTACGTCACGAGATGCGCCCAGGGGCGGACCCCCCTATCCTTGGCACATGGACAGCCTGCCTCCCCCGCCCCCGCCCCCTCCCGGCCGCGGCGATCGACCGGCGTCGCGTCCCGATCGTCGCCAATCACCACGCCAAAAGGGCGACCAATGGAAACCAACTGGCGAATCAAATGGTTCGACCCCCCAGCCAGCCTGGCGCCGGTGGCTTCCGTGGGTGGCGGTCGGCATCTTCTTGGCCGCTGTGCTGGTTCCGAGCCTTGTTGCTGGACCCACTGGTCCAGCGATCACCTACTCCGAATTCATCGACGAAGTCACGGCCGGCAACGTTGCCAGCATTGAAATCGACAACGCCACCGGCAAGATCTCTGGTGAGCTCTCCGACGGTTCCGCATTCACGTCAACCGGTGGTGGCGAGCGAGGGTTGTCCGAAGCTGACGAGACACTGATCCGCTCAAAAGGCGTCGACTACGAATTTGTCGCGCCGTCCTCGAACTGGATTTTGAGCCTCGCGGGCTTGTTGTTGCCAGTGATGCTCATCATCGGATTCTTCGTGTGGATGCAGCGCCGAGCGCAAGGCCAGATGGGCAACATGATGTCGATCGGTCGAAGCCGGGCAAAGGCCTATTCGACCGATCAACCGTCAACGACCTTTGCTGATATCGCCGGCTACCAAGGCGTCAAGCAAGAGATCACCGAAGTGGTCGACTTCCTTCGGATGCCGGAACGCTTCGCCGAAATCGGCGCCCGAGTGCCCAAGGGCATCCTGCTCGTTGGCCCCCCCGGTACCGGCAAGACCTTGTTCGCCCGAGCGGTGGCTGGAGAAGCCGGTGTCGGCTTCCTCAGCGTGACCGGATCCGACTTCATGGAAATGTTCGTCGGCGTCGGCGCAAGCCGCGTCCGTGATCTGTTCCAACAGGCCCGTCGCATGGGCCGAGCGATCATCTTCATCGATGAGATCGATTCAATCGGCCGCAAGCGCGGGGCCGGTCTTGGCGGCGGCCATGATGAGCGAGAGCAAACGCTCAATCAGATGCTGTCCGAGATGGACGGATTTGAAACGTCCGAAGGCATTGTGATCATGGCGGCAACGAACCGCCCCGACATTCTCGATCCGGCCCTGCTTCGTCCCGGCCGTTTTGATCGACAGATCGTGGTGCCCCTGCCTGAGTTTGAAGAGCGCCTCGCAATTCTTCAGGTGCACAGCCGTGATAAGCGGATGGGCCCCGACGTCGACCTGTCGACTATGGCTCGCGCGACTCCCGGAATGGCAGGTGCTGATCTCGCCAACCTCGTCAACGAAGCCGCTCTTATTGCGGTGCGTCGAGGATCGGCCCAGATCGAACGAATCGACTTTGAAAACGCCCGTGATCGGGTGGTGCTCGGTGCCCGACGTGAGTCGATGGTCCTCTCCGCTGAGGAAAAGCGCGCCACCGCCTACCACGAAGCCGGACACGCCCTGCTCGCCACCGTGCTTCCCAACGGCGACCCGCTCCACAAGGTGACCATCCTCCCGCGCGGAATGGCCCTCGGCGTGACGTGGAGCCTTCCTCAAGAGCGGCACACCTACTCGAAGGAATATTTCGAGGACACCATCTGCAAAGCGATGGGCGGACGAGTCGCCGAGAAACTCATCTTTGGTCACCTCAATTCCGGTGCTGCCAACGACCTTGAACAGTCAACCGGCATTGCGCGTCGGATGGTTCGCGAATGGGGCATGAGTGATCGTGTCGGACCAATGGCATGGGCCGGACAGCAACAGGTCTTCCTCGGCGAAGACCTGATGTCGAACGCCCGGGAGTACTCCGACGACACCGCCAGACTTCTCGACGAGGAAATCGCCCGCATCCTGCACGAGCAAGAAGACCGTGCCAATCGGTTGCTGACGAAGCATCGGCGGGGCCTCGAACTCGTTGCAGAGGCACTCCTCGAACACGAGACCATCGATGGTCCGTCGGTCGCTGAACTCATCCAACAGGGATTGACCGAGTCGGGCACCGATGAACGCATCGAAGCCAACGTGCTCGGCACCCCTGAGTGACCGTCACTTCAATGTCGCGATCGGGTGAGCGCCGTTAGTCGACCTGGCCGGCGTCGCGTTCACAGCCATCTACAGGACGCACCGAACCAGGATCGCGCGCATCGGCAACTGCGGCCCAGAGATCGGTTGCGGTCACCGGCCCGAGAAATCCAGCTGCCACCACCCCATCGGGACCCGCGAGCACGAGGCAGGGAACGGCGTCGATTCCGTACCGCTCATGCAACGCTCGACGGGCGCCGAACTCGACGATGTCCACCGCTACCGATGGTGACCGCAACACCGTCGCCTTGTCCGCAACAACTGAGCAGGTGTTGCACGTCGCCGAAGTGAAGACGGCCACGAGCCATTCGGCGTCAACGTCAGCAAAGTCGTGTCGGTCAATCTGGGTGGGAATGGTGTGCGACGCCTGCGTCGGCGGATCACTCGGACGGCGACGGCGCATGATCTGCGCTGCCGCCACTGCGATCACGATGATGCCGATTGCGATAAGGACCCGAACCACGCCACGGTTCTAGCAGCAGTGTTCGCGCAGGGCCGCCATCAACAGCACGCTGGGCCGGCGATGGCCCACGACGAGCTGATGAGCGCACCGCTCGGCAACCGACGCTCGACGAGCACACGACCCGAAGCGACGATCTCGAGCGGCCGACCGAGTACCGCAGGGTCCACAAGGTCAAACACCTCGGTCGACGCCGCTGCGATCGACACCTCGGTCAACCCAGCAACATCGACTGCGCCAGCCGAGCCAATCGCTCGCACCGTGAACGTCACGGGAACGTTGTCGAGATTCATCACGATCAGCCCGCCCGCCACCGGCACTGACGGGCCAGCGGCGAGGAACCACGACGTCGGGAGTGCACCGTTCGCCCGCACGGGCACACCGGCTGACACCGAAGTGGCACGGACACCACCGTCGCCGACCCGAGTCAGTGCTCGATCGACCACCATCGAACGACCCGACAGGGTGGAAAACACCGCCGAGTGCGGACCCTCGGGCAGGCCGGCGATCGAACCCGCATCGATGACCGCCACCTGCTGTGCGGGAACACTGACCGTGGTGGTGACCGAACCAACATCGAGTCCGGTGGCGAAGAACACGGCCGACACCTCGATCGACTCATCAGTCGGGTTGAACACGCTGTATCGCTCAGCGACCGCGGCACCCTTGTCGCCATCGGCGAACCACCATTGGTCCGACAATGATGGCGAGCCGAGCGCAACCGACTGACCACCTCGAGCACTGTCGTCAACACGGAGGGAGCGGCCAACGACCAGCGCACCACGAGCCGCCGTCACGCTGACGCCCACCGATGACTCGCCGCGAGCCCCCGCACCCGGTGTTGCCACGTCGACCACGCGCACCGACCGTGCCGGAATCGGAAGTCCCGTGAACGCGGCCGGGCGTTGCGTTCCTTGCGCCGTGTGGAACGCCACGTCGACCACCACTTGATCGGCCGACGGATTCGCCAAAATCACCTGTTCGTCTGCCTGATCGACGGTGTATCCCTCTGCCAAGTACCACTCCGGCGCGAGGGTGGTCGCACATGGCGTGGACGATTGTCCGAGGCCGTCAGGGGTTGGGTAGAACGCCCGCTGTTCAACCAACCCTCCCCCGCCAAGCATCTCAACCGTGACCGCAACAAAGGTGCCCGACATCTCGGCATCAACATCGACCTGGATGCGACCACCCGCTTCGACGTCAACCACGCGTTCGATTGCGTTGTCGGTGTCGCTCAAGAACGTGACGAGCGCCTGCGTCGCTGTTCCCGAAAGGTTCGCGATGATGACGGCACCGCCGACATCGGGTTCACCAGTGGCTGGCACACCGGGACAGAACCACGTGCTTTCGAGCAAGCCTGACCGTGGAATCTGTGGGATCCACGGTTCGGGAGCGACGTTGAATGATGCAGCCGTGCCGTCCGGCGCTGAGAGCGACAGCCGAATCAACAACCCGGCCACGAGCACGAACAGCACGAGCACCGGTTGGCGGCGTGTCAGACGAATCCGCCTCATACCGAGGCCTCGTCGTGTCCAGGTGCCGGCAACATGATCACGGGCCCATCGATGGGCGCCGCGCGACCGCTCGACGGTGTCCTACCCCCACCTGGCCGCAGCAGTGCCGCGGCCACGAGTATCCAGCCCAGCATCACCACGAACGCCACGAGCGTTCGTCCAAGCGGCCCGTCGTGTTCGACAAGCACCTGACCGCCTGAGGGGAGATCGAACGCAGTGGTGAATCCGAATCCAGCCCGCGCCTCGAGCGCGACGCCATCGAGCGTTGCGCGCCACGACCCATCAAAGGGGACGCCGAGGTGTAACACACCGGCGTCGGGAACCGACACCAATGTCGGACCTCTCGCCGCCACCACGTCAACGAGGTCAATCGTCCCTCCGCTGTCGTCAACGATGGTTGACACACCGGCGAGATCAGCAAGGAGCAGGCTGTCCTCGCCTGCCCGCATCGATGCTTCCGCGGCTGCTCCACTCAAAAATGCGGCCGGCGGAATCCACGAACGGTTGATGAACACCTCGATGGTTGGCGGCGACTGAATCGAGCCGATGTCCAGTTGGGCAGCGAGGCCATCGACGAGACCAACAGGCGTTGGGAGCTGATCGGCCACGGTCGAATCGATCCCATCGGCAAGGGGTACCACCACGTACCGGATGCCCAATGGGGCGAGCAGTCGTCCAATCCGCGACGTCGAACCCACCGCCAACAGGTCGAGCACCTCGCGGATACGAGCCGACGCAGCGCCATCCGCCACGTCGAACCCATCGAGAAACGACATCGCCCCGGCATCCGACACGGCAAAGCCAATACCGTCGGCATAACGCTCCGCCGGCAACGGCAGGATTCGTGGGTCGCCGACCCACAGCACGCGGTACGAGCCGAGATCCGATCGCGGCGGGAATTGCGACGCAGCCAGTTCGGCGATCGGGTCCTTCGGCATCCGCCACGAACCATCGCCGACGCTCATCACGCCCGGAACGAGTCCGACCACCAAACCCAACTGTGCGGCAAGGACCAACGGTTGACGCCAACTGAACACCCGCGCCAACACATCGCTGCCAAAGCCGCCGATGACGCCCGCCGCAGTAATCGACACCCCCAAGAGCACCGGCACCAGCAGGATCTCCCGAGCAGGAATCACACGAGCCCCGATCCCACGATCAGCGAGGACGATCAACAACAAGCTGCTGAGCACCAATGTGGCACCTCGAACCGACCACGTCAGTCGCCATGCTCGCGTGATCATCACCGCCGCGAGCACGGCCAAATAGAGCGCAACAGAAAGCACTACCCAACGACCGTCACCAAACGCAACCGACCGCATCAGGCCATTTCCGGCAACACCGTCAAAACCAGGGCCGAACCACACGCGCGCATCCCACGTGCTGCTCCACGGCAACAACAAGAACCATGCCGCCCCGACACCAGCGAGGGCGAGCAGCATTTGCGACGCCGTCGACCAGCGAGCCCGAACCACGACCGTCGCCAGCGCCATCGCCATCACCACGCCCGCGCTCATCACGATCGTGACGGGAGCAACCGCTGCGCCGATCGCCACGACCAGCGCGATACCCGCAAGCAACCGGCGACGCTCGCCGGCGCGAAGCGACACCAGACCATCGGGGAGGTCACCCTTAACGGTCGACGCATCAGCGGTTGCGATACCAGCAAGACGTCGGGTCAGATGCATGATCCACGGCGCGACGGCATACACGACAAGGGCATCAACGTCACCGCGGCGGAACAATGTCGGCACGAGGGGAGCCGCTGCGTACACCGCTAGTCCAACAACTCGAGCGCGTTCGGTCGGAAAGACCGTGAGTACTCGACTCAACCCGAGCAATCCGAGCAGCACTGTGCCGACCGACAACAGCCCCAGCGTTGCCCCCGCATCACCCAGTGCAGCGAACCGCACGACCGCAATGACGAGCCAACCCCCTGGCGTGGCGGTGGTGGCACCGACGCCACGAGGATCCCACGACGACCACCACGATGAGATCAACCCGGTCACCCCATCATCGACCGGCAACAAACGGCCCACCCACGGCTCGCGTCCCAGCAGCAACTCGCGTGATCCAATGACGAGGCCGAGCACCACGAACATCCAGGTCAATCCGACGGCGAAGCCACGTTGGCGCCAACGACGCACCGTCGTCTCCCCTGCGACCAACTCTTCGGTATCGCGCGACCGGAGAAAATCGGTGAGGCGGGCGCTGCCACGCGATTGCAGACCGAGCACTTCGCTCTCATCAACGACTCGGAGCGCGCCAACTCGCCGACGCCGCCCAGCGATGGTGCGCCACCGCAGCGGAACCGTGACGAGGGCACGAACTGAATGCCACGCTTCGGCACCACGACCGGTGAACAGTCCGACGATTGCCTCGACGATGGTCAGCAGCAGCAGTTGCATGCTCCGAATGAGCAGACGTGCCGGTCCGGTGAGCGCCAGGACGGTATCGATTCGTCGACGGGCGCTCAGCATCGCGCCATCGAGATCTGGGTGTCGGGACGAGAGCGCTGCTCGATGCCGCACGATCGCATCGGGCGCAATCACCACACGGGCGCCGAGCCAATGTGCCCGCCAACACAGATCAACGTCCTCGCCGATGAGGTCGATCGATGATTCGAAGCCACCCAGGGACCGGAACAAGTCGGCTCGCACCAACAGGCACGCCGAGGACAGCACAAATACATCGCGCACCGCATCGTGCTGTTCCTGATCGAGCTCGCCGAACTCAATCGATCGATCGACTTCACCGAACCGGTCGAGGCCAACGCCCACATCCAGCAAACGACGCGGGTCATCCCACATCACGAACTTCGGGCCAACGAGCCCGGCATTCGATCGATGAAACTCCTCGACGAGAACCTCAATGGCATGAGGAGCTGGCGCCACATCATCATGCATGAGGCAGAACAAGCCGTTGTCGCCCTCAACGAGTTCGAGCACGTGATTCGCAGCTGGACCGAAACCACGGTTGTCTCCAACAAGCGGTCGAATGATGGCGTCAGGCACACGTGAGCGAATGCGCTCGCCCTCAGCCGCTTCATCGGTCTCAGGCGACAACAAGAAGAGCCAGTTCAAGCGCTCATACGTTTGGGCGGCACACGCGTCGAGCGACTCGTCAAACCAGTCCCCCGGACGGTCGACGACCATCACTGCGACCACGGCGATGCGATCAGGCCCCTCCACTTGATGGGAGGCTACCGGTGGACGGATGGGCATACCGGTCGGGCTTCGAATGGGCCAGTAGCCTCAGGGGGCCGTGTCATCGCCATCGTTCGACGCCCCCGTTCCTGATCCTGGACTTCCGGTTGATCCCGATGCCCCATCCGGGTCGGCATTGCCCGAGGGTGCGGTCGTGGTCGCTATCGGTCTGCTCGTGGCGGGCATTTCGACGTACGCGTTCTTCCGTGTGGGCACGTCAGCACTCGGTGGTGACGCCGAGTTCGCTCCTCTGGCCGCAATGTGGTTCGCCATGTTTGCTCTCGCCCCCGGGTTCTTTTTACCGCTCGAACAAGAGCTCGGTCGTGCGCTTGCGCATCGACGTGCGATCGGCCAAGGCGGCCGTCCCGTCGTTCGCCGCATCACCGCCCTCGCCGTCGTCATCTCGGTCGTCGTGGTCGCCGTCATCGCCATCACCTCACCATGGGTCACCTCGGCCTACTTCGACGGCGACTGGGTCCTCCTCATCGCACTCGCCGTCGCGTTCGTCTCCTACGCACCGGTCCACCTCACGCGCGGCATCTGCTCAGGAACCGCACGATTCGGATCATTCGCGTTCGTCGTCGGATCCGACGGCGTCGTCAAAATCATCGCCACCATCGCACTCGCCGCCATCGGCATCAGCGCCATCGGCCCCTACGCCTTCGTCGTTGCCCTGTCACCGTTGCTCGCCGTCATCATCGTGTGGTCACGAGGAACCCTTGCCACCCCCGACGGACCACCCGCCCCGTGGCGCGAAGTCACCCAGAACTTCGGATGGCTCCTCATCGGCACCGCATGCGCCGCCGTGCTCGTCAACGCCGGCCCCATGGCCGCCAACCTGCTCGCATCAGACACCGAAGCCGACGCCGTCACGCGCTTCGGCTACGGCGTCCTGCTCGCACGAGTACCGCTCTTCATGTTCCAAGCCATCCAAGCCAGCCTGCTCCCCCGACTCGCCCGCCTCGCCGCACGCGGCGACTACGACGACTTCCGCAAAGGCCTCAAACTCCTCATCACCGTCGTCGCCACCATCGGCGCGATCGGCACACTCGGCGCCTGGATCCTCGGACCATGGATCCTCAACGTCGTCTACGGCGCCGACCTCACCGGACGCACCATCGCCATGCTCGCTCTTTCATCCGCGATCTACATGCTCGCACTTGCCATGAGCCAAGCCGTCCTCGCGCTCGAAGACCACGCACACGTCGCCATCGGATGGATCGCCGGCATCCTCGCCTTCATCATCGGCACCTGGATCGCCAGTGACCAACTCTTCCGACGCATCGAAATCGGCCTTGTCGCCTCGTCGGTCATCGCCCTCACCTGGTTCACCATCGCACTCACACGACGACTCGCCACGCTCCACCCGACCTCCGAGTAGTCGCCTCGCACCAAGGCTGTGTGAGGTTCAGTGCAAGTGCGCTCTGGCGGCTTCGACGTCAAGGTCGTGGGCGACCATCATCGACACCAGTTCTGAGAAACTGACTTCAGGCTCCCAGCCGAGCTTCTCTTTGGCTTTGCTCGCGTCACCGATCAACAGATCCACCTCGGCCGGACGCAAAAACTTCGGATCCTGACGCACATACGGCGACCAGTCATCAATCCCGACCTCAGCGAACGCCAGATCCAGAAACTCGCGGATCGTGTGCGTCTCACCCGTCGCGATCACAAAATCCTCTGGGGTGTCGTGCTGCAACATCAACCACATCGCCCGCACATAATCACCCGCGTAACCCCAGTCACGCTTCGAATCCAGATTCCCCAACACCAGCTCGTCCTGCAAACCGAGCTTGATTCGGGCGACCGCGTTCGTGATCTTGCGGGTCACGAACTCGACACCACGCCTCGGACCCTCATGATTGAACAGAATCCCTGAACACGCAAACATGTCATACGACTCGCGATAGTTCATCGTGATGTAATGCCCGAACACCTTCGCACACCCATACGGCGACCGCGGATGGAACGGCGTCAACTCGGTCTGCGGGATCTCACGCACCTCACCAAACATCTCCGACGTCGACGCCTGATAAAACCGGATCGGATTGTTCGACGCGCCACCCACCATCCGCACCGCATCCAACATCCTGAGCACCCCAAGCCCAGAAATGTCCGCCGTCAACTCCGCATGCGTAAACGAATACGCCACGAACGACACCGCACCCAAGTTGTACACCTCATCAGGTGACGCAACCTCAACCGCTTTCACCAACGACGACAAATCAGCCAAATCACCCGACACCGGCTCAATAAACGGGAACTCCTCCAACACACCCGCAATCCGCGGATTGTTCTGCCCCTTCACCATGCCGAACACCTCATAGCCCTCGCCATGAAGCAGTTCAGCAAGATGCTGCCCATCCTGACCAGTAATCCCCGTGATCAACGCACGTTTCGGCACGGCAGGATCGTACTGGCCTGCCGGACAGACCAACCCTGTCCGCGCAACACGCCATATCCGCTGGCATGATGCCCATCGCATGCGGATCGCCATCGACATCGGCCCACTTCACGGACACCGCACCGGTGTCGGCACCGCCGTCGCCCATCTCGTCGATCACCTCAGCGCTGACACCGATCTCGAACTGCAGCCCTACCTGTTGAGCTTCAAGGCCAAACAGACCGCCGGACAGATCAGGCTGCCATTGCCTGCCAGGGTCGCAACACGCTGCTGGGCCCGCCTCGATCAGCCACGTGCCGACCGCTGGCTCGCAGCTGCGGAGGTCGTCCACGGCACCAACTACGTCGTGCCACCGACTCGCCGCCCGAGTGTGATCAGCGTGTACGACTGCTGGTTCCTCGCCCATCAAGAACAGGCAAACCCCGATGTCGTGCGGGCAGGGATGATCTTGCGTCGAGCCGTCGACCGCGGCGCATGGATCCACGCATCGTCCGAAGCAACCGCGATCGAGGCGAGGCGACTACTCGGCACAGAACGTGTCCGGTCGATTCATCTCGGACCACCAGATCCCATTCCCATCCCACGCGAGCGACCCGATGCCCTTGCCCGACTCGGCGACCGCCAATTCGTGTTGGCAATCGGCACGTCGGAGCGACGCAAGCGTCATCCGTGGCTCGCCGAAGTGTTCGCCACGCTCGACAGCGATCTGCACCTCGTCTTCGCCGGTGCTCCAGGCGATGACCGGGATCAACTGCTCCACACCATCGCGGGATTGCCCACCTCGGTGAGCAATCGCATCCACCTCCTCGGAGCCGTCGACACCGAGACCCGATCATGGCTGCTGCACCACGCAACGGTCGTTGCCTATCCCTCTATCGATGAAGGCTTCGGATTCCCCATTCTCGAAGCGCAGTCGGTTGGCGCGCCGATGGTGGCGACACGCGCTGGATCCATCCCTGAGGTCGGTGGCGATGGCGTACTCACCGTCGACGCCGATGACCGCACCGGGTTTGCCGATGCGCTCACGGTCGCCAGCACTGCGGGGAGCATCAGGGAAGGGCTCATCGCCGCGGGCCGTCAGAACCTCGACCGGTTCTCGTGGCAACGAACGACCGACGACATCATCGACCTCTATCGCACCGCTCTGGAGGATGCCTGAGATGACTCGACGGATCACCGTGCTCTGCGGCGGCGTGGGCGCCGCTCGCTTTCTACGTGCGTTGCTTGCCGTCGTTGATGCGGGTGACATCTGCGCAGTCGTCAACACGGGCGACGACACCGTGTTGCATGGCCTGCACATCGCTCCAGATCTCGACACCGTCACCTATACGGTCGGCGGGGCGATCGATCCCGAGCGCGGCTGGGGATTGAGCAATGAGACCTGGAACGCAATGGACGCCCTTGGTCGTTACGGCTCGGTCCGTCCCAGCGGTTCAACCGCCGGGGGAACCTGGTTCGGACTTGGTGATCGAGACCTTGCCACTCATCTCTACCGAACGGCTCGACTCGCGGAAGGGGCCACATTGACCGAGGTCAGCGGCGAGATCGCTCGCGCGTGGGGACTCGGCATCACGTTGTTGCCCATGAGCGACGATCCAGCGCCGACCCGCGTGGGCGTCGATCCGTCGATCGACCCGGGGCCCGATGGCGACGGCATGATCGGCTTTCAAGAGTATTTCGTGCGTCATCGCCATGGCATCGAGACACGGAGCCTCGATCTCGGTGCTCGCCGCGCCCAGCCCACCGATGCCGTCATCACGGCAATCACCGAGGCTGAGGTGGTGCTCATCGCCCCCTCAAATCCACTGGTGTCGATTGCGCCGATTCGAGCATTGCCGGGCGTCGATGCTGCGTTGGCGGCGCGGCGCGACACCGTCGCTGCGATCAGCCCACTCATCGGTGGAGCAGCGCTCAAGGGTCCGGCAGATCGGATGATGGCCGAGGCCGGCCTGCGACCCGACGCCATTGGTGTTGCCGAGGCCTACACCTCGATCGCGCGGGCGCTCGTGATCGATCGCGTTGATGCAGCAGCCGTCGACAGCATTGCCGCAGCGGGAATGGAAGCCGTCGTCACCGACACGATCATGTCGACTCCCGAGATCGCAGCGAACCTTGCGGCTGTCACGCTCCGCGCCGCCCGGGCAGCAGTCGGCTGATGATCAGTCGGGTTCGGGAATTCGACGACCGCTTGCCGACTCCGTCACGAGTGCCGATTGCCCGATCACGCACTCGATGATCTCGACACCTGCCGCGATCTCGCCCCACACCGACGAATCGACCACGGTGGCACCTGCGCGAACGCATGCACCCGGCAGCAACACTGAGCCTCGCACCGTGGCACCGGCTTCGACGGTCGCGCCATCACCGATCACACTGTCGATGATCGTGGCGGTGGAATCGATCGTCGCGGCGCCGATCACCGCACCGTGTGTCCCTTCTTCGGCGATCACGGCGAGGTTGGCCGCAAGGAAGAGTTCTGGGCGACCCGTGTCGATCCACGCGTCATCGGTTGCCAGTGCCGCAAGTGCACCGTCGGCAACGAGCGCCGGGAACGTTTCCCGCTCCACCGAGACACGGCGCCCCTGATCAATACGAGCGAGGACCGATTCCTCAAACACGTACGTGCCAGCGTTGATCGTGTTCGAGTCAGTCTCCCCGGGAGCCGGCTTCTCGACAAACCGCTGGACTCGCCCATCGCTGTCGACTTCGACCACACCAAACGATGACGGGTCGTCAACTGGCGTGAGATGAATCGTGGCCTCAGCGCCACTGCGGCGATGGAAATCGATCAGTTGATCGATGGGCAGTGACGTCATGATGTCACCGTTAGCGACCACGAAGGTGCCGGTGACGCCGGCGAAGTCGGCGGCGAAGCGAATTGCCCCAGCAGTGTCGAGCGGTTCAGGTTCGACGGCGTAATGCAAACGCACCGAACCAAATGGCCCATTGAGCACGTCGCCGGGAAATGCATCACGGAAGACGTCCGGCCGAAAGCCGAGTGCCAACACGATGTCGGTCACACCGCCGGCGGCGAGACGCTCGGCGAGGCGCACGATCATCGGCCGGTTTGCCACCGGCAACATTGGCTTGGGGACGTCGAGCGTGAGTGGGCGCAGCCGGGTGCCGAAGCCTCCGACGAGCACCACTGCGTGCACGAATCAGCCCTCGGTCGTGGATGTTGACTCAGCCTCGGCGACCGTGGTTGTCGTGGTCGTCGTCGCAGGCGTGGCGAGGTCGACCATGGTCGACACCGATGGCGGTTGAGCCACATCGTCGCCGCGCGGCACGAATGCGAGGGCCATCACAAGGCCGTCGGCATCGATCGGAATCTCACCCATCTTCGAGATGTAGCGATTGCCGTTGCTGGTGTCGTCAGCGGACTCCCACACGACGACGGAGAGCTCGGCGTCTTCCTCAACACCATCCACGGTGCAGGTGCTCTCGCCTTCGGTATAGACCGCCCCGTCGAGTTGATCAGCGGGGAAGGTCAATGCTTCGTCGGTCAATTCGATGCCAAAGGTGCCCAACACCGCGTTGAGATCGAGCGAGGCGTTCACGAGTTCGGCGGCATATGGGTGCACGGTCACGACCTCACCGCCGAAGGCGTACACGCCCGTCGCCTTGTAGGCAGCGTCATCGTTGAGAATGCGACCCGAGGCATCGGGTTCTCCGGCATAGGTCAGCGTCTGCCACTCGCCACAGATGTCGAATCCGATGGCCACATCGCGGTATTCGCTCACCGGAGTCACCGGATCGCCATCACCAAAGCCCGGAATCGATTGGCGCGCATACGCAATGGAGGCAACACCGAGGATCGTCACGACGACCACAGCGAGCGGGAAGACGCGGCCGCCTTGCATCCGCACAGTGCGACCCTTGCCCTTGCCGGCGAGCTTCGCGGCTTTCTTCGTCGATGAGGTGGCTGCCACGGGTCGGCAGGCTATCGGCGGCGGCGCCAGATGACCGGTGCTCAGCCCCGAAGGATTCGTTCGTACTCTCGACCGACCACGGCCGGCGAGGCAACACGCTCCACGTAGGCTCGGCCAGCGATGCCCATTTCGGCTCGCCGGGCGGGATCTGACCGCACTTCGTCGACAGCAGCCACGAGCGCATCAAGGTCGTCTGGTGGGACGGTGATCCCACCGCCAGACGCAGCAAGCAGACGGTCAACGGCGCTGTCGGGGTCGATCGAGGCAATGACCGGCCGAGCCGCTGCGAGAATCGAGTATGTCTTCGACGGCACGCTCACATCACCCAAACCAGTGCGCAGCGGCACGAGATGCACATCAGCGGATGCCAACACCTCGCTCAGGCGCGCCATCGGCTGATAGCCGGCAATACGGACGTTTGGCAGGTTCGCCGCCTCGGCTTCGATCGACGACTTGGCCGATCCCTCGCCGTTGATCACCACGGTGATGTCGGGCCGCTGCCGAGCGAGTCCAAGGACGAGATCCAATGACTGCGAGAAACCGATGTTGCCGGCGTACATCGCCACAAACCCATCGTCGATGCCGAATTCGGTTCGATAGGCCGTCATCCGATCCCCGGGGGTGATGACGTCGGTATCGACGAAATTCGCGATGACGGCCACCTTCGACGTGTCACCTCGACGAGTCATTGCGAGCTTGGCCTTCACGTTGTCGGCGAGACCATCGCTCAGCACCGTGACCGCGTCAACGGCCTGGTACGTCACCCTCTCAAGCCATGATGCAGCGGCGATCACACGGCGGTTGGTGATGGCGCCCGTGCGAACGGCAGCATCGGGAAAGACATCTTGAATGTTGAACACGCAGCGCGCCCGACGAACACGAGCGACCAACCATGCGGTGGGGCCAAGGGTCAGCGGTGGACTCATCGCCAACACGGCATCAACTTTGCGACATGGCCCAGCCACCCAGCATCCCTGCACCAAGGCCAGCAGCGAGAACGCCACGAAACCAAGTGCGCGACGCACGAGGTTGGCGCGGTCGTCACCCGGGAATGGGTGCAGACGCGTTACGGAGCCCCACGATGTGCGCTCCACGCGCCGCAACGCGCCACCCCATCCCGGCGCCACTGCATGATCTCGGTACCACGGCAGGGATGTGACCACATGCAGTTCGTGGCCGCGACTCGCCAATTCGGCGACGATGCGCGTCATCACCGTGCCGGTGGGGGCCGTATCGGGATCGAAGTGCGGGCAGAACACGATCACCTTCAGCGCCGCACTCATGATCTCTGGCCCCGATTCATCGCCACACGGTAGGCATCAGCAAGCGCGCGACCGGATGCCGCGAGGCCGAACGCCTCAGCCCGGTGGCGTCCACGCGTCACCCAGGCATCAAGATCACTGAGCGCCAATTCCATGCCCTCGATGAATGCATCAACAGTGCGTTCAGCGATCACACCGGCATCAGCGACCACTTCGGTCAGCGCACCGATGCGACTGCACACGACGGCCGTCCCGGCAGCCATCGCCTCAATCACCGGTGCTCCGAACCCTTCTTCCTCGGAGGGAAACACCACGAGGTCCCCAGCCGCCATCAGCACATCGCGCTCATGAGTTGGCAGCCGACCAGCACGGATCACACGGTCGGTGAGACCGAGCGAGACGATGGCCTCGCGCACCTCACGTTCTTCGGCACCTTCACCGCCGATGAGGACGAGCCGGTCGTCGCGATGTGGCCAACGAGCCATCACGTCAAGCAGGAGTTGGTGCCCTTTATGCGGATGCGTGATCGCTGGATACACCATGAGTCGTCCCGTGGATCCACCCAGGAAGCGGTCCCTCATCGAGCGGACCTCGTCTGATGACACCACCACCGTCGGCACACCATGCGGCACCACCACAATTCGATCGCGATCGACGCCGAATGCGTGAGCGACGTCGTCGGCCACATGCGCCGTCGGTGTGGCGATCATCGTCGCCGCCCGTGCCGAACGCGGCATCATCGATTGCAGGTAGGCCAGTCGTGAGCGTGAGAAGTACTGCGGAAATCGCAGATATTGCAGGTCGTGAATCGTGAGCACTGTGGGCACGGGCGGACGAACGAGCGGCAACGTTCCCCCACCGTGATGCACGAGGGCCGCGCGACGAGTCGCCCACGCCAACGTTGAATGCTCCGCAGGAATCCTGACCGACCGACAATCGACATTCGCCCGATGGATGATCAGATCGTGTCGGGCGAGTTCCGGACGGGCAGCGGCCAACGATCGGCCGAGATGCACCACACACGACTCGCTCTCGGGAAGGCCCACCAACTGTCGAACGAGATACTCCTCAGAACCACCAACACGCCCTGGGGCACACCACAGCAGATTCACGTGAACCGCTCGCTCCATCAGCGCGCCGCCCGTCGATACACCTCGATCATCGCTGCTGCAGTCGCTGACCACGTGAACGCCTCGGCACGTCGCCGCCCAGCAGCTTCGAGTTGGGTCCGCAGCCGCACCGCCTCGTCGATGCCCGCAGCAATCGATGCGACCTCAAAGGGATCGACGAGCACCGCTGCACCGCCTGCAACATCTTGAGTTGCCGTGCCAGCGCTCGTCACGACAGCAGTTCCTACCGCCATGGCCTCCAGCACCGGCAGTCCGAAGCCCTCTTCCTCGCTCGGGTAGGCCAGCACCTCCGCCAGTGCAAGCAACGGCAACAAGTCGGCGCGCTCAACGTGACCGAGGAAGCGCACATCACACCGCTTCGTCGCACTGCTCAACTCGGCAACGACGCCGCCCCAGCCAGCGGCACCCGCCACCACCAGCGGCAACGGTTCATCTCGAGCAGCCATCGCCTCGATGAGTCGACGAAGGTTCTTTCGGGGTTCGAGCGTGGCCACCGCCAACACGAACCGTTCGGGCAGATCAAAACGCTGCCGTACCCGATGGCGATCATCGTCGTCGACATCGATCGGGTCGACGCCCCACGGCACGACCGCCACGCGATCGGCATCAAACCCATGGCCGATCAGATCGTCACGCACGGTGTTCGATGGACACGCCACCATCGATGCCGCACGAGCTCGATCCACTGCCCGAGTCAGTACCCGAGCGCCATGACGGGTCAAACGATCAGGTCGGCGCAGAAACGCCACATCGTGCAACGTCACCACATGCGGCAGCCGAGTGCCAGCCGGGATTCCTGCGGTCGAATGGACGACGTCAGCATCGCTCGCGACCGACTCAACTCTTGGCCACCCCCATCGGAGCCAGGTCTCGTAGAGCCAGGGTCGGGCAATGGGCAACATCTGCACCGGGCCAGGCGGCATCCATTCAGGTGCGGGTGGGGTGCGGTGACGGCCTGCGACGAAGGCCAGTTCGATGTCACCTTGCGTGAGCAGTTCCCGGGCAAGGCGCAGCGTGGCAACGGCGGTGCCCCCGGGCACCTCGTGCCAGCATTGCTCAACCGTGAAGGCGATCCGCACCCCGACATCCTGCCCGTTTCTGCGCTCTGTCAGCGATCACGCCTCGGTGAGTCGTCGCACCAGCTCGTGCAGCGGCTCGAGATGATGGCGCAGCGGTGGCAATCCAGCGAGGCGCCACACGGCGTTGTCGAGCACGCTGTTCGCGGGGCGAGGTGCCGGCCGGGGCGGGTCGAGGTCGACGGTGCGGATCGGCTGCACCATGTCGGGATCACGGCCTGCTGCGGCAACGATGGAGCGAACGAACTCGTACCAACTCACGGCACCGCCATTGGTGAGATGGTGAACGCCACTGCGGCGTTCGACGGCAAGGCGTCGTAACGCTGGCGCCAAATCAGCGGTGAACGTGGGGCAACCCCGTTGATCATCGACAAATGACAACGTGTCGCGTTCAGGCAAGAGCCGCAGCACCGTGGCGACCATGTTGGCACCATGTTCGCCACATACCCATGAGGTGCGTACCACTGCAGCATCGGGGCCTGCTTCGCGTTCCCCGGCGAGCTTCGAGCGGCCATACACCGACGCCGGTGCTGGTGTATCCCACTCGGAATAGGGATCGGCTTTCGAACCATCGAAGACGTAATCGGTGCTGACCGTGACGAGGTGCGCTGCGGCGATATCGCAGGCTTCGCGCAGCCAACGAACCGACAGCGCGTTCGCCAACATCGCACGATCCGGATCCGCCTCACAGGCATCGACCGCCGTCCACGCCGCGCAGTTGATCACCGCATCTGGACGCACCTCTGCAAGCGCCGCGTGCACCAGCGCACGGTCGGTGACATCAAGGCGCTCACGTCCAACCGCGATGACGTCATCACCCGCGGCAGAACAGACCGTGGTCACATCGTGACCGAGTTGGCCATGAGCTCCAGTGACGAGAACACGCATGCTGGTTTGTCGTCACTTCCCGATGCGGGCTTTGAGCGGTTCCCACCACTCACGGTGTGAGCGATACCACTCAACGGTCTCAGCGAGACCGGTTTCGAAATCGCGGGTCAGGGTCCACCCAAGTTCGCTGATCTTCGCGATGTCGACCGAGTAGCGACGGTCATGCCCCAAACGGTCGGCAACCGGTTCGATAAAGGATTCGTCACGACCACACAACTCGAGCAATCGGTAAGTGATCTCACGGTTCGTGATCTCATTGTGCGCACCGATGTTGTAGATCTCGCCGATCGTGCCGTGTTCGAGCACGACCTGCACGGCCCGGTTGTGATCCTCGACATGGATCCAATCGCGGATGTTGCCACCATCGCCATAGAGCGGCACCTTGCGACCGTCGAGCAGGTTGGTGGTGAACAGGGGGATCAACTTTTCGGGGAACTGATACGGCCCGTAGTTGTTGGAGCACCGTGTCACCACGACCGGGAGCCCATAGGTGGTGACATAGCTGAGGGCGATCAGATCACTGCCTGCTTTTGCCGCCGAGTACGGGCTGCGTGGACCAAGACGGTCGGTTTCGATGAACGAACCTTCATCGATCGATCCGTAGGTCTCGTCGGTTGAGATGTGCACGAACCGATCGACGCCCGTTCGACGAGCCACATCGCACAACACGTTGGTACCAAAGACATTGGTGTGCACGAAGGCATAGGGATCCTCGATCGAGCGATCAACATGACTCTCGGCGGCAAAGTGCACGACGATGTCGTGGCCGGGAAGGTGCGCTTCAACTGCGTCACGGTCGCAGATGTCGCCCTGGACGAATCGACAACGACCGTTCGGATCCTCGACAAGATCACGAATGTTCTCGAGGTTGCCCGCATAGGTGAGCTTGTCGAATACCGTCACCGAGTGATCGCTGTTGGCAAGCAGCCATCGCACGTAGTTCGAACCAATGAACCCGGCGGCGCCGGTCACGAAATACTTCACTTGAGCCTCCTCGACCTGTCGTGGATTCAGGTACGCATCGGCCAATACGGCCGACGGCCTGCGGGCAGTTCGGCCCGAATCGGATTCGTCTGATCGCGCTGGGACACGATCGGATCGGACACCACCCAATCGGCGCCAATGACCGGGTCATCCCACGCCACACCGAGCTCGTCAGCCGGGTTGTAGTAGCCGTCGACGAGATACGTCATCACCACGTCGGTCACTGCCGAGAATCCATGGGCAATGCCCGGCGGGATGTACACGCCCCAATGGTTCTCACCTGAGATGTCGAAACACGCCGTGGCCCCATCGGTCGGGCCGCCTTCACGAAGGTCGTGCAGCACCACCCGGATCGTGCCGACGGGCACGTACCAATAGTCGGCCTGATGCAGGTGATAATGCAGGCCCACGAGCGCCCCAGCCTGCTTATTCGAACGATTCGACTGGATCATCTCGCGGGCACCAGGGATCCATTCACGCCGATACGTCTCGATGAACAGACCGCGTTCATCGCCGTGCGCCGTTGGCTGCACGACATAGGCCCCCGCAATGTCGACGCCAACAGCGTCCACCAGTTTCAGCACATCAGGCATGTCATTCCCCTCCGACGAGTTCGCTCACTCAATATCGATCTGACAGTGATCGCCCACCATCAGCCGCAACGAACGCGGCTTGCGACGGGTGCGGCTGACTTCAGCAAACGAACCGATCAACGAATCTTCCAGACGGGGAATCTCGATGACCGAGGAATCATCCATCAACACCGAGTGCTCAATCTCGGATTGCGATACCCGACAACGCGCACCGACCGCAGAGAACGGTCCGATGAACGAATCTTCGATCACGGCGCCCGGGCCAATCGACACCGGGCCACGAATCGTCGAATTGATGATCTGAGCGCCCTCAGCCACCTGCACACGACCATCGATCACCGATGCAGCGTCCACCGATCCTGCGATGTGCGTATCAATGCGCTCCAACAACAGACGATTGGCTTCGAGCAAGGGCGTCAACTTGCCGGTATCGATCCACCAACCGGTCAAGAGTTCGCAGCGCACCCGACGGCCTTGATCGACCAACCACTGAATCGCATCGGTGATCTCCAACTCACCACGCGGCGACGGCGCAATCGATGCCACCGCCTCATGAATCGACGCGTCGAACAAATACACACCCACCAACGCCAAGTCGGACGGGGGATCGGCCGGCTTTTCGACGAGCGTCACCACATCACCGGCATCGTCGAGCACCGCAATTCCGAAGCGATGTGGATCGGGAACTTGCTTGAGCAGAATCTGTGCATCCGGAGGAGTCGAGCCGGCACGAGCCTGCTCGAACGCTGCGGTGAACGCGGCGAGATCTTGTTCCAACAGGTTGTCGCCGAGATACATGACGAAGTCGTCGTCACCGAGGAACTCACGAGCAATCAACACGCAATGAGCGAGACCAAGCGGTTCATCCTGCGGGATATACGAAATCGCCGCACGGAACTGTGAACCATCGCCGAGAGCACCCATCACCTCGTCGCGGGTATCGCCAACGATCACACCGATTTCGGTAATTCCCGCAGCCACCATTGCCTCAATGCCGTAGAACAGAATCGGCTTATTGGCAACCGGGACCAACTGTTTTGCCCGGGTATGAGTAATCGGCCGGAGTCGAGTGCCAGCACCGCCAGCCAGGATGAGCGCCTTCACGAACGGCGAGCCTACTGGGCACTCATGATCGACGTGTTCGATCAGTCAGTGGTCGGCGCCGGGCCGATACCGCGGAAGTAATCAAGGATCTCGCCTGATCCTTCACCCAATCGCAACACCGACGCATTGCCCACCGTGTCGCCGTAGACCGGCAACGAATACGTCGTGAGGCCGGCACCGTCATAGGCCTGCTTGAGCGCTGCCGCTTGCAGGAATGGATCGAGCAGTTCGTCGACGCGCACCGAGGCCGCAACCGCCTGGATCAACGCGCCTGAGGCGAACGGCTGATCGGTGAGACGGGCAATCGCCGCGTCAGCTGCCGCACGGATAAATGCCTGCTGGCGTTTGGTGCGTCCGAGGTCTGCCGTTGGATCAGTCCGCCAGTCGCCTTCGCGGAACTCTTGATACGAACGGCTGCGCGCATAGGCGAGGCCTTGGAGCCCATCGAGCACATTGCATCCGGCCGGCTGATCGAGGCCGGTCTTTGGATCACGCGTCGGATACGGGAAGCACACGGTGACACCACCGAGCTCGTTGACGATGTCGCGAAAACCGACGAAGTTGACCTCGATGTAATGGTCGATCGGAATGCCCAACGTCTGTGTCACCGTGGCGACGAGGCGATCCGCTCCACCGTTGTAGGCGGCGTTGATGCGATTGCTCCCGCCGGTGCCGGGAATTTCGAGCCAGAGGTCCCGAGGGAGGCTGACGAGCGATGCTCCGCCATCGCGTTCACGGCGCAGCACCATGATCGTGTCGGCCCGTCGACCCTGCACCACACCGGTATCGCCGATCACCCCAAAGTCGGGATCATCGGCGCTAATGCCTTCACGGGTGTCAGACCCGACCAGCAGGTAGTTCTGTGATGGCAAGTCCACAGGATCATCCAAGATGTTGCCCTGAGCATCGATGGGGTTGCCATCAGCATCGAGCGAACCTGCGAGCAAGCCCGTCAGCCCGTCAACGCGCTCAACTTCAGCAACGCGCGCATCGGTCGCCGACGTCAGTCCATAGATCGCCGCAAGAGCGACGACGAGGGCAACGACGGCCATCGTCGGCAATGGGGAGCGAAGCAACCAGCGGGGCACGGCGTCACGCTAGTTGCGGCGCCGAGCACCCAACCGTCATGCGTCGCGTAGATGCACCACATCGCCGACGCCGATGCGATGGGTCAGCGCGCATGCATCGATGATCCGCAATTCACCCGATGGCTCAACGTCGACCGCCCGGCCCACAACCACGCCATCACCGGGCAACTCGACTCGCACTCGACGCCCAATCGTGTCGAGTGCTGACCGGTAGCGAGCGAACACCACATCCGAGCCCGACGACTCGAGCTGGTCGATCTCGGTCAGCATTGCCCGCAGTAGTTCCCAGCGATCCGGAGGTTCACCCGCAGGCCCGACGACCCGTGCCCCGCCGTCGGGGGCCCAAGCGAGGTTCACACCGATGCCGACGATGACCGTCGCCGGCACCGCTCGCGCCGACAACATGCCGGCGACTTTGCGCCAGGAGCCACCCGAGTCAACGACGATCACATCGTTTGGCCACTTCAGCACCAGATTTGCGCCGACAAGGGTTTTCGCTGCAGCGAGCAGCGCGAGTGCCACCATGTGCTGCGCACGCTGAGGATCATCGCCGGCATCGAGTACGAGCGAGCACAACAGGTTGGCGGCCGGGGGCGCTTCCCATCGACGGCCGAGGCGACCACGGCCTGCGGACTGATGATCAGCGACGAGCACGGTCCTTCGGATGCTGGGATCGGCCCGTACTTCGCTCGCCAATCGATCATTCGTGCTGTCGACCGTCGGCACATGCCACACCACCCAATTGGGGGCGAGGTCGACCGTCGACCGTTCCGGAGGATGCTCACCGAGCGTCACCTCGCCTACATTGTCATCCGTGCTCCAGAAGATCCTGATCGCAAACCGCGGCGAGATCGCCGTCCGTGTCATTCGCGCCGCCCGAGAGATGGGCATCGCCACGGTGGCCGTCTACTCCGAACTCGACCGCAACGCCCTCCATGTGCGTCTCGCGGACGAGGCATACGCCCTTGGAGGCCAGACCGCAGCTGAGAGTTACCTCAATACCGAGGCCATCCTCGATGCAATTCGCCAGTCAGGCGCCGATGCGGTGCATCCGGGCTACGGGTTCTTTTCTGAGAACGCCGACTTCGCCCGAGCGATCACCGGCATGGGCGTCACTTGGATTGGGCCGCCGCCCGAAGCGATCGATGAAATGGGCGACAAGGTCTCATCACGAATTGCCGCGCAACGCGGTGGCGCGCCGATCGTGCCCGGCACGACAGAATTCGCCCAAGGGCCCGATGAGATCCGCGCCTTCGGCAACGAGCACGGTTGGCCGGTCTGTATCAAGGCGGCGTTCGGCGGCGGCGGACGCGGCATGAAGGTCGTCAACTCCGCGGATGAAGTCGACGACGCCATGGCGAGCGCCCAACGTGAAGCCAAGGCGTTCTTCGGGCGCGATGAGGTCTATGTCGAGCGGTATCTCACGTGGCCGCGCCACGTTGAAGTGCAGTTGGTCGGCGATACCCACGGCAATGTCGTCTGGGTGTCGACCCGTGACTGCTCGGCTCAACGCCGCCACCAGAAACTCATCGAAGAGGCTCCGGCCCCCGGCTTGCCCGACGGCGTCGAAGCCGCCATGGGCGAAGCAGCGGTTAAGGCTGCCAAGGCCGTCGGCTATTACAACGCGGGCACCGTCGAGTTCATCTACCAGGACGGCGATTTCTTCTTCCTTGAGATGAATACCCGACTCCAAGTCGAGCATCCGGTCACTGAGGTGATCACTGGCATCGATCTCGTCGAATGGCAGATTCGGGTCGCAGCCGGCGAAGCATTGCCGATGACGCAAGAAGAGGTCGCCGCACGTCGCCAAGGCGCCGGCATCGAAGTTCGCATCAACGCAGAAGACCCAGCCGGCGGCAAGTTCCTTCCGTCACCTGGTCCGATCACCACCTTGCGCACGCCGAGTGGTTTCGGCGTGCGTTTTGACACGGGTTACGAGTCGGGTGACGAGATCAGCCAGTACTACGACAACCTCGTCGGCAAGCTCATCGTGTGGGGCAAGGATCGCGCCACGGCGATCGCTCGAACCATCACCGCCCTTGAAGAGATGGAAGTGACGGGCATCGCCACCACGATTCCCGCTGACCTCGCCATCTTGCGTCATTCGGATTTTGCAGCGGTGGAGCACTCGACGAAATGGGTGGAGCAGACGCTCGACCTCTCTGGCGTTGGCGGCGTTGCTGCCGCTCCCCCCGCCGACGAGAACGAGCCCCTCGTCCAACGTCGCACGACCGTCGAGGTCAACGGCAAGCGCTTCGATGTGAAGATGTGGGTGCCCGAATCCGCAGGCACTGCCCCGGCAACTGCAGCTGCGAAGAAGCCTCGCCGTGCAGCGGGCGGTGGCGGCGCGGCGGGCGGCGGCAACGGCACGATCACGGTGCCGATGCAGGGCACCATCGTCAAGGTGCTCGTCGAGGTCGGTCAGCACGTTGACGCCGGCCAGTCCGTCGTCGTCCTCGAGGCGATGAAGATGGAGAATCAGATCAATGCTGATGTCTCAGGAACCGTCGCTGAGGTCAAGGTTGCAGCCGGTGACACCGTCGGCGGTGGCGACACCGTCGTGGTGATCACTCCCGATAGCTGAGAGCGCGCTGGGCTGACGATTACTCGGCAGCCTGCGCCAACGCTTCGGCGAGCGCTGGATGCACGAGCAAACTCTCGACAATGTCGGTGACCGTCAAATTGGCAGTCACGGCCAGCGCGATGACCGAAATCAATTCGGCTGCATGCTGACCGACGATTGAGCCACCAAGCACGACGCCCGTTGCCGGATCCGACACGATCTTCACGAACCCGCGGGGATCATTGTTGATCAGAGCCTTCGGCGTGGTGGCGAACGGCACTTTGGTCACGCGTATCTTGCGGCCCAGCGCAAATGCTTCGGCTTCGGCGAGTCCGACGTCGGCAATCTCAGGCTCGGTGAAGATCGCAGAGGCCGCCTTGTCGTAGTCGAGGTGCCGATGCTCGACCGTATGCAAGCCCATCACGTGCTCGGCAACCTTGCGGCCTTGCACCGACGCCACTGATGACAGCGGCAACTTGCCGCTCACGTCACCTGCGGCATAAATGTGCGGCTGGTTCGTCACGCAGTGGTGATTGATCGTCACATAACCGCCGTTGTCGGCTTCGACGCCGGCAGCAGCGAGATCGAGCGTGTCGGTGTTGGGCACCGAACCGATCGCCAACACCGCATGTGAACTCTCGACCACTCGGCCATCGTCACAACGAACGACGACGCGCGGCATTCCATCCTCGCTCTCGACTCGTTCGATCGATGTCGCACGAGCTCCCTTTAAGAGTCGGACGCCACGTGAAAGAAAGTCGTCTTCGAGAATTGCGGCCGCCTCAGGATCCTTACCCGGCAACACCTGCTGACGACTCACAACGAGCGAAACCTTGGCCCCAAACGATGCAAACATGTGCACAAATTCGACGCCCGTCACGCCCGATCCAATCACGGTCACACTCTCAGGGAACACCTTGGGCGGATAGCAATCGCGCGTCGTCAGAATGTGTTCGCCGTCAGGTTGGCACCAGTCGGGAATTCGGGGCCGCGTGCCCGTCGCAATCAGCGCAGCGTCGAAGTTGATCGTGCGGGTGCCCTCTGCGGTGTCAACCGCAATCGTGTGCGTGCCGGTGAATCGGGCCGAGCCCATCACGATCTCGACGCCTTGGCTTCGAAGCAACTCAGTGGTGTCAGTTCGCATGTGCTCTTTGATGCCGTCGATGCGTCGCACGAGCGATTCGATGTCGACCTCGGGCGGTGCTTCGACGAGTCCCATTCCGCCGATGCGATGTGAGAACGAAATCGCGCCGCCGGTCGCGATCATCGTCTTCGATGGAATGCAGTCGAGCAGATGCGCTGCCCCACCGACGATGTCGCGTTCGATCATGGTGACCTTGGCGCCGAGACGAGCCGCGTAGGTCGCTGCCTGGTTGCCAGCGGGTCCACCGCCGATGATCACGAAGTGGAGTGCCACGGAGTTGAGGCTACCGGTGGTCGTGGTCGGCCGTCTCGAGCGTCACGCCCGCTACCGTGCTGTGATCGTGGACGACGGAGCACCAACGAGCGAAATTCCTGCACCGGACGAACAGGCCGGCAGCGAAGCGACCAGCATCGACGCGGGCCTCACCGGCAGCGGTCTCGCCGCCGAACGCGAGCGGCGTCTCAACCATGTGGCGAGTTTGCGCCCCTCCGGAACCGAGCCATATCCCTATCGCTTCGATCGGACCCACGACCTCGGCGATGTCCGCTCAGCCTGGGGCAACCTCGAGGCCGGCACCGAAACTGATGATCGGGTGTCGATCGCTGGTCGCATCATGTTGCTGCGCGACTCGGGCAAGCTGATCTTCGCCACCGTGCAGGACCGTGGCGGCGAGGTGCAACTTTTCATCTCCAAGGCCGTCATCGGCGACGAGGGCTTTGCCGACGTCAAAGCACTCGACCTCGGTGACTGGGTCGGTGTCACCGGCACCGTCATGACCACCCGCAAGGGCGAACTCTCCATCAAGGTCGATGCGGCAACGTTGCTGTCCAAAGCGGTGCGCCCCCTTCCCGACAAGTGGCATGGCCTCACCGATACCGACACCCGCTTTCGTCAGCGCTACGCCGATCTCATCGTTAACGCGGAGGCCCGACGGCATTTCGAGGTGCGTCACGCGATCATTTCGAGTTTCCGACGGACACTCGCCGATGCCGGCTTCATCGAAGTGGAGACGCCGGTGCTCCACGTCGAAGCCGGTGGCGCCCATGCTCGCCCGTTCGTGACCCACCACAACGCCTTAGACATGCAGTTGTACTTGCGGATCGCACTCGAGTTGCACCTCAAGCGACTCATCGTCGGCGGCATGGAGCGCGTCTATGAGATTGGGCGCATCTTCCGCAATGAGGGAATTTCGACCCGCCACAACCCTGAGTTCACGATGATGGAGCTCTATCAAGCGTTCGCCGACTGGAACGATGTGATGGACATCACCGAGTTGCTGATCACGAACGCAGCGCGTGATGCGCTTGGCACGACGGTGCTCACGATTCGTGGAACGTCGGTCGATCTCGCAGATCCTTGGCCACGGGTGCGAATGATCGATGCCGCCAGCGAGGCGGTCGGCGCCGAGCTTCATCCGTCGATGCCCGTCGATGCGTTGGCTGCGATCGCTCGCGATCATGGCGTTTCGGTGGCACCGCATTGGGCCCCAGGCAAGATCATCGAAGAAGTGTTTGAAGCGCATTGCGAAAAGGACCTGGTGCGACCCACCTTCGTCACTGGGCATCCGGTCGATATTTCACCGCTGGCACGCGTCCATCGCGATGACCCACACCTCACGGAACGATTCGAGTTGTTCGTCGATTCGCGTGAGCTCGCCAACGGCTACTCCGAGCTCAATGACCCCATCGAGCAGCGGTCCCGATTCGAAGCTGAGCAAGCGGCGAAAGAGGCTGGCGATGCAGAACGTGGCACCGTCGACGAGGACTACCTCCGTGCGCTCGAATACGGCATGCCTCCGACCGGCGGCTTGGGCGTTGGCATGGACCGACTTGCGATGCTGCTCGCTGGTGTCGACTCGATCCGCGAAGTGATTCTGTTCCCAACGCTGCGACCCGAGGTGATGTGATGACCACGACCGCTGCTGCACCCGACATGACCCTCACAACTCGCATGGCGTGGGGAGCGGGATGGACCACCATCGACGCCGATGGGGTCGTGCTCGACGCCTGGTTCCCGTGGCTCGGCTGGGGTGAAGGTGGCGACGATGGCCTTGCCGGTGAACGCCCACGGCGCGACGAGGTTCGTCATGTCACCGTTGAACCGATTCGCTTGACCATTGACGTCGATCAACCTGCGGCATCAGTTGCCGATGCATATTTGCGACTGCATCTGCTCTCCCATCGTCTCGCCGCACCGAGAACGCTCAACCTCGATGGACTCTTTGGCACACTGACGAACGTCGCATGGACGAGCCTCGGCCCCGTGGCGATCGCCGAACTCGACGCCACGCGGCTGCGTGCACGCGCCACCGGACAGCACGTGACGGTGAACGGCGTCGACAAGTTCCCACGGATGACCGACTATGTGGTGCCGTCAGGGGTGCGCATCGCCGATGCATCTCGAGTCCGACTCGGCGCTCACCTCGCCGAGGGAACCACCGTGATGCACGAGGGTTTCTGCAACTTCAACGCCGGCACACTTGGCGCCTCGATGGTCGAAGGCCGCATCTCTGCTGGCGTCATCGTTGGCGACGGTTCCGACGTCGGTGGTGGCGCGTCGATTATGGGCACCTTGTCGGGCGGTGGCACCGCGCAGATCACCGTCGGCCAGCGATGCCTACTTGGAGCGAACTCAGGTATCGGCATCAGCTTGGGTGATGACTGCGTGGTGGAAGCCGGGTTGTACGTCACCGCCAGCACACCCGTGCTGACCCCCGACGGCGAGGTCGTCAAGGCCGCAGCGCTCTCGGGCCGTTCGGGTCTGATGTTCTTGCGCGATGGCCGGACGGGTCAGGTCATCTGCCGTCAACGCACTGGCGCTTGGGGTGCCCTCAACGAGACACTGCACGCCAACGACTGAACCGGTATCCATGACCCATCTGACCCCAGATCCGATCGGCAAGCGACGGGTGGGGTGGGCCTTGGCAGCCGGCGGCATGTTGCTCGTCTCGACGGACTCGTACTTCGTCCGACTCGGTCAGGCGCCCGGTGCGACGATGGCATTCTTGATGGCAGTCGGGTCAACGTTGACGCTCGGTATCGCTGCTGTGATCTCCGCCCGAAGCGGCGCCGAGTTACGCCAACGGATCCTGCTGCATCCAACGGCGCTCATCGTGGTGGCGCTGTTGAGCGCCGCAACCCAACTTGCGTTCATCGTCGCCGTGACTCGCTCGAGCGTGTCAAATGTTGTCGTCATCGTTGCCGGCGCGCCGCTCATGGCAGCGATCGCTGGAGCGCTGGTGCTGAACGAACGGCCGAGGAAGCCGGTGCAATTTGCCGTTGCCCTCACGACCATCGGTATCGCAGCGGTGATGTCGGGTTCGCTCGGCACGCCGCGACTCGATGGTGACCTCCTCGCTGTCGGTGCGATCGTCTGCTTCGCCTTGTCGATCATCGGTTGGCGTCGTTATCCCACTCTTGATCGTCCGATCACGCTCGCTGCCGGCTCCATGGTGATGGCCATCGGCACCGCTCCCCTCGTCGACTGGTCGGCGCTCGATGCTCGGGCGATCATCGCCGGCGGCATCATGGGGCTCGTTGCCAATCCGGCTGGCCGCATGCTCTACTCGTCGGCGCCGAGGTATGCCCCCGCCGCTGAAGTGGCCGTGTTCGCTCCCGTAGAGACGGTCGCAGCAACCGTCTGGGCATGGATGGCGTTTGCCGAAGTTCCAACCGGACGAACCATCGTCGGTGGCCTCATCGTCATCGCCTCGGTCGTCATTGCGACCCGGGGCGCGCCGACACTCAGTCGTTCGGCATCTCGCGGGTAACGAAATCGATCACGGCTTGATTGAACGCGTCATTGCGGTCTCCAGCCACCATGTGTCCGGCACCTGCGACATCGACGATTTCGGCATGCGGCACGAGTTCGCGCAGTTCGCGCACACTTTCGTCACTGACGATGTCGCTCATACGACCGCGCACGAGCAACGTTGGAATCGTGATCGTTCGAGCCGATCGCTGCATTCGCTCATGATTCACTCGCCCTCGTTGACCGTCAACGCCCGATCGTCCCGAAATGAACCGCGGGTCCCAATGCCAGTACCAGCGACCATCACCTCGTTCGCGCAGATTTTTCCGAAGTCCTGATGGGTCCTTTGGCCGCGGTCGGTGCGGGTTATATGCGGCGATCGAATCGGCCGCTTCGTCAAGCGAATCGAATCCGCGCATACCTGAGCGCATGAACTCTTGAATCTTGATGCGGCCCTCGTCCTCAACTCGCGGCGCCACGTCGACGAGCACAAGGCAACTCGCCAACGGGGCGTCCCCGGTCGCTGCGACGGTGGCGAGCGCCAACATTGACGCCAACCCACCGAGCGATGCTCCAACCAACGCCGGCAGACGATCGAACGACCGAGCTACTTCGATCACATCGTCGGCGAATCGCTGGAGGTCATAGTTGCCATCCGGTGACCAATCGCTATCGCTATGGCCACGCAGATCGACCGACACCGATCGATAGCCCGCACGAGCGAACACGGCTCCGGCGCCGCCCCATGCATGCCGAGTCTGGCCGCCTCCGTGGAGCAGTACCACCGGCGGATGATCGGGCTCGCCCCAGACATCGGCCGCGAGCGTCAACCCTGACCCTTGAAGCCGGATCGTCTCGATGGGATCTCTGCCTGCGCTCGAAGTGGATGACATCGATGACATCGTGTCAGGTCGCCTTGCAACGACAGCAAGCGGCGGATCGTGACGATCGCATCGCCACACGACGCATCAGGCGCGTTGATACGACGATCCGTGTCAACGTCGCCTCGACGAGACCATCGTCGTGTTGGGTGCGCCAGTAGCATCACGCTTCGTGCCTGCCGTCGACTCCCTCTTTGCGTTTGCACTTGCTTCGGTGGTCTTGCTCATCATTCCTGGGCCGGCCGTGATCTACATCGTGAACCGTTCGGTGTCAGATGGTCGCGCAGTGGCGCTTGCCTCGGTGGGCGGACTTGAAGTTGGCAATCTGATGCACGCGCTTGCCGCGACTGCTGGGCTTTCGGCCATCATCGCGACGTCAGCGATGGCGTTCAACATCGTGAAATGGGCCGGCGCGATCTATCTCATCGGTGTCGGTCTGCTCACCTTGATCCGCCAGCCCGGAGCCCTCGAAGTATCGGTGGATCACGTGTCACGACGGCGGGCCTTCGCTCAAGGCGTCGTGGTCAACACGCTCAACCCGAAGGTGGCGTTGTTCTTCTTGTCCTACCTACCGCAGTTCGTCGAGCCCGCTCGGGGCGCCGCATGGAGCCAAGTGCTCATCTTGGGCATCGTGTTCGTGCTGCTCGGTTGCCTGACTGATTCGACGTGGGCATTGGCGACGAGCACGCTGCGGTCGCTCTTGCTGAAGGGTCAGTCGCTCAACATCGTGCGCCGATGGGTATCGGGTTCAGTCTTCGTGATGTTGGGTGTGCTCGCTGCCCGAGCCCACCGGGCGGCCTGAGTCGCTCCGCGTCGACTCCCACGTTGATCGCGATGATCACGCGGTGGCCGCGCGGGCGTTCCGCCCGATCACACCGAGACCGATCAGCACGATGACCGCGCCAACCCAGCCACGCGTGTTGAGTGCTTCGTCGAGCACAGTCACAGCGAGCAATGTCGCCGTGAGCGGTTCAACCAAGGTGATGCTCACCGCCGTCGATGAGTCGAGCGTGCGCAACCCGATGCCGTAGAGCAGGTAGGCAACGCCGACGGTCAACACGCCGAGATGCAACAACATCGCGATGCCATCTGGATCGGCTGCCCATCCGAGCGGAACCATGAACAGCGCTGGTATGAGCAGCACGGCACCGACCGTGTGCTCCCATGCGAGCGCCGTGGTCGACTCAACACCGCTCAGGACTGCCTGCCGAGCCATGACCGCATAGACGGCGTACCCGAGTCCAGCGATCGCTGAGCCCATCACACCAACGGGATCGAGTGCGACGCCTGCGATGTCGGGGCCTCCCCACAACAACAAGATCACTCCGCCAACCATGACGATCGTGCCGGTTACCCATGATCGAGATGGGAGCTGCCGGCTGAGCACCCCATCGATGCAGCCAGCGGCAATGGGTCCGGTGGTGAGCGCAATCATCGTGCCAAGTGCAACACCGAGACGGTCAGTTCCGAGAAAGAAGCCCGGCTGATATGCCGCGACGCCGAGCCCACCGAGCAGCAAGACCGTGCGTTGTTGTCGGCGAAGTGGCGCGATGCGGGGCCGCGTACGCGCCAATGCCCACAGCGCCGCCGCGCCGATGACAATGCGAAGGGTGCCAATCCCCCATGGGGTTGCGGCCTCGGGACCGAGGGCGGTGGCGGTACCGGTGGTGCCAAACAACATCGATGCGCCAACGACTGCGGCAAACGCCCAACGACGATCTGGACCTGGCGGCACCTCGGGATCATGACACGAGCGGCATTCATCGACCGGCGATGCACCAGGCGTTGACTGCTGGCACACTCATCGAATGGAACGCCTTGCGAACGAGGATGGATCGGTGGTCGACGTGAACGACTTCGCCGTCGTTGAGCGCATCATTCGTGAGCGCCGGACCAACATGTTGGTTGATCGGGACCGACCCGTCGGTAGCGACATCATCGAGTCGTTGTGCTCGCTCGTGATGTGGGCGCCAAACCACAAGCGGACGTGGCCATGGCGGTTTGCCGTGATGACCGGCGAAGGGCGCCTTCGCCTCGGCGAGGCCGCAGCTCTCGACCTCATCGCTCAGGGCTCTGACGACGAGATCAAGATTGGAAAGGTGCGGCGCAAGTACGCCCGCACACCGGTGGTGCTCGTGGTTGGATCAGCACCCGATCAGCATCCGACCTTCCACGATGAGAATCGCGATGCCGTTTCGGCCGGTATCCAGAATCTGCTGCTCGGGGCCACGGCACTCGGCTTGGCCTCGTTCTGGTCAACGGCGCCAGTGATTGATGGTGCTCACACGCTCGAGTTGTGCGGGTTCGAGCCAGCAACTCGGATCATTGGAATGATCTATCTCGGCTGGCCGACGGGTGAGGGGTTACCCGGCGAGCGGCCGGAGCCGTCGATCACCGTGATTGACCAGTGACGATGCTGATGGTGCCAGATGCGCTCGGGGCTGCATCGCGAGACGACGTTGTCGTCAGTCGATGAGCGTGACCGGTTCTTCGGCGATGTCGCCATCGATGATGCGGTAGCTCCGAAGTTCGGGGGCTTCGCGTTTGAGTGACACGATCACGTAGTGCCAGCCCGGATCTGGGGCTTGCTGTACGTCGGTCGGACTCGGATAGGGCTCCGAATGGGTGTGGCTGTGCACTACGCCGATGATGTCGCCATCATTGTCGTCCACGCTCCGCTCGATGCGCATGTGCTCGAGCGGATCAAGCGCGTAAATCCGAGCAGATGCCGCCACGTTCGTGCAGGGATGGAATTCCGTCGCCACGTCGAGCGCCCCACTCGAGGCGGAGATCAACCCGCAGGCTTCGAGCGGATACTCCCGAACTGCGAGATCAACGATCCTGTCGAAGGCCGATCTGCGGAGTTGGAGCACGGCTGCAACGTTAGTTGCCGGCAGCCGTCATGCCGCCCCAACCGGGCGGAGCGATTGCACGGCGAGCACCTCATGTCGACCACACTCGGAATGGACTTCAGCTCGCACCGGTCGGGGGCTGGTCGCATCCCAGCCGAGCAACTCTGCGAGTACCGGTTCGATCACACCCCACGTTGCCTCACTTCCTGACCACAGCACCCGGCCATCAGCGAGTAGTCCCCGCGCCCAGATGGTCAACATGCGGCACTGGTCCTCACCCGTACCGTCGTTGCGACGTGCGATCGCTTCCAGCAATCGATGTTCGGCGTCGAGGTCATCGATTGCCATGCGAGGCAGCCGACCACGTGACGGGTGTGCACTCACCTCGGTAGAGGCATGCGGATAGCGGCTTGGATGATGCGCAGCGGCGTTCGACATGTGGGGACTCCCTTCAATTCGGTGAACTAGTCGGAGGTGCGAGCCAGGTGTGATGTGCGATGCGGTTGCCATGGCGTCGAACGTACGTATGGGGTGTGACACTCTTGTCGGTGCCCTGTACTGCCTTCGCCAGGATTTCCTGACATCACCGCTCCCCTGACGAATCGTCGTCATCTGCGGAGCGGGGGGACCGACGATCTGGCCGATGGCGTGTAGTCGTTCCGTCAACCTCGGTTACGGTCAACGTGCGTTCCGCATCGATCGTGAGCGTCGAGTCACGTCGGCGCACTTCGTGATGGTCGTGCGAACACAGCGGTACCAGCACCGAAAGGTCGGTGCGGCCACCGACCTCCCACGGGATCACGTGATGGATTTCGCAGCGGTCAAAGGGCACATCACATCGTTTGATGGCACAGGTCGCATACACCGCAGCAAGTGCCGACCGTTGGGCTGGCGTGGCGAGCCGTCGTGAGCGTCCGACGTCGAGCGGCACACCGTCGCCCGACAGCACCACCGGCACGATCTCGCTAGCCTCAACCGCCCATGTCCCCACCGGGCACCAAGCTCATCGCCAGCAACCGCAAGGCGCGTCACGACTACTCCATCACCGACACGGTGGAGGCTGGCATTGTGCTGTTCGGTAGCGAGGTCAAGAGCCTCCGTGAAGCACAGGTGCAAATCGGTGATGGCTATGCCCGAATTCGTGACGGTGAACTTTGGCTTGAAGGCGTCAACATCGCCCCCTACGGATTCGCGATTGGTTTTGGTGCCCACGAACAAGACCGACCGCGCAAATTGTTGATGCATCGGGCCGAGATCAAGCGGCTCGCCGATCGCATCGATCGTGAGCGGGTCTCGCTCGTTCCGCTCTCGATGTATTTCAAGGACGGTCGAGTGAAAGTAGAGCTCGGCATCGGTAAGGGCCGAACGAAGGGCGATAAACGCCAGGCCATCGCCGAGCGCGACGCCAAACGCGATATTGAGCGTGAACTCGGGCGTCGCAACAAATACTCGTCGTAGGGCGACCCCGCCGGTTTAGCGAGGCGCCCGCCACATGCCCCACTGGTGCGGGCCATGCGAGCGATCAACGTCGTTGTCGGTGCGTAGGTCCCACTCGGTCCGCACCTCAAAACCGTGACGCCGGTAGTACGCCACGTTCTCCTCGGTTTCCGTCTCGAGATAACAGCCCACACCCTCGTCGTCGGCGAGGGCGAACACCGTCCCCATAAGCGCCGCTCCGAAACCTCGGCGCTGCCAGTCGGGATGGGTCGCCAACATGTTGAGATACCAGTGCGGCTCAGGTGGCGTGTTGGCCTCGGAGGATTGCCCGTAGGCGAGGTATCGCTGGGTTCGCCAGCCGGGATCAGGACGATCATCTTCGGGACCGATGGCGTCAGGATCGGCCTCGGGTCGACCGGGCGGTGTCCATCGGGCGAAGGCCACCCCATCGTCGGTACACCACAGCGTGCTGAGTGCATGGCCACGACGCAAGACCCAACCGAACATCTCCTGTCCGACAGCGTGGTAGTCGTCGTCGTCAGGGAAGAACCATCGCACGACCGGATCGTCGGCAAAGGCCCGCCAACCGGTGAGAGCGAGTTGACGGAGGTCAGCGTTCGTCGACGGTCGGATCGATGCCATGGCCACGAAAGGTATAGAGACATTCGCTGGTCTGCGACTACGCCCCGGAATGTCACACATCTCGGGTATGTTGACGTTCACATAACACGACAAGCAGAAATGCTTGGCGGAAGCGTTCACACGGGGCTGACCGGTTTCGACGTCAGTATCGCTTGGGCGAATCTGCGACCCGAGTTGCTCAGACTCGCAAAACGGGGCACCACAAAGAATTGCCGATGAGCAGTTCGCTCTCGCCGCCTGATCTCAGGTGAGTGAAGAGACATCGTGACCAGAAATGGCGCACGGGGCCGATCCACCGCAGCCCGGCAACAGAAGCGGGGGATGACGACGGGAAAGACAGTTGGCGGTGGGAAAGACCACTGACTCCGAGGAAAGACTTGGCGTTGACGTAAGTCAGTCGACCCGCCGATAAGCCAGCGTCAGGCTTGAAGCCGGGGATGGTCGTATCGGGTCCGTTCACGGGCTGATGGACGGGGGTTCGATTCCCCCCAGCTCCACCAAGGGGGACTCGTAGAAATGCGGGTCCCCCACTCGTAGAAATCGCCACATCGGGACGTGTCCAGCAATGGTCAGACGACGGTTGCCAGTACCGCGCCGAAGACCACCATGGCGACTCCGGCACCCTGGTAGAAGCCGTGCACCCGATCACCCGACCCCCAAAGGACCCGGGAGCGAGCAACCAAGAGTCGGTAGACGACGAACTCCGACCTGGAACGGCCCCACCAAACGAACAACACGCCGACCATCGCAATGAGAAGACCCCACATCATCGCCATCCACCTCCATTGCTCACCGAGCATCGGACTTCGATCGCACCCTACCCCGGCAACGCATCACGCCTGGCTCAATCGACGTGTGATCACTCCGACCTGAGCATGCGATCATGCGTCGCACTTCGGAGGCCTGGTCCCAGCCCATGTGGGCCAGCATCACACTTCCGGCAGCGACAGCACGATTCGGTGCTTCTGCACTTTGCCCGACGGCGTCCGGGGAAGTTCGGCGATCCGCTCGAGCCGTCGCGGCCACTTGTACTTGGCCAAACGCCCATCGAGGAACTGGCGGATCTCTTCGAGTGAGGGGGCCGGGTCATCGGCGACGATTACAGCGACGACAGTCTCACCCCACCGCTCGTCGAGTGCACCAACGACTGCAACATCCCGGATACCCGGGTGTGCCATTAACGCAGCTTCGACCTCGGCCGGATACACGTTTTCGCCACCACTGATGATCATGTGCGACTTGCGATCAACAAGGTGGAGGTAACGGTCCACGTCGATGAAGCCGACATCACCGAGCGTGAACCAGCGCACTCCTTGGTGGACGACGGTGCTCGCCTCCGTGGCCGCGTCATTGTTGAGGTAGCCCTCCATCAGGAGCGGGGAGATGTATACAAGGCCGCGCTCACCAGTGCCCACCGGATCACCAGCATCGTCGAAGATGGCAACGGAGATACCGGGGAATACCCGACCACAGCTGCCCGCTCGACCCTCGGCGCGATGTGCCACCGTCGTGGCAAGACCGATCTCGGTCGCTCCGTAGAACTCGTGGAGTTCTGCGTTCGCGAATGTCACGAGAGTCGCGTCAATCGTGGTTCCGTGCAGCGGCGCGCCGCCTGTCGTGATCTGACGGACCGAGGTGGTGTCATACACTCCCTGAATCTCGTTGACTCGATCGAGCATCGTCGGTACCGCGAACCCAATTGACGTGCAGCGGTGGTACTCAATGTCGTGCAGCGTCTGGCGCGGATCAAAGGCGGACATGAGCACAACCTTCCCTCCGGCGAACAGGTGCGCCATGAGGAACAACGTCGGTGCCTCGTGGAACAGCGGTCCAGGGATCAGCATCACCTCACCGGGCCCGTGCGCGTAGTGCGTCGCCGACAATCGGTAGTGGGCCACGAACTTGTGCTGGGTCTGCACGCACCCTTTGGGGAACCCGGTGGTGCCCGAGGTGTACCCGATGAAGAATGTCTCATCGCCAGTGGTCACGATCGGCGGTTCGGTGCTATCCGCCTGACGCATCAAGGTGCCAAACGCCGAGTCCGGCCCCGACCACAACAGGATCCGTTCGGCGGGCAACGAGAGTGACCCGTCGTTCAGGAGTGAGCCGAGAACCTCTGATCTGGCGGTGTCGTGCAGGACGAGGTCTGCGGCGGAGTCGTTGACGACGTGGGCCACCTCGCGACCGGCGAAGTGGGTATTGATCGGCGTGACGCTGATTCCAACTTTGGCAGCCGCGAAGTACAGCACGACATAGTCGATGCTGTTTGCCATCATCACCGCTACGTTGCCGCCGCGTCCCAAGCCGAGTCCGACAAGGGCATGAGCGCAGCGGTTGACGTGCCCATTGAGCGCTGCCCATGTGTACTCGACGCCACCACTCACCACTGCGACGTCGTCAGAGCGGTGCACCGCCTGCCAGCGCAGCATCCCGCCCATCGTGGTGTGGTCGACGGCGGTCCGGGACAGGACGAGGTCGTCCATGGTGTCAGCCCGCAAGTCGGACCCGGACATCGCCGACACCGACAGTGTGGCCATCCTGATCGATCGCCTCGACACCAACGACGACGACGTGCTCACCCGGCGTGCGCGGGTGTAACTCCTTGATTCGTCCGGTGGTCGTCACCGACGTTCCGACCGGCACGGGCCGGGTGAGCTTGGCCTCAATGCCGACGATGACGGCCCCGCGATCGCGCCAGTGGCGAGTGACCAGCGAAGTCATTCCCGACATGGTGAACATGCCGTGGGCGACCGTCTTGGGGGTACCAAAGACCTGTGCCCGCTCGGCCCAGTCGATGTCCGTGTGGACTGGGTTGAAGTCGAGGTGGGCGAGCGCCGCAACGTCGATGACATCCTGGGTGACCTCGACGGTAATTGAAGGGAATTCGTCTCCAATGGAAAGCTCGCTGAAAGATATCGACTCGGTCATGGTGTTTCTCCTCAGGCGTTGGCGAACTGGGCGATGAGATCGCGGGTGGGCGGAAGCAGAAGCTGTACATACCAACGCGCCTTGAGCACGCCGTTCTGGTTGCGCAGCTCGATGAGATCCATCATGTAGTGCTTGTCGCGGCGGATCCACTTGTCATAGTGCGTGATGGTGGCGGTGATGACCTCGCCAGGGCGGAAGTCCTCGAACATCTCGATCCGTTGACCCGGGTTGCGCGCGCCAGGTGTGCGGATCCAACTGCCGATCCCGGTGCCGATGCAGTAGAAACTGACCATCACGAGGAAGAGCGGGTGCGGAACTGGGTCGTTCGGATCGTTCGAGGCGGCATCCGTCTCTAGACACGAACGATTGAAGGCGAGAATGTCCTCGACTCTGACCTCGAACGTGTTCTGAGCCTCAGCGGACTTGCCGATGACAATTTCATCCCAACACTCGTAACCCTCGACACCCTTTTTGAAGTCCCACTCGAACTCCCGTTGACGAAGGGTCAAGGGCTGCTCTGAAAGTCGTTCTGATGTGCTCATCACTCCCCTTACCGACTGGTTAGTAGAATTTAGGCAGACTCGGTGTACCCTGTCAAGATGAGGATCAATCGGTCAGAGGTGCCTCATCTGCGGCCGAACTGTCTGCCCTTCCTGAACGGCTGTTCACCGATGACCGACGATGCCGTCAGCCGCATTGGCCGAATGGTCTGCGCCGGCCCCCATCGAAGTTGGACGGGTTCACCATGACGCGCAAGGCACTCGCTCGGACGCGTGCCGGCCTCGGCGTTGAGGTCATCACGACCATCGCCCTTGAGCTCTTCAACGACTTCGGATACGACGGCACGAGCATGGAGCAGATCTCAAGCCGACTCGGCGTCACGAAGGCCGCCCTCTACTACCACGTCGCCGGTGGCAAGGAGGAGATTCTGCGCCTGGCGATTCAACGTGTCATGGATCCGCTGTGGCTGTCGCTCCAGGAGCCCGGCGCACTCGAGGGAACCGCGTTCGAACGACTCACCCATGTCCTCGGGCGGCAGGTCGAGTTGATCCTGCGAGGGATGCCTGACATCGCCTACTTCCTCCATCCGAAAGCGCATCACCCGCTGAGTTCAGAGGTTCGTGCACGCCGCCGCAGCTACGACGGCGCCATCCAGGACGTACTCGACGCAGCCATCGCCGACGGAGCCATTCGCCAAGATGTTGATGCCCGACTCATGCTGCGACTCGTGGTGGGCATGATCTACTCGATGAACGAGTGGTATCAGTCAACTGGTCGACTGGCCGTCGATGAGATCCGCAACGCAGTGCTCGCCCTCCTGCTCACTGGTGTCACCCCTGGCCCCTCGCTCTTGACCGCAGACGAGGTCTCGGCGTATTCCCCCATCTCCACTGAGAGCAACGCTCGAGCAACAGCTCCCCCAAGACGTATCAGCTGATGTCGACGTTCGATGACGACATGGAGCATCCCGCCATTCGGTGACAAACCCCACAGCGCGGTGAACTGACGGCAGTCGATGTGCACCGTTGACCAGCGACGAGCACATGTCACCCACTGGTCGTCTCATCTGCCACGATGACACCGTGCTGTTCGACACCTCCACCATTGACCTCGATGCTTTCGCAGCGGCGACCGGCTGGGAGATCAAACCAGAAGGTGCCTGCAAAGGTGATGTGTGCGTGCCACTCGGCTCCAATCGGGACGCACTGGCGATCGCCGAACGACTAGGTATGGCAGTCGTCACCGATCAGGCCACAGGCCAAGTGGCCATCGGCCCGGCCTCACTCAGCGGACATGCACTCGACTCGGCCGACGCGCCTGACGTTGTGCTCCACGACCTCGACGGCAACGAAGTTGCGCTCTCGCAGTTCCGTGGCGAGAAGGTCGTGATCGTCAGCTGGGCCCCCTATTGAGGCTGCCGCTATGACCTGCCAGGTTGGCAGGCGCTGAACACCGAGCTTCGAGATGCCGGCACACCGGTGACGATCATCACCGTTGCCATCGAGACCGACGGCGCCGACGCCGTGCGCGAGTACATCGATGCAGCTGAACCTGAACATCCATCGTTGATCGATACCGAACATGTCCTCGAGCGAGCATTCGGTGTGGTCAACATCCCGAATGTGGTCTGGATCGACGAAGCGGGCGTGATCGTGCGGCCGGCCGAACCCGGCTGGGCTGGGCCAGCCGAATATCCGGACTGGCTGGCGAACCTCATGGCCGAGCGAGAGAGAAGGGCCGCCGAGCAAGGAGCAGAGGCGCTGGCCGCTCTCCGTGCGGGCCAGGACCGAACCTCGTACGCCGATGCCATTCGCGATTGGGCTGTCAACGGCTCGGCATCACGGTTTGCTCTGGCTCCCGACGAGGTCGTTGCCGCATCACGCCCGCGCGATATCTCCAGGTCCGAAGCCGCAGCCCGGTTTGAACTAGGAGTTGACGCGTGGCGTCGAGGTGACCGTAAATCGGCATTTTCACACTGGCGTGACACCCATCGCCTCGACCCCGACAACTGGACCTACAAACGTCAAGCCTGGTCGCTGGTGGGGAACGAAGCCGCAGGAGGTGGGGAGCTTGGCCGCCTGATGCAATTCGGCGTCGATGATTCGTGGCCCTTCGACGGGGACTTCAACCGTGACACCGCCGCAACACCACCTGGCACCTACTACCCGAAGACCATCGACGTCTAGCCCCCGGCACTGCCGGCGATAGCCAGAGGTGTTCACTACCCGCCGATAGTTGCTCACTTCATCTGGCACGAACGAATCGGCAGCGATCCGGCCCGAACGAGCCTCGGCAACCTGACAGCGTCCTCGTCAGGGTCCTCCTCAGGGTCCTGGCCTACGAATTTGCAAGGAAACGAAGGTTCACCTCACCGACACTCGATACCACCTCGTCGGCTTCAATGGCGACGGTCACTCACCCTCGGCGACGTCGCCATGCAGAAAAGCTGCCAATGGGCCCGTCCGACGGTGCGACCAACCACGGGTACGGATGGATGACAACAGGTGCAACCCGACGGGCGATCCGATGGAAGCCGGGCACCGGGGCGAACGTGACTGCAACCGACCGGCCCGCAAGTACCTCGTGGGGATTGCCGCGGTATACCTCGAGCGCTCGCCGGGTCGCCAGATCAGCGAGAGACTCAACAAGGAACACGAGCCGCTTCGACGACAACTGAAGGCTGGCAAGCAACGGTTCGTCGAAGACGAACACCGCCGGGAGTTCAGAGTGAGCAGACAGCGCTGGATCGGCGTCACCGAGTGACTCAGCGGTCAGCCACACCGCCGCGGGTTCGACCCCCGTCGACCTCATCGAGGACAACGCACCGGGATCAGCCACCAACCGGTGGCTACCTGATAGCTCAACTGGCATCCAGTCCGGCTCGTCAGGCCAGTCGGCAATCGGACAGGACGACCGATGCACGCATCCTCGACACAACTCCGGCGCCCGACGCTCAACTTGCGATTTGCTGAAGCCGTAGTGCTTCGACGAGCCAGTCCCCACGGTCCACTGCCAGCCCATGCGATTCGCCGCGCGAGTTCCATCGAGGAGGTGACGGAAAAAGTGCTCCTCCCCCACCTGCCACGCGCCGCCACGCCGCACCGACCACTCGCTCGCCAGCCACATCCGGGTCTGGTTTACGAGCCAACCATCCCGCTCCAGTTCAGCGAGCGTGATGTCGACACACGCCATCGAGCGGTCCCACGACACATCAGGGTCGACATGGGACTGCTCACGTCGCACTCCCCGAGCGCTCGCCGCGCCGTGATGCAGGTACCAGTGGCGGGCGTACTCCTGCCACATCAACTCGTCGCGAAACTTGGCGACGTCCTTGCTCGGCCCACCAGCGACCTGGTTCCACACCTGTCTCAGCGTCAGCAGTCCGTGTCGGATGTAGGGCGACAGCCCTGAGGCGCCTCGGTCGGACTCGGGCAGCACCTGGTTACGGCGAGACGCATAGCCAGACACATCGAAGTCGGCGAGCGCCGCATCGGCTGCCGTCTGGCCACCGCGGAACCGTTCCGACCCGACGATGCTGTCTGCATCGCAGACCAGATGACCCAAGTGATCAGTCACGAATCGCTCGGCAGCCAAACGACCTCGATCAGGTGTTGGCAGCAGTTGTCCAGCCATGGCCAGAGCGTCTCACCCTCTTGTCAGCGACGCCGCACGCTGCTCGTGCCCACACCGCATGCGCCCGATCGCGCGTGGCTCAGTCGGCTCGAATATATGGATTGCAATGCATCTGGGCACACGCGCGAATCACGAGTTCATCAAGCGTCGCTGACACCACCACGGGCAGGCCATTCGCCGTCAACACCAGCGATGGGTCGAGCCCAGCGTGGACTGAACCGTCGACGATCTGAGCGATGATCCGATCGGAACAGTCGGAATTGGTGCAACGTGCGACGTTCAGCATCGAGTTGGGGAAAGTTCCGCTGGTGTTTTCGCCGCGGTAGGCAACGAGGAGATCCCCGTCCACAGTGACGATCGCATCAGCGGTGAAGGCAATCGCCGTGTCCCACCTCGCCTCATCTTGGTTCCCCAACGAGCATGACAAGTCGCCACACGTCAAGACAACGGTCTGCCGCGAACTGTTGTCGGCGAGTCCAAACACGACCCTCGGTTTGCCGTCAGGTCCAACGATGATCGTTGGATCCGACATCGTCGCTGACGTCAGGGTGGCGTCGCTCCACTCAGTGCTGAACGTCACCCCCGAGCACGAGACCACGGAGCAACGGCCAATCGCGAGCGAGGCCGTCGTCCCACCAGAGTTGACCGACGAGACAGCGATCACGGGCAGCCCATCCGATCCGATCACGATGTCGACACCCGATACGTCGTACCCCAGCCAGGCGTAACTTGCGGCTCCGACATCAAGGCACGGCCCGATCACCCGCGCACACGCTCCGACGTACACGGTTGATCCGCTGTGGAACACCGCCACGACCCCACCGTCGGAGAGGCTGCTGACGACTGCCGGCCCACCGGTGACTCCTGTTGTCGAGAATCCCTGCGACTGTTGCACCGAGTTGCACGAGGGATGGCCGCAGTACACCAGCTTGGCCTTTGAGACCCCTCCGGTCACGTCTCGATAGGCCACGACCGGATTTCCCGCATCGGTGATTGCGATCCTGGGATGACTCACCTGGTCCGCTGTGTCAACGAGCGTCGTCGACTCGAACGTAGCGCAACGAATGTCGCCGCAGGTAGCCAACATCAGATTGTTCGCGGCACCATCGACGTACGCAATCACGGGGTTCCCATCAGCGCCGATGACAACATCTGGCTCGTCAGCCCCCGGAATCGACTGCGTCAGATCATCATCGAGGAGCACGACGCCATCGGCTCCATCAGCACCCGCTGAGCCAACCGCACCATCAGCACCAGCCGGACCCGCCGGACCGACCGCACCATCAGCACCAGCCGGACCCGCCGGACCGACCGCACCATCAGCACCCGCCGGGCCTGCGGGGCCCTGAGCACCAGAGTTCGTCGCGGTCGTGTCGTAGTAGCCGGAGATGTCCACCAGCAGGTCTGCCAACCCGTAGACATACAAACACACCGAACCATCAGCCGACAGCGGCGCAACGACGGAGTTCGGCACCGTCTGCCCCGACACAAAGTTGAGATTCGACACATCCGGACGTGGCCCACAGGGATAGACCGTCACGAAGCCACCGAAGTCGTTCGTTCGGCCATCGACCACGGTGATGTTGAGCGCCGCCGCTGTCGCCGATGACGGGATCACCCCGCCCGTCACCTGCAACTCGTACGGCTCACCGCCTCCGCCCAGGTCGGTGGCACCGATTGGATCGGCTGATCGGGTGTCGAGGATTCGATCCGGGGAGATCGCCACGAATGATGCGGCCCCGGACTCAGCCGACACCGAGAGGAGTCCGCCTGCGCCGAGCGTCACGGCGACTGCCGCACCGATCGCCGCCCAACGCGACCGCCAGACCCGACGCGTTGCTGGACAAGGACTATTCACCGAACAATGTCGCATGAACTGAATCTAGTTTGAATCAGATCGACGAACGTCAACCTTTGGCATACCCCCAAGCCCTCAGCTGCCGATGAGGATCGACGGCGACGCTCACTCTTGCGCGCTATCGACCAATCGTTCCTTCTGCGCCGCCCGCCAGTGCAGTACGAAGAGCGGCACGGCAAAGATCAGCGTCACGATTGAGCGAAACACGCTGCGGATCGCACTTCGACGGTTCGCTTCGTTCGAAATCTCAGCCTCGCGTTCTTGCCAGGCGGCTTCGGCCTCGGGATCAACTGCCGTCGTAGTGCCACTCTCGCTATCGACGACTCGACTCGGGTACGGGTTGTAGTAACCGACGTACGGGTCGGGGTAGACGATGTCAACGGTGGCGCTCACGGCACCAACCGCAGCGAACAAACTCGTGACCAGCGTGATGAGGCACACGCCGTAGAGGTAGATCGAACGAATCACCACAGTGGCGCGTTGACGAGAGGTCATCGTCACATCGTTGGCGATACATCCACAAATAGCAAGCACACTGAACGCACGCCGGTCTCGACAGCGGTGAGTTCGATACGAACTAGCGTCGGCTGCTGTGTCAGCACCTGTGTACGTCACCCCCTCCGAGTTGCCGATGGAGTCACGCTCCGTCGACGCCGGCCTCGTCGTGAATTGGTGGACGCTGTTCAGCGCAGACCGTACCGACACCACCGGTCTCATCATGGGCATCGCCGAGATCCCTGCGGGCGCACATCGCCCGTCACGCGGTCACTCGCATCCCCAAGCAGAGACCTATGTGATTCTTTCTGGAGTTGCCGACGTCCGCATCGATGGATGCGAGCCGCGCATCATGCGCCCTAATGACGCCGTGTGGATTCCGGGCGGGGTTGAACACATCGCACTCAATGCCAGCGACACCGAGTCGCTTCGACTGCTCTACATCTTTGGTGGCACCGACTCATTCGACGAGGTCGAGTACACCTACCCGCCGGGTGCGTAAACGACCTCGGGGCTGAGGGACTCCCAGTAGTCGGGGCCGTAATCAATGCAACACTCCTCGCCTTGAGCGATGTCACGAATGGCGACCAGGGTAAGGGTCATGTCCGACTCATCGATCGACACCCGACAATTTGGCTCGGTCGAATGATTCAACAGCGAAGCGACACCGAGTGCGAGTGCCGCTCCACCATCGGATGTTTCGAACACATACCGTTCGACCAGCGAGCCGGTGCCCCACACCGGGTCATCGGGCGCCAACATCAACACGGGCCACCGCCCAAGCATCGACTCCGCAGCGACCGAGCACCCAACCGCCACTCCCCGCCCATGAATCGGCGATACAACGACCGTCAGCGGTTGATCAATCACGCTCGCACGGTAGCGAGCCTCCCAGGAACCGCACCATCAACCATCGTCAATAAACGATGTACGACGTCATCGTGAGCGAACCCATGGTGGCACCCTCGATGACGACCTCGGCTGTCACGCCTGTTGCCGCAGCGATACCGGCGATCGGCGCTAACGGCATGAAGTGCTCGGGCGTCGGCGCTGAGCGCTGCCAGTCGGATCCCGACATCACCGTGGGTAACGAAGCCGGATCGGTGGTCATGACCGATCGCACGAATGCGTCGAACCGATCAGCCCAGTCAAACCCCTTATCGGGCATCGACCAATCGAGCGCACCGAGATGGTGCACCACGTTGCCGCTGCCGAGAACCAACACACCTTCGTCACGCAACGGCGAAAGGGCCGCACCAATCGACATCTGCTCACGGGCGTCGAGACGAGAGTCGAGCGAGAGTTGGACCACCGGGATATCAGCATCTGGATACATCTGGGCGAGCACCGACCACGTGCCGTGGTCAAGCCCCCATGCGCTCTCGTCGCGGTGCACCTCGCGCGGACCGAGCAGGTCGACGACGCGCTCTGCGAGGTCTGGCGAACCGGGAGCCGGGTACTCGTAGGCGAAGAGTTCGGCAGGGAACCCGGAAAAGTCATGAATGGTTCTTGGCGACGACATCGCAGTGACCGCCAGTGCCGGCACGTACCAGTGGGCAGAAATCGCCAAGATCGCCGATGGCCGCGCCATCGATCCTGCGAGGTCGTGCCATGACTGCGTGAAACGATTGGACTCAAGCGTGTTCATCGGACTGCCGTGCCCGATGAACACGGCCGGGATCCGACCAATTGCGCCCTGCGTTATCACGCTCACGACACGAGGTTAAAAGCCGGTCGAGAATTTCTAAGATTTTCTGGAATAGTTCCAGATTCAGAAATGTTCTACCCAACGTGACCGATCAACACACCGAACACGCAATGGCCCTCCGCTCCGCCGGGCTCAACCTCACGGCTCAGCGGATCGCGATTCTCGACACGGTCACCCACCGCCCTCACAGCACCGCCGATGACATCTACCGCGCGGTCACCGAACGGCTCGGTTCCATCTCACATCAGGCCGTCTACGACACGCTCAGCACGCTCAGCGAACGGGGCCTGCTCCGTCGCATTCAACCCAGCCACTCCCCCGCTCGTTTCGAAACACGCGTCGGCGACAACCACCACCACCTGATCTGTCGCACCTGCGGCGATGTGCGCGACGTCGACTGCGCCGTGCACCACACACCCTGTCTCACGGCATCCGACGACCACGGTTTCTCCATTGACGAGGCCGAGGTCATCTACTGGGGCATTTGCCCCACCTGTACTGCGGCAGACGCCACTGCTCGCGGCTGAATCAACCTCAATCCCATCCCCCCAAGGAGCATCACGACATGAGCAGCACTGAACACCACGCCACCACCACCGGCTGCCCGTTCTCGGGCGGCGGCCAAGGCCCCGATAATCGCTTCTGGTGGCCGAAAAACGTCGACCTTCAACCGCTGCGCAAGTACTCGCCGGCGGGCAACCCGATGGACGACAACTTCGACTACGCCGAAGCCTTCGAAGACCTCGATCTCGAGGCACTCCGCCAGGACCTGATCGCGTTGATGACCGACTCACAGGAATGGTGGCCAGCCGACTACGGCCACTACGGCGGACTGTTCGTGCGTATGGCCTGGCACTCAGCAGGCACCTACCGTGTGAGCGACGGACGCGGCGGTGGCGGTGCGGGTCAGCAACGGTTCGCTCCGCTCAACTCGTGGCCCGACAACGCCAACCTCGACAAGGCACGACGACTCCTCTGGCCGATCAAACGCAAGTATGGCAACGCCATCTCATGGGCCGACCTGTTCATTCTCGCTGGCAATGTGGCCATGGAGTCGATGGGGCTCAAGATGTTCGGCTTCGCCGGCGGCCGCGCTGATGTCTACGAAGCCGACGACACCTACTGGGGCACCGAAGCCGTGTGGCTCGGCGAAGAACGCTACTCAGGTGAGCGCGACCTCGAGAACCCGCTCGCCGCGGTCCAGATGGGCTTGATCTACGTGAACCCTGAGGGCCCCAATGGCACTCCGGATCCCGTCGCTGCTGCCCGTGACATCCGTGAGACCTTCGCCCGTATGGCAATGAATGACTACGAGACCGTCGCTCTGATCGCCGGTGGGCACACCTTCGGCAAGACCCATGGCGCCGTCGGTGCGGAGAATCTCGGACCCGAACCAGAAGGCGCCGGACTTGCCGAACAAGGCTTCGGCTGGAAGAACTCCGTCGGTCAGGGCAACGGCATGCACACCATGACGTCAGGTCTCGAAGGTGCCTGGACAATGAACCCGATCGCCTGGGACAACAACTACCTCGAGAACCTCTTCGAGTACGACTGGGAACTCACCGAAAGCCCCGCCGGAGCCAAGCAGTGGACGCCAGTGAACCCAGAAGCCCAGGGCACCGTCCCTGATGCCCATGATCCGAATCGTCGACACGCACCGATGATGCTCACCACGGACCTCGCGCTGCGATTCGACCCGGCATACGAGCCCATCGCTCGGCACTTCTACGAGAACCCGGACGAATTCGCCGAGGCATACGCGAAGGCTTGGTACAAGCTGACCCACCGCGACATGGGCCCACATGCCCGGCTGCTCGGACCAGAGGTCCCCGAACCGCAGATCTGGCAAGACCCAGTGCCCGCTGTAGACCACCCGTTGATCGACGCCAGCGACATCACCAACCTGAAGGCGCAGATCCTTGACGCAGGACTCACTGTCGCCGAACTTGTGTCGACCGCGTGGGCGTCAGCCGCCACATTCCGCGGGACCGACAAGCGTGGTGGCGCCAACGGTGCACGAATCAGATTCGCCCCCCAACGTGACTGGGAGGTCAACCAGCCGGACCAACTCGGCCGAGTGCTCGACGTGCTTGGAGGCATCAAGATCGCCTTCGACGCTGCTGCCTCGGGCGGTAAGCGTGTCTCGCTGGCCGATCTGATCGTGCTCGGCGGTTGTGCTGCCATCGAGAAAGCAGCCGCCGATGCGGGCGTGACGGTCACCGTGCCGTTCACACCCGGACGCACCGACGCCACCGAGGAAATGACCGACGCAGAGTCGTTCTCCGTGCTCGAACCCCGCTTCGACGGATTCCGCAACTACGTGCAGGGATCATTCGTCGTCGAGCCCGAACATCTCTTGATCGAGCGGGCGAACCTGCTAACGCTCAACCCGGTGGAGATGACGGTGCTGGTCGGCGGCCTGCGGGTGCTCGGCGCCAATCACGGCGCCTCTGCAGAGGGCATGATCACCGACCGACCCGGTGTGCTGAGCAACGACTTCTTCGTGAACCTGCTCGACATGGCGACCGTCTGGATGCCGACGTCCGAGTCCGAGGAATCGTTCATCGGCGCTGACCGCGCGACCCGACAGCCACGGTGGACCGCCAGCCGAGTCGACCTCGTCTTCGGATCACATAGTGAGCTACGAGCACTCGCCGAGGTCTATGCCCAAGATGATGCGCACAACAAGTTCGTCGCAGATTTCATCGCCGCCTGGGACAAGGTGATGATGCTCGACCGCTTCGACGTCAAGCGCTGACCGGCACGCTCACGCCTTCGATCCCCGTCACCGCTCGGTGGCGGGGATCGTTCGCGTCAGACGCTGTGCGCGAGTTTGATCACCGTCGCGATCACCGCATCGCACGCCGACTGGTCAAAGTCAGCGTGCCCCATCTCACACAACAAATGACCCGCGCCGTCGTGTCGCACGATCGTCGCGTCTGCGGAGATCGCCGCCAACGCAGCAGCGGCCTCAGCATCACCGTCATCGTCAAAGATCGGATCGTTTCGCCCCGCATGCACCTCGCAGGTGACCCCTGCCGGCCACCGGTCGCCAAATTCACCGAGTGGTACACACGCCCCCACCAACACCGCGGCCCGAACACCGTTGATCGTTTGTGCTGCGAATTGAGCGGGCAGGACGCCAAGGGAGAGTCCAACCACCACTGGTTGAACCGATGGGTCCACGGCTGACGCACCACAGGCGATGACCTCACCGAATCCGATCGACAGGGCATGCGCTACCCCATCATCCAAGGTGCTAAAGGTGGCTCCTTCGTAGAGATCGGGCACGATCACCTCGAGACCGTGCGACCGGATCCGGTCAGCGAGCGCATTGACCCCGGCGGTGCAACCAAGTGCGTGGTGGAAGAGGACAACCGGCGTTGGCATGTGCGAAGGCTACGTTCCGGAGGTGTCGGAATTCGCCCGTCGATGGTTCACCGAAGCCAATGGCGGCCTGAGCATCACCGTCATGGTGGTGCCCGGTGCTCGTCGATCGGCCATCGCCGATAGCGCCGGCGACGTGCTGCGCCTCCGAATCGCTGCTCCACCAGTTGACGGCGCAGCGAATGACGAACTCCGTCGATTCATCGCGGAGCACTTCGGCGTACGCCAACGCGACGTTGAGATCGTTCGCGGCGCACACTCCCGATCAAAAGTGCTCCACATTTCAGGTATCGCCACCGCGCTCGCTGTCGTTGCTGACTCGCTCTAGAGTCGCCCACGTGGACCCGATCGATTGCATCACTGGCTCCGACGCATTGCGCTCGCTCTTTCGAGCTCCGTCCCAGCGCGCGCTCGACAAAGAGATCGACCACATCGACGATGTCGCAGCTGATGTGATCGGAGCCGCGCCGTTGTTCATCCTTGCCACCAGCGACGGCGACCGTGTTGACATCTCCCCTCGAGGCGGTGAACCGGGTTTCGTCAAGGTGCTCGACCGAACCCATCTCGCATTCGGTGATCTCGCGGGCAACAACCGCATCGACTCGTACCGCAACCTCATCGGCCATGATCGTGTCGCCATGCTCTTCCTCATCCCAGGCCTTGAGGATTCAATGCGAGTCAACGGCCGAGCATCAATCACGGTTGACGAAGGCATTCGTCGGCAGTGCCGCAGCGGTGATCGCGTTCCGAATCTCGCCGTCATCATCGAGGTTGAGACGTGCTTCATGCACTGTGGCAAGGCGCTACGTCGCTCAGCCGTCTGGGAGCCATCGACGTGGCCGGCAGCGGACGAGCGGCCAACCGGTGCCGACATGCTGAAAGCACATTCCGCTGATCCCGCTCCCGTCGACGAGATCGCCTCTGCCCTCGAGGATGCCTATCAACGCACACTCTGGCAGCCCGGCGGAACAGGTGACGAAGTACCGTCGACGTCATGAGCAATGGCCCCATCCACGACGTCATCCACCGTTGGCACTTGCATATGCGTCGGCAACTGCCGGGCGGCCTCGATGAACTCCTTCACGACGATGTCGTCTTTCGATCACCCGTCGTCTTCACCCCGCAAGAGGGCAAGGCCATCACCACGTTGTACCTCGAAGCCGCTGGCCAGGCGCTGCCCGGCGATGCCGCCAGCGTGAGCGATGCCATCAACTCGGCATCAGCATCGGGTGGCGGGTTTCGCTACGTGAAAGAAGTGCTCGACGGCCACACGGCGGTGCTCGAGTTCGAGACCACCGTCGAAGGCAAGTACGTGAACGGTGTCGACATCATCACGTGTGACGACGATGGCAAGATCGTCGAATTCACCGTGATGATTCGACCGCTCCAAGCAGTCAATGCCGTTCATCGTCAGATGGGCGAAATGCTGGAGCGAATGAACAAGCTCAGCTGAACGCGAGGCCGTCGAACGTGCCGCTTGTTCGCCATGACTCGAGATAATCAAAGTAGGCAGCCGGACCCTCAACGAACGCCGCTCCATTGAGTTGCTGATCCTCACCGAGCGGCTTGCCTTCGTTGTTGTAGTAACCCGGCGTGCAATCGGGCGAGCCAATGACCGAGCCCTGGCGGGGCTGAATGCGCACCAGCCAGGCGGCTTCGGCCTCCGAGGTCACCTCCACCTTTTCGGCATCGCAGGCACCGGCATGGGCGACCACTGCAGCGATGGCATCAGCTGACTCGACGTAGTTGTGTGGCACATTCGAGATGAGGTTGGCCGCCTGCGCAAAGCCGAGGATGAACAGGTTCGGGAATCCGTGCACATGCGTGCCATGCAGCGAGCGCATTCCACGCGACCAGTACTCGCTGAGGGTGACACCATCGCGTCCCGCGATCTCGAAACCCGATCGGCGTGACAAATCCGTGCCAACCTCGAATCCTGACGCCAACACGATCACGTCCAGTGGGAAGTGCTCGCCGTTCACCCACGCTCCGTGCGCATCAACTCGCTCGACCCCTCGGCCGTTGGTATCGACGAGGTGCACATTGGGGCGATTGAACGTTTGGAGGTACTCGTCGTGAAAGCACGGACGTTTACACAGCTGCCGGTACCACGGCTTCAGCGCCTCAGCGGTGGCCCGATCCGTCACGATGGCATCGACCCGTGCCCGAATCTCCTCCATCTTTTCGTCATCGCTCTCCTCATACGCAGCGAGCGATGTCTCGGGACCAAACGCTTCTCCCGCTTGAATCCGAGCCACCACACGGTCACGAATGCGCTGCGAAATATCGGTCCAGCCATCCATGACCAAGTCCTCGTCGGCAAAACCACCGGTCTGCAAGATGGTGAAATTGCGGAGCCACCGACGCTGCCAGCCCGGTTCAAGCGAAGCAAACCACTCAGGATCGATCGGATGATTATTGCGAATGTCAATCGACGATGGCGTGCGCTGGAACACGAACAGTTCGCCGCTATCCCGACCGAGGTGCGGGATGCACTGCACACCCGTTGCCCCCGTTCCGATGATGCCAACGCGTCGATCTGCCAGCGCCGTCATCGGCGAACCGTCGGGACTTCCACCGGTCACCGAGTACTCCCAGCGACTCGTATGGAAGATGCTGCCGGCAAAGTCCTCGAGTCCCGGCACGGCAGGCAACTTTGGTCGGTGCAGCGGACCAGTGCCGGTGGCCACGAATTTGGCACGGAACTCGTCACCGCGATCGGTTGAGATCACCCAGCGCGACGAGGTCTCGTCCCAGCGAACGTCGGTCACACCGGTGGATAACAGCGACTGCTCGTAGAGGTTGAACGTGGTGGCGATGCGACGCGCATGAGCGAAGATCTCATGCGCAGGGACGTACTTGGCTGACGGCACCGTGCCGGTCTCTTCGAGTAACGGCAGATAGATCATCGCAGCCGTGTCACACATTGCTCCCGGGTACCGGTTCCAGTACCAGACCCCACCGACATCGCCGGCTGCATCGATCAACCGAACGTCGCGGACACCCGATTGTCGCAACCGTGCCGCCGTGACCAAACCAGAGAACCCCGCACCGATGATGGCAACGGTCACCTCATCGTGCACGGAGGATCGCTCAACGCCCGTGGTGTACGGATCATCGAGCAGCTGCGCAAATCTGCCGGTGGGTTGCAGGTATTGGTCGTTGCCATCAGCACGGAGTCGCTTGTCGCGCTCTGCCCGGTAGCGCTCCCGAAGTTCTGCTCGACGCTCATCAGTCACGTTCATTGTCATGTCATCGTCCCTTCGGGATCAGATAAACGGGCACACCTCGTTGTGGTCGGGTGGACAGCGCCGCCGAATCGATCACGCAGCCTTCGTGCATGAACCGGTCGCCCCGCGCAATCACCCCATCGGGCGCGCAGCCATTGTCCACGTCGATGCGTCCCCCACACCCAAGACACCTGGCCGATGCTGCCATCAACAACGACCCACTCGTGAGCGCTGACTAGCCACCGACCACCGTTCCATCAGGCAAGGTGGTGCCGTCGAGTACCGCACCTTCGAGCACCAACTCCTCATCGTTTGCTCCCGAGAGGTCGGCTCCCGATAGATCGGCTCCGGTGAAGTCGGCATAGCGAAGGTCAGCTCCTGAGAAATTCGCGCCAACCAGCACCGCATCAGTGAAGTCGGCGTCAAAAAACTGCGCGTTCGAGAAGTCACCACCGGAGAGGTTGGCTCCAGCGAGTCGAGATTGATAGAAGCGTGCGCCACTCGCATCAACATCCACCATGATCGCTCCAATGAGCACACTCCGATAGAACTCGGAACCTGACACGTGTGCTCCGGCGAGATCCTCGCCAGTGAGATTCGCGTACGAACAGTTTGCGTTTGGCTCGATGCGACACCCGTTGACCGTCCGTGGCGACAGGAACATCTGATCAACCACAATCCACACGACGAGTGCGATCGCTGCGACGATCGAACCGATGATCCAACGGCGAACAAGCGGGGAGAAACGTGGAGGGGGTGCCACGGATCTGAACCTAGTCGGGGATCAGTTCGATACCGCGACCGAACCCACGAACGATGCCGTCAACTCGATCGAGGTCAGGCGGTCCTCCACCCGTGGCGACGAATGAGCGAGCACCAATTCGTCAACTCCTGCGTGACGGGCGAACTCGGCAAGGTATGCCGCAACCTCTGAGGGCGTTCCCACCGCCGAATAGTGCATCATCTGCAAGAGATTGCGCCCCTGGGGCGATGCGAGCACCTGATCTGCCTGCTCATCGCTATACGACACGCCCTTGGGGACAATCAACGCCACACGCTCACGAGCCGCCGCATGGAACTGCCGAAGCGCCGCATCGGCATCATGATCACAGATCACATTGACCGCCGCCATTGCCCACGGCTGTTGGCAGTCACCCGACGGCTGGAACTCGGACCGGTAGAGCGAGATCGCCTCGACCAATGCAGATGGCGCAAAGTGTGAGGCAAACGCGTAGGGCATACCGAGCCGAGCCGCGAGACGCGCCCCATAGAGCGATGAACCAAGAACAAAGATCGGCACATTGGTGCCAGCGCCCGGGATTGCCGTGACACCATCGCCTCGCTCCACCCCAGCGAGCAGGTCACGCAACTCACGCACGTCGTCGTCAAAGGTGTCGGCGGCACGATGGTCGCGGCGCATCGCCCGCATCGTCACCTGATCACTGCCCGGTGCCCGTCCAACGCCGAGTTCAATACGACCAGGATGCAACGTGGCGAGCGTTCCAAATTGCTCGGCGATCACCAACGGCGCATGGTTCGGCAGCATGACACCACCAGCACCAAGGCGAATCGTTGAGGTATGCGCAGCAACATGAGCGATCAAGACTGCGGGGGCCGACGACGCAACGGTCGCAAGGTTGTGATGCTCGGCATACCAGACACGCTCATAGCCGCAGTGCTCAGCCAACTGAGCGGTTGCGACGCACGCTGTCAGACCATCCGACACCGATGTCCCACGAGGCACCCGTGCAAGGTCAAGAATCGACGTTGCGTACATATAGCCACAGTCTTGCACGGGTCGCTCTCAACCTCCGAGCGATGCAACTACCGTTCCCGCATGGCCCTCATCGGTGTCGACGAACTCGCTGCTCGGATTGAGCGAGGCGACCCCAACCTTGTGATCTGCGATGTTCGGTTTGACCTCATGGATCATGACCGTGGACGCCGCGACTTCGACCATGGGCACCTACCCGGAGCGACCTACGTCGATCTGCATCAACAGCTCGCCGTGCACGACGGCACTTCCCCCACGGGCGGCGGTCGACATCCGTTACCCACCACCCAGCGTTTCGCGAGCACGATCGGTGCACTCGGTATCGCACCGGACAGTTTCGTGGTCGCCTACGACGATGCAGGCGGCGCGATAGCGGCTCGGCTGTGGTGGATGCTGCGGGCCATCGGCCATGAACATGTCGCCGTGCTCGACGGTGGGGTTCACGCGTGGACACGTCATGGATATGCACTAACGACGGAGGTCATGCAACGCGAGCCCGTCGCACGCAGCGTGCCCGACTCGTGGCCTGGAGTCGTTTCCGCCGATGAGGTGGTTGAGGCGATTGCCGCAGGTCGAACGGTGATCGATGCCCGCGCACCCGAGCGCTACCGGGGTGAGGTCGAACCCCTTGATCCGCGCGCAGGTCATATTCCAGGGGCCCGGAACCTTCATCACGTGGCGAATCTTGACGCCGATGGGCTGCACCGCCCCATCGCTGAACTTCGCGACCGGTTCAGCGAGATCGACGGCGGTAACCAACCGATCGTCTATTGCGGCAGTGGTGTGACGGCATGCCACAACCTGCTCGTCATGTGCGTGCTCGGCATCGCTGAGCCTGGCGAGGCGTTGCTGTATCCCGGCTCGTGGAGCGAATGGTCCCGTGCCGATCATCGACCCATCGCAACGGGTACCTGACACACGACAGATTCACCTATCGAGACACAAGGGTCGGCTTTACGGTGTCGACGTGCGGCTGTCCGACTCGATCCATGCCGATCCCCTGAGCGTTGCCGACATTCAACGAGTCGCGCAGTGGAGCGCGCCGGTCATCACCCTCGTGGCCCCCATCGACCGACATGGCATCCGGCAGCCGGCAGGGTCCGCGCGGCTGAGAGCCCTGATCAGCCGTGCCCATCGAGCGCTCGACGCCGCTCGTATCGCCGGCGTCCCCCTCGGTCGGACCACGCATGACGCACTCATCGACCAACTTGAGCAGCTGCGCCAAGCCGAGGCCATGTGGCGACACCATCATGGATCGATCCTCATCACCATTGCACCCAATGGCTGTTACGTCGGTTGGACGACCGCCGATGTCGACGAGGGCGTCGATCTCAGCATGCTCCCCCACCTTCGACTCTTACTCTCCAGCGTCGAACCCCAACCGGCATACAACGTGCTGGATCTCGCGCTACATCGCGTTCGATTGCGCGGTACCCGCGCCGGAACGCTCATTGATCTGCCTCTCGGAGATACACCAACATCAATCGACGATGCGCTCCGCTACGAGGACCACGAGCGACAACTCACCAATCACACAGCAGGCACTAGTGGCGGACACGACATGCGCTTCCACGGGCACGGCGTTGGTGATGAGGTCGACGCCGAACGTGTTGAACGTTTCATTCGATCAGTTGGCCATGGGATCACCGAGTCGTTGCGACACCAGGGCCGTGATCACCTCCCGCTCATTGTGCGATCCGTCGCCGAGCATCTTCCGGTGCTGCGTTCGGTCAGCTCCCTTCCGGTGGTCAGCGATCCTGAACTGCTTGGTTCACCACCCGAACACGATGACACCGCCGATCTCGCCAACCGCGCCCGCCGCGTGGTTCTCAACACAACGCCGCCACTAGGGGGCGACGCCATCGAGCGATTCCTGCAACGTCGCGGCACTGGCACGACCGCCGAGGGGGCCGCGGCATGTGCTGCTGCGAGCCGCATCGGCGCTATCGATACGTTGCTCATCGAACGCCTCACCGCACTGGACCCACGATCGGCTCTCAGCGACTCACTCGAGGTCGCCACTGACGAGATCGACGACGCCATTCATCAGACATGGCTCCATGGCGGCGACGTGACCGTGATCGATGAACACCGCCTCGGTGACGTCACCGAATGCGCCGCTCTGCTTCGGTACTGATCTGGGAATAGCTCGTCGTCGTTGTAGGTTCGAGGCACCATGACGACTCCCCCAACGATGTATGGCGCGCAATGGTGCAAAGACTGCCGCCGTTCCAAGGCGCTGCTCGACACCTTGGGCATCGACTACGTCAATGTCGATCTTGAACTCGAACCAGACAGGGTCGACGAAGCGCGGGCAATTGCCGGCCGAAAGAACATCCCAGTCATCGTCTTTGACGACGGCACGGTCCTCGTTGAGCCGAGCGACGCTGAGCTTGAAGCTGCACTGACCGACCACGGCCTGCGACCGTAGACATACTCAGCTCAACCGGTCGGCAATGGCGGTGTAGAGCGGGATGCCAAGTGCGAGGTTGAACGGAAACGTGACCCCGAGCGCAATGCCAAGCGACAGCCCAGGGTCGGCATCGGGAAGAGCTGTCCGAACCGCGGCTGGCGCAGCGATGTAGCTCGCGCTGGCCGCCATGGCGCCGAGCACCGCAGCGCCGCCAATCGAGAGGCTGACCAGCGAGCCGGCAACGACGGCGACCGAGCCGAATACGACTGGCAGAACGATCCCAGCTGCAATCACCGCTGGTCGAATCGATCGTGACGCACGCAGTCGCGCGGCGGCGGTCGCGCCCATGTCAAGCAAGAAGAGGACGAGAATCCCGGTGAACAGATCGACAAAGAATGGCTCGACACGAGCAAAAGAGGCATCCGATGCCACCGCACCAATGACCAGTCCGCCAACGAGGAGCAACACACTCCTCCCCGCCATCACTTCGTGCAAGGTGGAGCGCCAGCTTGCTCCCGCCCGTCGCCCGACAAGGAGGAGCGCGACGATGATGCCCGGGATTTCGAGCAGGGCAACGAGCGATGCCATGAAGCCTTCAACCCCAAAGCCTGCCTCGGTGGCAAAGACGTCGGCAGCGGTAAAGGTCACTACCGACACCGAGCCGAAGTGGGCGGCGAATGAACCGGCGTTGCTCGTGTCAAGACGGAGCAGGCGCCGGGCAACAGCGAAGGTCACGATCGGCGTACTGATGCCAATGACGAGCGTCACGAGGGCTGGGCCAGCGAGTTGATCAAGCCCCGCCGAGCGAAGTGCAACTCCGCCTTTCAATCCGATGGCAAGCAGCAGGTACGACGCAAGCCACGTGTGGATTGGGTCGGGCAGTCGGAGGTCGCTGCGCATCACTACAGCGAGTGCCCCGAGGGCGAAGGCGAGCACCGGCGGGCTGGTGAGATTGGTCAGCGCAAGTTCAAGTCCGTTCACAAGTTCGACAATATACGACATATTTGTCGTGTATTGCTTGTCGTGCTACCGACGTCGTAATATTCCGGTCGATGACATCCAACGCCCACACCACTCGCGCCGACTCAGCACCGGGTATTGGCTGGACCTTCCTCACCAACCACGCACACATCCTGCTCGCCATTTCCGCTGAACCCGACCTGCGCATCCGCGACGTCGCAGAACGCGTGGGTATCACCGAACGGGCCGCCCAGCGCATCGTCGCTGACCTCGTGGAATCCGGCTACATCGAGGCGCGCCGCGAAGGCCGCCGCAACCACTACAGCATCCACCCCGAACAACCGCTCCGCCACCCGGCCGAACAACACCATCAAATCGGTGAGCTCCTCACGGTGCTCGCACATCGCCGACACGGCGAATGAGGACGACCTCAGCGAACCGCGAGCAGGTCAACCACAAACACGAGCGTCTCACCCGGGGCAATCACGCCGCCAGCACCACGATCCCCATAACCCAAGTGCGGCGGAATCGTGAGGCGACGCCGACCGCCGACACGCATACCTGACACGCCTTGGTCCCAACCTGCAATGACGTGACCTGCGCCAAGCGGAAAATCAAAGGGCATCCCGCGATTCCACGACGCATCAAACTCCGCACCGGTGCTCCACGAGACGCCGGCGTAATGCACGACGACCGTCGCACCTGGCATCGCCGGGTCACCGTCGCCGACAACCTCATCGACGATGCCGAGATCGGTAGGCGGATCACCCTCAGGGATCTCGATCACTGGTCGGGAACGATCGTTTGACATTCGGCCACCTTAGCGAGCGGCCGCCGAACCCAACTCGGCACGCACGCGACTCGCCGAGCGAGCGACCAGCACAGCAACAGCAACGATCACCACACCCGAAGCAGCGATCAACAACGGCGCCCGATCCTCACCAGGGAAGAAATGAGCAATCGACCACGGCACATACACCAACAAGCCAACAGAACCAACGAGCAACAGCAGAACACGGCCCGGCATCGTGCCAAGCACCACCGCACCGAGTGCAGTGGCAAGTCCCGCCATGGTGGCAAATGCTGTCGAGTCGCCCGCGGTGACCGCCGGGCCGACGATCAGGCCAAGTCCACCAACTGCTCCGATCAACAACGAGTAGCGAAGGTGTAACCGGTCGACGAGCACCAACAAGACTGCACCCGAACACCACAACACCGATCCGGTGGCTAATGCTGCATCATCAGCGAAGTGCACCGTCGCCATTGGCACCGCCTGCAACATGGCAACTGCGCCAACGATGACCAAACCGGTTGGCCCTGCACCACGCAGACGATCTGCCAGACCGACCGCGTCAATGTGATCACCTCGTCGATGGGCGACGAGGGCGCCGGTCACCACACACGCCGATGCCGACACGACCAACAGGATCGAACCGGCACCCATCCATTCATCGGTCGCCATACCCGCGCCGGCAACGCTGATGATCGCCCCGACTGGCAGCGCCACCGCCTCGGACGGGACCGCCAGCGACAGTCCTGCGACGATGACCATCACGCCGAACACTGCCACCAGCAATCCCGACGGACCATTGCTCCACCACTGTGTGGCAGCGCACCCAATAGCAACCGCGGCACCGCCCAACATGGTCGCCTGCTGCACCGGGCGCTCGCGCAACGCCCACAAGCCGGCACTGACCACCGTCACCGCTATGGCCACGCCGAGTGCGACCTGGGACTCCTGCCGTGCGGCATCACGTCCCATCAGGTCGTACACGATGACCCCACCCGCAACGCCAGCTGCGGCCGTGGCGACGGCCCACAAAAACCAACGCAAGCGCAGTAAGGCCGCTTCACCAGTACCTGGCACCAAGGCCCCCGCCGTCGTCGTGAGCACCAGTCCCACGAGCGCCACTGCCAACCTCATCCCGCCTGCCATGTCCTGCCAGTAGCGGGCAACCAGCATGACAAGCCCGACGATGCCGAGAATGCCGCCCAAATAGCCAAGTGCTTCGGCCACTATGGGGACTCGTCTCGATGGACGTTCCGCGTGGGCGGTGACAACAGCCATCTTGTTGGCTTCAAACGCCGAAATCGCCGCCGCCTGATCTGGTGTAATTAACCCCGCGCTCATCCACTCCTCAACGCTCGGCATGGTGACGGTCGGGGCGCTGGGGCTCGGCCCCTGCGCTGTCGAAAGCACACCGCCGCTAGGTTGACGAGATCGTCGTCGTGAGACGGCAAACAACACCGCACCGATAACCAACAGAGGGATCAATCCCTGGAACATGCTGCCTCCTGAGGGTCAGCCTCGCACAAGGACATACCTCGCAGTAGTGACGTCGGTCCCGGTGTGACTATCGCGGCCCTTGGCCGTCATCAACGCGAATCACGGTGCCCGTCACCGCATCGGACGCCGGCGAGCACAGGTAGAGCAATGTCGAGTCGAGTTGCGCCGGATCGCCAATCCGTCGCCGAGGGAAACGCTGCGAGATGTCACCCATTCGTTCGAGCATGCCGTCCATCATCTCGGACGAGAACGCACCCGGAGCGATGCAATTCACGTTGATGCCAAAGCGGGCCCATTCGACTGCCAGCACTTCGCTCATCCGAGCAACGGCAGCCTTCGAGACCGAGTAGAGCGCTGCACCTTCACCCGAGTAACTAAACGCTGCAACGCTCGCGATGTTCACAATGCGGCCAGGCCGATCAGCCGCCATCAGTCGCCTCGCCACTTCGCACGCGAGGATCCATGGACCACGAACATTGGTGTCGAGCACCGAGTCAATGAGCTCCAGCGACATTCGGTGGGCACGTTGCGCATCGGGCACGCCGGCGTTGTTGACAGCAATCGTTACCGTCCCCACCGCCTCTTCAGCGGCTGCGACACCTGCGAGAATCGACTCCGCATCGGTCATATCCATCTCGATCGGATGCGCCGTTCCACCATCGGCCTCGATCACGCGTGCGATCTCGTCGAGGCGCTCACGACGGCGACCCGTTGGCACGACCACCGCCCCGGCGGCGGCCAACACTCGGGTGAATCGCCAACCAAGCCCCGACGTTCCACCAGTCACCAGTGCCACCTGGCCCGACAGATCATGAGCGATATGAGGAAGCGGATAGTCAGTCATCGCCACATCCTTGCGGGTCAGACCGCCGTCGTTACGCCCGGAGCGCTCGACACGTCACATCCGCCAGGCCCCAAGGTCACGATCACGCCGACAGCGAGGCGTGTCAGACAGTGATCAGAGAATCTGCGAGAGGAACAGCTTGGTGCGTTCCTCTTTGGGATTGGTGAAGAAGTGCTCGGGTGTGCCGACTTCGACCACATCGCCCGACTCCATGAACACCAACCGGTCGGCCACTTCACGGGCGAATCCCATCTCGTGCGTGACCACCATCATCGTCATGCCACCGCGCGCGAGGTCCTTCATGACGTCGAGCACCTCAGCGATCATCTCAGGATCGAGCGCCGAGGTTGGCTCATCGAACAACATGATCTTTGGCTCCATGGCGAGCGAGCGAGCAATCGCAACACGTTGTTGCTGGCCACCTGACAATTGACCAGGGAACTTCGCCGCCTGCTCTGGAATACCTACGCGCTCCAAGAGTTCCATCGCCGTGCGTTCCGCCTCAGCCTTGGCCTTCTTGCGAACCCAAATCGGCGCCAACGTGATGTTGTCGAGCACCGTGAGGTGCGGAAAGAGATTGAACTGCTGGAACACCATGCCCACTTCAGAGCGGATCTTCTCAATGTTGCGGGTGTCGTTGGTCAGTTCCACGCCGTCGACGACGATGTCGCCCTCTTGATGAACCTCGAGGCGGTTAATACAGCGGATCAAGGTCGACTTTCCCGAGCCCGAAGGCCCAAGTACCACCATGACCTCACGGTCCTTCACCGTCACGTCGACGCCGCGCAACGCCTGGAAATCACCGAACCACTTCTTTACCCCGCGACACACGATCATGTCGCGCCGGGCGGCAAGGTCATCGGTCAATGCTTGATCGGCGATGCTCATTTCAGATCCTCCGTGGAATGTGACACCTGGTTCATCAACGCGCCTGACCAGCCTGTAGTCGGGCCTCCAGCCGCTGCGACGACTTCGACATCGTGTACGCAACAACGAAGTAGACGAGGCTGATGAACAACAATCCCGGCCGCTTCTGACCGAGGAAATCGGGCTGGTTTGGAATGGTCGAGTTCGCGATACGCAAGAGGTCGAAGCCACCGACGATCGCAATGAGCGACGTCTCTTTGAAGGTGGCAATGGCCTGACCCACGAGGTTCGGGATCGAGACGCGCAACGCTTGCGGCAACACGATCAAGGTGGTGCGCTGCACGGTGGTCAACCCCAGCGCGTCCGCTGCCTCATATTGACCACGCCTGACGCTTTGCAAACCACCTCGAATGTTCTCCGCCATATACGCAGCTGAGAACACCGTGTAGCCAGCAAAGACCGCCGCCAAGTCGCTGATGCCCATGCCGCGAGGAAGGAAGAGCGGCAGCATGATCGAGAAGAAGAAGAGCACGGTGATCAACGGCACACCTCGGATCACTTCGATGTAGGTGGTCGACATCACACGAAAGATCGGCATCTTCGATGTACGCGCCAGCGACAACAGCACACCAAGGGGGAACGATACGAGCATCACGTAATACGCGATGCCTACGGTCAGCACCAAGCCGCCAAGGAACGGCGGAGCCGAAATTTCGAGGGTTGACGGGGTGTTGATGCCGGTGATCAGCCAGTGCAACACCACCATGAAGCCAACCCAGGCGCCAGCAAACCGCACACGGGCCGAACGCTCCCCAGCAAAGGTCGGAACCAGCAGCACCGCTAGCGCAATCAACAAAAACGAGATGCGGGCCTTCTGCAACATCGGGTACCAGCCAAAGAACGCAGCAACCCAGTGGAAGAGCGCGAGGGCAAGCAGCAGGGCACCAACCACTCGGGCGAGATCATCACGACCAGGACGTCCAAGCGCATAGAGCAACGCTCCTCCGCCCAGCGCGAACGCTGCAGCCATTGGCACGTCGGTTGACCACACGTGGGCCCAATCAAACGACGGATCACGCAGCACCAAAAAGATGATGAATGCGGGTCCGATGACCCAGAACGCCACGATCGATCGCCGGATGACACTGCCAACCGACACGCCAAGTCGACGACCGAGGATCTGTGCGAAGAACACCAACAGCAGCACAATGGTCCAGGGCACTTTCGTCGACGAGGCCACCGTCACGCCTGGCACCGCATAACGCTCGCCTTCGGCGACGCCGTAGCTTCCAAAGGGCACGAGCCACACGACTGCAAGCACCAGTCCCACCATCACGCCGAGCGCCGCAGTAAAACTCACACGACGATCGCTCGACTTCGGCACAGCCCGCATGACCACACCGCCGATCACGATGGCAACGACGCCGATCACGATCATCGCCATCGCAATCGCGTCTGGTGTCGAACTCGGCAACAGCAATCGAACGACGAGAGCAAACACCCCAGTGCTGATCAGCGTTCGCGCTGAACGCCGCACCGAGAAACCTGGATCGATGCCCCATGCGCCCAGGCTGAGGCCCAACATCAAAAAGATCGCTGCGGCCGCGACCCAGATCCGGACGAACTGCTCCGTCGGGTAGTTGTACGACATGAGCAGGCGAAGGTTGGTGGCGACCGACGACCAATCAGCATCTTCGGAGAACACCTGACCCAGAATCCACCGCAGTAGACCCAACACGATCGCCGAGAAGACGACGGTCTGAATGGTGTTCGATACGGACGAGAACAGGTTGTCTCGAATCCATCGACCGGCCGTATGTGATGGTTCCTCGGGACGGGTCTCGATCGGTGCGGTGATCTCTGACATCTCAGCGCTCCACAATCGCAAGTCGACGGTTCACGGAGTTGACAACGAGCGAAATCGTCAACGAACAGGCCAAGTAGAAGATCATGTAGATGCTGAAGACAGCAAGCGTCTGCGAGTTCTTGTTGTAGACGGTTTGACCAACTTGAACGATCTCGGAGAACCCGACGGCGATGCCGAGCGAGGTGTTCTTGGTGATGTTGAGGTACTGGTTGCCGAGTGGCGGCATGATCACCCGGAAGGCCTGCGGCAAGACGACCTTGCGCAACGCCTGCGAACGGTTCAACCCAAGCGCTGCCGCTGCCTCTGACTGTCCGGCCGGTACTGCGAGGATGCCGCCACGGACGATTTCGGCAATGAAACTCGAGGTGTAGAACACGAGACCGAGGAACAACGCCGCATAGAACACCGTGAGCGTGAGTCCCGTGTCGCCGTAGTTCACGAAGCGCCCCTCCGACAAGGTCGGCCGCATCGCGTCAAAGGGCATGGCCCCGCGCCCGTCGCCAAACTTGTCGCCGAGAACTCCCCAGAAGTCGCTACCCGAGTTCACCATCCAACTTGAGAGTCCTGGCCAACCGCGCCAGAGCACCCAGACCCCGATCAGCGAGGCGACACCGGCGAACACCATCCTGAACCAGTCATCGTCGATGAGTTTCGCCATGCCCGCTGGGGTACGACGCGAATTGAGGAACCGCTTGATCCACGCAACAGCAGCACCGATTGCGACGACGCTCAGCAACGTCTGCATCAGGCCTTGGGGAATCGCTCCCCACCCGTCGGAGATCGCGTCAAAGATCGGGCCGAGGAATCCCATCACAGGATTCGCGATCCACGAGACAACCACCGCAACGACGAAGAGCCCAAACGTCTTGAGCCCGACCCGCTGGTCGCCACCTTCGCGTTCTTGGCGACGCCGCCAAGAACGGCTGATGAAACGGATCCCGATCGACAACACGATGAGGAGCGAAACGAATTGATAGAAGCCGTCGGCGAGGAACACCCTGGGCAAAGAGATGCCCTTCTGCGAAATGATGATCCACCCTGGGATTGGACCGGTATCGGCGGTCAACTTTCCGAGTGAGCCGAGGATGGCCAACCAGAGAATGATCTGGACGAGCACCGGAATATTGCGCAATGTCTCCACGTACACCGAGGAGAAGCGACGTGCGACGTAGTTCTTCGAGAGCCGAGAGATCCCGACGATCACACCGATGATCGTGGCGAAGATGATGCCGAGAGCAGCGATCCGCAAGGTATTCACCATGCCAACCCACAGGGCTCGGCTCATGGTGAGTCGCCGCTCGGGCGAGTCGACGGTTTGGATTCCTTCGGCGAGCTGGAAGTTGGCCGGATCGTCAAGCCAGTCGTAACCGACCGGAATGCCCTTGGCCGAGAGATTGGTGCGTGCCTCAGCGATGAGGAACCAGAACACCCCGAGCACTGCGATGAGGACGGCGAATTGCACCGTCCATTTCAAGACTGCCGCGTTGCGCCAGATCGGGGGACGGCCCCCCAGCTGGATGACCGATGCGGCATTTGGGTTGTCGGTCATTGCGGTCACCTCGGCGTAACCCCCGTAGTCGAGGACGGATAGATGGTGTGCAACTGGCCGGGCCCCAAAGGGCCCGGCCAGTCACCAGGTACGTCGTCGCTGAGATCAGCGAGCGGGCGGGGCGTACATGAGGCCGCCGTCGCTCCACAGAGCGTTGGCTGAGCCGTCGCGCACGAGGCCGACCGGCGTCAGGTTGGCGTCCCAGATTTCCTGGTAGTTGCCGACCTGGCTGATCACGTTGTAGAAGGCGTCGGCTGACAGACCCATGACGGACTGCAGTTCGCCTTCGCCGCCCATGAGGCGGGCCATTTCCGGACCGAAGTCGCCGGCGAGGGCGGCATCGACATCAGCCGAGCCGACGCCGTTCTCATCGGCGATGAGCGTGGCGTAGACCGTCCAGTTGACCACGTCGGCCCACTGCGAGTCGTTCTGCGCGTACACGGGGCCGAGCGGCTCCTTGGAGATTGGCGTTGCGGGGAAGATCACCCACTCCTCACCTTCGGGCTGCTGAGCGGCCTTACGACCAACGAGACCCGAACCGTCGGTCGTGATCACGTCGCAGGTGCCAGCGATGAACGCTTCGGTCACCTGGTCGTAGTCCTCGAACGTGGTGAGGGTGATGCTCAGGCCAAGCAGGCTGGCCAACTCCGAGATGTTGGTCTCGGTCGTGGTGCCGGCGTTGGTGCACACGGTGGCGCCGTCGATCTCGTCGACTTCGCTCGCGGCGGTGAAACCGTCGCTGGCGCGGCCCATGAGCTGCTGGCCGTCGTAATACGTGGTCGGGCCGAAGTCCATGCCGACTTCGGTGTCACGGCTCTGAGTCCAGGTCGAGTTACGCATGAGCACGTCGACAGCACCGGTCTGCACGGCGGTGAAGCGCTCTGCAGCGGTCAATGCCGTGAACTCAACGGCCTCGGCGTCACCGAGAACTGCTGCGGCTACCGCACGGCAGTAGTCGGCGTCGATGCCCTCCATGGAGCCATCGGCCTGGGTGTATGAGAAGGCAACGGCGGCGCCTGAGACGCCACAGTTGAGCGTGCCACGGGCCTGAATAGCGGCGAGGATGCCACCGTCCTGGGTCACCTCAACCTCGTCGGCTGGCTCGTCGGCGGCCGGCTCCTCAGCAGCTGGCTCGTCGGCGGGCTGCTCAGCGGCGGGCTCTTCAGCAGCAGGAGCATCAGCGGTGTCATCGCTGCCGCCACATGCGGCAAGGATGAGCGCCAACGCGGCCGCTGCACCGGCAGCGCGGCGCCGATTGCTGGTCCGAATTCGGGTCATGTAGTTCCTCCTGATCAGGAGGTGCGGCACCTTTGCCGCACCATGTTCACGCTGCACGGGCTGCTGTCGGGCTAGCGCATCGGCGCCAGGGCCGCTTGAACAGACCGCGAACGATCCCCGAACCCTAACAAGAATTTTCGGTACGTTCGTACGGACACACCCTGATCACAATCTCGACATCGACCGACAACGAGCACGATTTTGGTCACCAATGGCTACTAACCTTTGTTCATGTCACTGACGCTCACCGTGCTTGGCACCGGCAGTCCCATCCCCTCGCCCGATCGTGCTGGTTCTGCAAATCTCGTGAAGAGCAGCACGACGATGGTCCTCGTCGACGCAGGACGTGGCGTCGTCATGCGGATGGCAGCAGCTGGCGTACTTCCACCAATGCTCGACGCAGTACTGCTCACCCACCTCCACAGCGACCACATCAGCGATCTCAACGATGTCGTCACCACCCATTGGGTGATGCGGCCCGAACCGACCACGCTGCGGGTGTTCGGGCCTGTCGGAACCGCCGAAATGGTCGACGGCATGATGGCAATGCTCGCCCCCGACGTTCGCTATCGCCTCGCCCACCACGACGACCTCACTACCCCGCCCGTGCTCGAGGTCACCGAACTCGCCGGCGGTGACCGTTTCGCCGTCGGCGACCTCGACATCACAGCCGAGCCAACCGATCATCGCCCCGTCGAACCAACCCTCGGCTACCGAGTGACCAACGGTGCGGGGACCATTGCGCTCGCTGGCGACTCAATTCCGTGTGACGGACTCGATCGACTCTGTGCGTCTGCTGACATCTATCTGCAGACCGTCGTTCGCGATGACCTCATTCGAACGATCCCGAGCGCCCGTCTACAGGACATCCTTGACTACCACTCTTCGACAACACAAGCGGCGCAGACCGCTGCTCGCAATAGCGTGAAAACCCTTGTCTGCACGCATTACGTGCCCGCACGATTCCCCGGCGATGACGAAGGTTGGCTCGCACCGATGCGTGCCCACTTCGATGGCCCCATCGTCCTCGCCGACGATCTCACCGAGGTAGTCGCGCCGTAGCCTGCGGGCATGCCCACCGGCACCATCCGGCAGCGCAGCGACTCCCGATCGGGTTTCGCTCGACTGCTCGCCGCATCAACGGTTACCAACATCGGCGATGGCATGAGCGCCATTGCCTATCCCTGGCTCGCGTCTGCTCTGACACGGCAACCGTTACTCATCGCCGTGGTCGCCGTTGCGCAGCGGCTTCCCTGGCTCGTGCTCAGCCTTCCTGCTGGAGTGATCACCGATCGGGTTGACCGCCGGCGGCTCATCGTACGAATGGACGTCGCCCGCGGGGCTGTCACCGCCGTAATCGCCCTTGCGGTGCTCGCAAGGAGCGGATCGCTACCCGCTCCCGGCGCAGTCGTTGACACCATCGCCACCGACACCGTGCTCTACTCCGTGTTAGTCCTCGCGACCTTGCTCCTCGGCTGCGCCGAAGTGCTGCGCGACAACGCAGCGCAAACCTTGATGCCCGCCGTCGTCGATGGCCCCAACCTCGAGCGTGCGAACGGGCGCATGTGGGCAATCGAGAGTGCCGCCAACCAATTCGTCGGTCCGCCGCTCGGGTCGCTGCTCATCGGCGTCGCGTTCGCCTTGCCCTTCGTCATCGACGCCGGCAGCTTCTTTGCAGCCGCAGGTCTGGTGGCGACGATCCCCGGTTCATTTCGTCCGGTTGACGCAACGGATGAACATCGACCCTGGCGCGACGACCTACGCGATGGCATCAGATGGCTTCGGTCGCACCATGTGCTCTGGCCGATGGCGATCGTGCTCGGCATCATGAATGGCGCCGACGCATTGGCCGGCGCCACGCTCGTCATCTTCGCCCAGGAGGTGCTCTCAGCCGGGCCATTCCTCTTTGCGATCATCGGCGCCGGTGGTGCTATCGGTTCGATACTTGGTGGTTGGGCGGTTCCACGTCTCAGCAAGCGGCTCGGGGGCGGCACCGTGCTCGTCATTGCCGTTGCCGGTATCGGTGCGTGCGCGTTCGCCGTCGCCATTGCCCAAACCTGGGTCGTGGTGATGATCGCCTTCTCCATCACCGCCATGCTCGGACTCGGTTGGAATGTCGTGACGGTCAGCCTCCGCCAATCGGTGATACCTGATCATCTCCTCGGCAGGGTGAATTCGGTCTATCGATTCATGGCATGGGGTTCGATCCCCATCGGTGCGCTCATCGGCGGCGTTCTGGTCACCGTGCTCGATGGCCCACTCGATCGATCGTCAGCTCTTCGCGCCCCATGGTTGATGTCGGCCGCGATCCACATTGGCTTGATCTCCATCGTGGCGCGCCGACTGAATACGGCGGCACTCGACGCGATCCGACCAACGGCGGATGCACAACGATGACCATCGGCGCGGCACGACTGTGACCCATCGCCGCGACATCGAAGGCCTGCGCGCCATTGCGGTCATTGCGGTCCTCGCCTATCACGCCGGCGTTCCGGGAATGGCCGGCGGATTCGTCGGCGTCGACTCGTTTCTCGTGATCTCGGGATTTTTGATCACCGGCCTGTTGATCGATGAACACGAACGCACCGGACGTCTCAACCTCATGTCGTTCTATGCACGCCGAGCGCGACGACTCCTTCCGATTTCCACGGTCGTTCTGGCCATGACCGCACTCGTTGCCGCATTCGTCATGCCTGCGACGGCACTCCGCTCGCTTGGTATCGATATTGCAGCATCTGCGGGATTCGGTCTCAATGTCGTGCTCGCGGCCCGCGGGACCGATTACCTCGCTGGCGACGTCGACCCCTCAGCGATCCAGCATTTCTGGTCGCTTGCCGTCGAAGAGCAGTTCTACCTCGTGTGGCCCGCGCTCATTGCCGTCATCACCATTGGCGCGACGCGTCCACGTCGCCGCATCGGCATCATGACCGGTTGCATCGTTGCTGCATCGCTCGCGCTGAGCATTGCGCTCTCTGCAAGCGCACCAACGTGGTCGTACTTTGGCCTACACACTCGGGCGTGGGAACTCGGTGTTGGCGCGCTGCTCGCTGTAGCCGTGCGGGGTCGCTACGTCGATCGACCACTGCCGGTCGTGGGCGGTTGGCTTGCACTCGCCGGACTCATCGTGGCAGTCGTGATCTGCGGGGAGGCAGCGGCCTTTCCCGGCTGGGTCGCCGTGCTGCCCGTCGGGACAACCGCCGCGCTCATCCTCGTTGGGAGCCACGCATCGCGACACTCAGTCGCGAACGTGTTGTCGCTTCAACCGCTGCAGTGGATCGGCGCCCGCTCGTATTCGCTCTATCTGTGGCACTGGCCAGCACTCGTGCTCGCCCCCCACATTCTCGATCGTACGTTGACGCCCCTCGACACGGTCGGGGTGGTCGCCATTGCCGTCGCGCTGTCCGCGGTTGGCCACCGCCTGGTCGAGAACCCGATTCGTTTCGCCACGCAACTCACCACACGACCAGGGCGATCGCTCGCGCTCGGACTTGGACTCATCGTCATCGCTCTCAGCGCAGGTGTCGCGACCATCGTGCGCCAACCCGACCTCGCCACCGGCGTCGTTGCAGCCGCTCCCGAGGCAATCGCACCCACCACAACCGTGCCGGTAACCACGACCTCGATCGCGATCAGCGACCACTCAACAACCTCAACCCCAACGTCAACGACGGTGCCACCGCCGCCACCACGCATCGACAACCGTTCCGACGCCGCACCCGCCGCAGTGCTCGCCGCTCTCGACGCACTCGTGCTGCCCGACAACGTGCGGCCCAGCATCTACGAAGCGAATGGTGATACCGCCAGCCTGTACAACACCCGCTGCCATCAGTTCCTCGAAGCGTCGGTTGCCGCACCATGCGTCTTTGGTGCTGTCGACGGCGACTTCACCATCGGGCTGCTCGGCGACAGCCATGCCGCACAATGGTTTGATCCCATCAACACGATCGCTGCAACGAACGGCTGGCGACTCATCGCCCATACCCAAGGCGGCTGTCCGATCATCGACGCCGTCACGTGGAATCGTGGCGCAGGAACGATGCTCACCCAATGTGGGCCGTGGCGCAACGCTGTGCTCGATGAGTTCGCAGCCGAAGGGGTAGATGTCGTCATCACGTCACAGCACTGGGGTTTGCTCAGCAGCCCCGACGGCGCAGCGCTTCCAGCATCGGAGTGGGAAACAGGACTCCCTGCGCTGTTCGACCGCATTCGCGCGGGCGGTGCCGAGCCGATTCTGTTGCTCGATACGCCTGATCCCGCCGACTCGACTCCTGCTTGTGCATCATCCCATCGCAACGACCTGCGCCCCTGCGAGCCTGGTCGGCTGCGCACCGCTGAACGCGAGGTACGCGCCGCCGCAGCTGCGAGCGCTGATACACACGAGGTCGGCATCATCGATCCACACCGGTGGCTCTGCGTCGATACCACCCCCGATGACGATGACGACACCTCGAGGTGCCCGGTCGTGGTCGGTGACATTCTCGTGTACCGCGATAGCCATCACCTCACGAACACGATCGCTCAATGGCTCACTCCCCTGCTTGATGCTCAACTCGTTCCGTGGCTGACCGCACAAGCAAACTCCTGAGACGGCCGTCACATGTCGAGGCCAGAAATGGGGGAATCCGATGACCGACGAAATTCACTGGTGGTCAGCGACTGAAACCGCTCGCCGCATTGCGAACCGCGATATTTCGAGCCGTGAAGTGCTCGAGCACCTCGTGACTCGGGCTGATCAGCTCGACGGCCCGATCAACGCCATCGTGCGTCGCGATCTTGACCGAGCCCGGGCGGCGGCCGATGCCGCTGATGCCGCAACGCTCGCCGGACAGCATCTCGGGCCGCTTCATGGCGTGCCGATGACCATCAAAGACTCGTTCCAGACCCAAGGCTGCATCACCACGTCTGGCGCACCTGAGCTCGCCGACTTTGTCCCCACCGAGGATGCGGCCCCGGTGGCGCGCCTGCGTGAAGCAGGAGCCGTGATCTGGGCCAAAACCAACCTTCCGATCTGGGCTGGCGATATCCAGTCGTACAACGAGGTCTACGGCACAACAGTCAATCCGTTTGATGATCGCCGCACCTGTGGTGGTTCGTCCGGCGGATCCGCTGCCGCGCTCGCCATGGGATTCACCTCGCTCGAGCTCGGCAGCGACATCGGTGGGTCGATTCGGGTGCCCGCCCACTATTCCGGTGTCGTTGGCCACAAGCCGTCGTACGGCATCGTTCCCGCTCACGGCCAAATTCCTGGCCTTCCTGGCACGCTCAGCCAAGCCGATATCGCCGTCGCTGGTCCGATGGCCCGACACGTCGATGACCTTGAACTCGCCCTCGACATCATCACCGGTCCCGACCGATGGGATGCCCCTGCATGGCGCCTCGATCTTCCGCCATCGCGCCAGGAGGAGCCAACCGATCTGCGTGTTGCTGCATGGATCGATGACCCTGCAGCACCAGTTGATGCCGATACCCGGCGCGTGCTCACCGAACTCATCGACCGCTTGCGGGGTGCGGGCGTAGCCGTTGATGATGGCGCACGTCCTGGCTTTACCCTCGACAAAGCCATCGACATCTTCCAGAAGTTGTTGTACGCAGCGCTGTCAGGTGGCCATCCAAGAGAAAAGCTCGATCACATGGCCGCCGACACGTCAGACACCGCTCTCGGCTACGTGAAGCGGAACACGGCAATGCGGCACCGGGACTGGTTGAGCAACCATGAGCGTCGACTGCAGTTGCGGATGCGATGGGAAGAGTTCTTCCGCGACTTCGACATCATGCTGATGCCCGTGCAACCTCGCGATGCCATCGAACACGACCATTCTGAACCGCAGTTCGATCGAACGGTGATGATCGACGGTGTCGAGCGCCCGTACACCGATCTCTTCACCTGGGTCGGCCCGCCCGGCGTTGGGTTCTTGCCGGTCACCACCGTGCCGGTCGGGATGTCGGCGGCCGGACTTCCGATCGGCGTGCAGATCGTTGCGCCCTACCTTCACGATCGGACCGCGTTGGCTTTCGCTCGCCATGTCGCCAATTTGTGTGGCGGATGCCCTCGCCCTGTCCGCGCGAACTAACGAATCGATCGTGGCAGGCCGATTCGAACCTGCGTCCCCGTCGAATATCGCACGTGTGGGTCACCAACCGGTGCCGGCAGTCCCGCCGCTGCCAATAGCGATTCGTCGAGGACATCGATCGTCGCTTCCTGCAGAGACCATGCCGGATGATCAACAGGCGCGTAGCCAAAGCGGCCCGTCGGATTCGACGAGATCAATCCCCAACGCGCCGTCAAGAATGCTGCGAGCGGATCAGCATCAACCGGTGCGCCTACTCGGACGATCATCTGGGTCGCAGCAGGTTGCGACGATCTCGGCCACGAGCGACGGACGCTCGACGTCACCACCTCACCAACTCGCACATGACGAACATCGCCGACGCAATACGGGATTCGGTAGGCGCCGCGAGCGACAAGAGCCGGCAGCCAGCGATCGATATCGAGCGACAAGAAATACACGCCCCGACGAGATCCGCTGCGAACGTAGGTACGCACGTTGACCTCGGGAAACGACCCCACGTAGGGCAACGGGTGCAAACCCCTGATTGGAAAGCCGAGACCATCCATGTGAAACGGAATGAGCCCGACCCATGCCGAACCGTCAAATGTGTCGACTTCAACACCGGGAGGCAGCAGCGCCTGCACCGCACGGGGTTCAAAGCGCCAGTGCACAAACACGATGTCGTTCCATTGCTGCACCATCACCGGCCTGCGCACCGGATCCGGGCACGTGGTGTCCACCCGCGCCGACATCAGGCGGCCCGCCCGACCATGATGATGCCGAGCACAACACGAATCGACCAACCGATCGTGCGAACCCAATTCGATCGAACAAGTCGCTGTACGGCGTCCGCCACCTCATCAGCATCAGATGAACGGGCTAAACGAGCATGTTGAGGCACCTGAGCCGCAACGGTGCTCACCAGTACGACTGCGAGAACCAGGCCTGATACGAGAGGCAACGTTCGGCCAACACCGCTCGGCGGAACCACAAACAGTGCGATGGATGACACACCCTCTACCCCCATTGGCAAACCAACAACCCACGACGTTCGACGTTGATTGTCAATCGCATAGTCGATCGACCGTTCCGTCCCAACTGAAGCGAACAACGGGTAGTGCACGATCTGCACGAACCAGATCACGCCAGCCATCACCGATGCAGCCACAAGATTCGCCAGTGGTGCGATCACGGTCGAACACGCCTTGTCATCGCTGCGTAGCCTCTCCTGCAATGCCATCGCGCGCCAACCCGTCCCCCGAACCAAAGACGTGTGCAGGATGTGGCCGGCGGATCGAGTGGCGATCGAAGTGGGCGCGCAACTGGGCCACGATCCGATGGTGTTCCGACGCCTGCCGCCGACACGGTGTGCGCGATGTCGATCGTCAACTCGAAGTGGCAATCATGCAGTTGCTCGAGGCCCGCGCGGTGTCAGCGACGATCTGCCCGAGCGAGGCCGCCCGTGAGGTCGGTGGTGAGAACTGGCGCCCGCTCATGAAACCCGCACGACGGGCGGCGCGTCGTCTCGTCGCTGCCGAACGGGTCGAGATCACACAGGCAGGAGCAGTCGTCGATCCATCGACCGCACGTGGCCCGATCCGAATTCGGCGAGTTCGAATCTGAACCCTCAGCTAGTGCCGTCGGCGCCGATACTCATCGCGAAGTTCGCGCATGCCGATGACGTCGATACGACCAGCGGCACTCAGGTCATCGAGCAACGCGCGCCAGTGCGGCGCCGCCAGTTCGAGGTATTCATCGGTTCGGACATGCGCCCGAGCAGCATCGATCGACTCGATCTCGCCGGACGCGCAGGGATGCAATGCCAAGACCGCAAGTTGTGCATCGCTCGTGAGCGCCGCATCGAGCATCGCTTCCAGATCCAAGGCCAGCCCTGCGGGGCGAGAAAAATCTGTCTCGATCACCACGTCGACAAGCGGCATCCCCGCCTCTTGCGCTGCTGCTACGGCGCGGGCGTGGTCGGCTTGGGTCACGTCCGGCAGGTGGCGACGAACCCCGTACCCCTCAATTGACCGCGTCATCAACACGGGTACGTCGTACTCAACGCCGAGCGCAACGTAGTGCTCACTCCACTGCGGAGCGAACGCCGATCCCATGTGCGTATCGAGATGCGTGATATCGACGCCCGAGGCGAGCGCACGATCGACTTGAGCCCGCCACTCGCCCACCACTGCCTCGGGATCCGCATTACCCCGCACGTCGACCACCGAACGCCACAGTGCACCCGAATGATCCGTCAGCCCAGCGAGCCGTGACGGCCTCGATACCGGCCCCCATCGGTAATAGCGATGCTCTGACGTCAGCGTCAGGTGCACGCCAACATCGAGATCGGGACGGCCTGCGGCGAATTCAAGGGCTTCGGATGACCACGGACACGGCACCATGACGGACGCAGCCGACACTGCGCCGAGCGCTGCGAGGTCGCCGAAGGCGACGTTGGTGCCATGGCACATGCCCACATCGTCGACATGGATCACGACCCGCATCGTCATGGCAGACAAGTGTAGGAGCGGCCGTGTGGCCGACCTGTGGCGCACCGGTCGACGTAACATCCCCGGGATGTCAACGCCGCCAAACCCCACTGCCAGCAACTCTGAATGGTGGCGCAATGGCGTGGTGTACCAGATCTACCCGCGTTCATTCGCCGACGGAAACGGTGACGGCACCGGCGATGTGATGGGCATTCGCGCACGCCTCGATCACCTCGTGCAACTCGGCATCGACGCGATCTGGATCAGTCCGTGGTACCCATCACCGTTGCTCGACGGTGGCTATGACGTCGCCAACTATCGGGATATCGCGCCGCGATTCGGCTCACTCGACGACGCGCGAGCACTCATCGCTGACGCGCACGCCGCAGGTATCCGCATCATCATCGACCTCGTCCCCAACCACACATCGTGGGACCACGAGTGGTTTGTCGCTGCGCGCAACGCGGCTCCCGGCAGCCCTGAACGCCACCGGTACATGATCCGACCAGGCCGCGGCACCAACGGCGAACTTCCGCCCAACAACTGGACGGCGGTCTTTGGAGGTTCTGCTTGGACCCGGCTACCCGACGGCGAGTGGTACCTCCACCTCTTCGATTCGAGCCAACCCGACCTCGATTGGACGAATACTGAGGTTCGTCAAGAGTTCGTCGACATCCTTCGTTTTTGGATCGATCTCGGCGTCGATGGCTTTCGCGTCGATGTGGCCCATGGCCTCGTGAAGGATCCTGCGCTTCCCGACCTCGCCGCCACCGAAGGCATCCTCGAAAGTGCCCTCGTCGAGAACCATCCGCACTGGGATCGCGATGGCGTCCACGAGATCATTCGAGAATGGCGTGCGGTGCTCGACGCCGAACAAGCCGCTCGCGGGCGCGATCTCATGATGGTTGCCGAAGCGTGGGTGCACCCAGCAAGCCTGCCGAAGTACCTCCGACCCGACGAGTATCACCAGTCGTTCAATTTCGACTTCCTGCAGTGTGAATGGGATGCCGGCCTCATGCGGGCTGCCGTCGACCGAGCCCTCGCCGGTGCCGAAGCCGTGGGATCGACTGCCACCTGGGCATTGTCGAATCACGATGTCGTTCGCCATGCCACCCGTTATGGACTCCCGCCTGAGACCGATTGGCGCGCATGGTTGCTCGATGGTCCACACGAGGTGCTCGATGCGGCCTTAGGTCTACGTCGCGCACGCGCGGCGGCACTGCTGCTACTCGCTCTGCCCGGATCGACGTACCTCTACCAAGGTGAAGAACTCGGATTGCCCGAGGTGTACGACCTCCCGGTGGACGTGCTCGATGACCCGGTCTGGGAGAACTCTCGCCATACCCGCAAAGGCCGTGATGGCTGCCGCGTGCCGATCCCTTGGACCGTGGGTGGGTCATCATTCGGTTTTGGCACCGACGGCGCATGGCTGCCCCAACCGGCACGATTTGGCTCACTGTCCGTTGAGGCACAGACCGGCGATGTGGACAGCACGCTCGAACTGCACCGGCGCGCCATCGCCCTTCGGCGGAGCCACTGGGTTGGTGCGGGACCTCTCGAATGGTCCAGCAAGTTCTCGCGCGAAGAAGAGCAGGTCTTGTGTTTCCGTCGAGGCGAGGCAATCTGCATCGTGAACTTCGGAGATGAGCCCGTTGCCGTGCCTGCCGGCACCGTGATGTTGACGTCGGAACCGCTCACCGCCGACGGCCGGCTGCTCGGTCCTGCAGCGGCATGGATTACCGCTGGCTGAACGAATCAGACAGCGTCCAGCGCATCGACCGTGATCGCCACGATGCGGTCGATCTCATCGGCTGCAACGGTGAGCGGCGGGGCGAAGAGCAGCGCATCGGCAACCGCTGGGCCAGATCCTGCGGGGTACACCCACATGCCGCGCTCGACACACGCGTCAACAGCAGTGACCGCGCTCACACCAGCGAGTTCCACGCCAACCATCAATCCCCGACCGCGTACCTCGCTCACTCGTTGATGATCGCCAAGAGCAGCCCGCAACGATGACTGGAGATAGTCGCCCATCTCAGCAGCACGCGCGACGAGACCTTCGCGTTCCATGATGTCGAGCACCGCCAGCGCTCCGGCACACATGGCGTCGGGCCCCGAATAGGTGAAGAACATCACGCTGCCACCAGCTTCAGAGATCGTGTCGAGCACGTGATTCGATGCCGACACCATTGACATCGGGACATAGCCACCGCCGAGACCCTTGGCCGACACGAGGATGTCGGGCTGCACGGGATCGTGTTGATGACCCCAGGTCCGGCCCGTTCGACCAAATCCCGTCATCACCTCATCCGCGATGAACAAAATGCCGTAGTGACGACAGACCTCCATGATCTGTTGCCAGTAATCGTCGTCGGCGACGAGCGCACCAGCTGATGCACCGATCACCGGTTCAGCCATGAATGCCGCCACCGTGTCGGGCCCTGCCGCTTCGATAGCCGTGGCGAGCGCACCGGCATCGTTCCATGGCACCTTTGGCCATTCGGCGAGCAGAGGGTCGAGACCGGCACGACGAGCCATGTGGCCACCAATCGCCAGTGTCGTCACCGTCGCTCCGTGATAGCTCGGAATGCGCGCCAGCACCTTGTAGCGGCGTTCATCGCCGCGAGCGAGGTGATAGCTCCGGGCAACGCGCACCGCGGTGTCGGTTGCTTCGGAGCCACCACCGGCGAAATACACGTGATCGAAGCCATCGGGAAGCCACCTGTCGGCGAGACGCTCAACGAGCGCAACGCGGTGTGGTGTCGCCCACGTCGGCACGACATAGTCGATCGTGCGCATCGCTGAGGCCACCGCGTCGGCTACCTCGTGGCGCCCATGTCCGATGTTGGTAACCACGGCCCCGCCGGCGGCATCGATCACGCGACGGCCATCGTCAAGGATCAACTCAATGCCTTCAGTGGCGACCACCAGCGGCGGGCGCTTTGCTGCCCGAGTAAACGGGTAACGATCGACTGCTGACGGATCAGACGTGGTGGACATGTGCGTCATCATCGCAGACCGTTGGGTAGCGGAACGCACCACATCGATCTGTCACACTTCGGATATGAGCACAGGCGAATTCTCCGGCCGCGTGGCAATCGTCACCGGATCATCTTCTGGTATCGGCGAGGCGATCTCCCATCGTCTCTCCGCCCTCGGCGCCACCGTCGTCGTTAACTCGTCGTCCTCGGTCGAGGCTGGCGAGGCGGTATCGGCCGCGCTTCCTGGCGAGTCGATGTATGTCCAGGCGGATATCTCCGATCAGGCACAGGGGCATGCGCTCATCGACACGACGATCGAGCGGTACGGCCGCCTCGACATGTTGATCAACAATGCCGGGTGGACAACGGTGGTCCCGCACCACGATCTTGATGCATTGACCGACGAGATTTTCCGAAAGACATTCGAGGTCAACGTGTTCGGCACCTGGTGGCTGACGAAGCACGCGATGCCGCACCTGATGAAGTCGCCCGATGGCAACGTGGTGAACATCACCTCGATCGCGGGCGTACGACCGGTCGGGTCATCGGTTGCCTATTCGATGACGAAGGCGGCGCTCAATCAGATGACACACCTATTGGCGAAGTCGTGCGGTCCAGTCCGCGTCAACGCCATCGCCCCAGGTCTCGTCGCCACTCCCTGGACGAGCGATTGGGATGAACAGCACGCCGCGATTGCCGAACTCGCCCCGCTGAAGCGCTCGGCTACCGCTGAAGACTGTGCCGAGGCAACGCTCGGCCTGCTGCGCTCGACGTACGTCTCCGGTTCGGTGCTCGTCGTCGACGGCGGCACGACGATGCGGATGTGATCTCTCGGGCTTAGAGCCCGAGCGACTTCGCGATGATCGTCTTCATGATCTCGTTGGTCCCGCCGTAGATCGAGGTGACACGAGCATCGGCGTAGTTGCGCGCAATCGGATACTCAACGGTGTACCCGTAGCCGCCAAAGAACTGCAGGCAGCGGTCGGCGGCCTCTTTTTGCAGGTCGGTGCACCAATACTTTGCTTGCGCCGCCTCAGCTGGCGACAATGTGCCCGCGTTCAGCGCCATCACGCATTGGTCGACGTAGGCCTGAGCGACATCGATCGACGTCTTCACCTCTGCAAGCACGAATTTCGTGTTCTGGAACGAACTGAGCGGTGAACCAAATGCATGGCGCTCACGCACGTACTCCACCGTCCAATTGAGCGCAGCTCGTGCGGAGGCAACCCCGGTGATCGCGATCGACAAACGCTCCTGGGCGAGATTGGATGACAGATAACGGAACGCTTGGCCTTCGTCGCCGAGGCGATTCGACACGGGAATCCGAACATCGTCAAAGAACAACTCGGCGGTGTCTTGTGAGTGGTTGCCAATCTTGTCGAGGTTCCGACCTCGCTCGAAGCCAGCCATACCGCGTTCGGCGACGAGCAGTGTCATCCCGGTGTGACGAGCGGTTGGGTCGGTCTTCGCGACCACGATGATGAGGTCGGAATTGATGCCGTTGGTGATGAAGGTCTTTGAACCGTTCACGATGTATGAGTCACCGTCACGCACTGCCGTCGTGCCGACGCTTGCAAGGTCTGATCCGGTGCCGGGTTCGGTCATCGCAATGGCAGTGATCAATTCACCCGAGGCAATCCGTGGCAGCCAGCGATCACGCTGCTCGTCGTTGGCGAGTTCGAGGTAGTACGGGATGGTGATGTCGTTGTGCAAGGTGATACCAAGCCCGGCGCCGCCGATGCCGGCGTAGGCGAACTCCTCGGCAACCACTTGGTTGAACCGGAAGTCATCAGATCCGCCACCGCCGTATTCGGTTGGAATCTGCATTCCAAGAAAACCGTTGGCACCTGCCGATGCGTAGATCTCGCGCGGCGAGATGCCCGCCCGTTCCCACTCCATGTAGTTCGGCACGATCACCTTTGCGACCCATGAGGAGAACGACCGGCGGAACTCGTCGTGGACATCGTCGAAGATGCTGCGCATTCCGTAATGGTAGAGAACCGGCTACACGAGGCACCAAGCGAGCCTCATCACTTCGAACGGTCAGGCGCATGATCGGCTCTCACGCCCCATACTGGTCAGGTGAGCGACGCCACCGAGACCGCTGATCTTCGCGAGGACTTTGTGCGCGAGATGGTTCGCAAGGATCTCCGCGACGGCACCTACAGCCGGGTGCAGACCCGCTTTCCTCCGGAGCCGAACGGCTATCTCCACATCGGCCATGCAAAGGCCATCACGTTGGACTTCGATCTCGCGTCGGAATTTGATGGCACCTGCAACCTTCGTTTTGATGACACCAACCCCGACACCGAAGACACCGCGTTCGTCGATGGGATCATTGAAGACCTGACGTGGTTGGGTTTCACCCCCTCGGGCGACCCGCTCTACGCGAGCGACTACTTCGAACAGTTGTATGCATGGGCAGAGTCGATGATCGAACGCGGTCTTGCCTACGTCGATGATCAAGATGCTGAAACGATCTCCGCTCAGCGAGGTGGCTACGGTCAACCCGGCATCGAGAGTCCATTTCGCACTCGCAGCAGCGACGAGAACCTCGACCTCTTCCGTCGCATGCGTGCTGGCGAGTTCGGCGAAGGAACTCGTGTGCTTCGAGCCAAGATCGACATGCAGCACGAGAACATGCAACTGCGCGATCCCGTCATGTATCGGATCCGCCACGAGCACCATCACCGGACGGGCGACCGCTGGCACATCTACCCGACCTATGACTGGGCGCATGGGCAAAGCGACGCGATCGAAGGCGTGACGCATTCGCTGTGCACACTTGAGTTCGACAGCCATCGTGCGCTCTACGACTGGTACCTCGAGCAATTGCCGCTGCCGCATGAGCGGCCGCGCCAGACCGAATTCGCTCGTCTCGAACTGACCCACACGGTGACGTCGAAGCGTCGGCTTGCCGGTCTCGTCGCGGATGGCGTGGTCGACGGCTGGGATGATCCGCGCATGCCGACCCTGCGGGGACTGCGGCGGCGTGGCTATCCCGCAGCAGCGATTCGCGAGTTCTGCTCCTACATCGGCGTTGCCCGCACCAACAGTCGCCATCAGATCGAACTGCTCGAATCCTTTGTCAGGACGCACCTCAATCGCGTGGCGCCGCGCCGGATGGCCGTGCTTGACCCCATTCGGCTGGTCATCACCAACTGGCCCGAGGGGCTCGTCGATCACGTTGAGGTGGTGAACAATCCGGAAGATCCCGCCGACGGCACCCGAATGGTCCCGTTCTCGGGAGAGTTGTTCATCGAGCGTGACGACTTCATGCTTGACCCTCCGCCTAAATACTTCCGATTGACACCAGGGCGCGAAGTGCGATTGCGCGCTGCGTATTTCGTGACGTGCACGCACGCCGATACCGACGCCGACGGCCAGCCGATCACCGTGTTCGCCACGTACGACCCTGCCACGCGCGGCGGCAACGCTCCCGACGGGCGAAAAGTGAAGTCGACCATGCACTGGGTGTCAGCCGCGCACGCAGTCGACGGTCGAGCAATGCTGTACGACCGGTTGTTCAGCGCCGAGGTCCCCGGGGATCGAACCGGCGATCCGCTCGATGACCTCAATCCACGGTCACGTCAGGTGCTCGACAACTGTCGATTCGAACCCGCTCTTGCCGACTGCCCACATGGTGAGGTCGTGCAATTTGAACGCCTCGGCTACTTCGCTCACGACACACGAGAGCCTCAGCTGTTCCACCGCACGGTCGGCTTGCGCGATGAGTGGGCACGCATCGCTGGACGCACCTGAGCCGGTGCATCATCGTGCCGCAGGAATGCCGACCAGTCGTCAAGTGCGCCACTCGAGATAGCAAGGAGTGCGACGTCGACTTCAATCGGCCGAACGAGGCCAGTCGCCACAGCTGACTCGACATCACCCGTCAGAATGATGATCGCTGCGAGCAGCACCCCCAGCGGGTCGATGTCGTAACCAGTCGGATCCGCCACCGCTGTGGGACCCGTGTCGATGAGCCCCGAACCAACGACGACGGTGACATCAGGTGCTGGGTCGCTCACCGATTCAGGCATTGGCGTTGGCACAGGGCTTGGCTCCGGGGCGGCGCAGCCGGCGGCGAACAGCAGCAGCGCCAACACGTAACGACCAGCGTGGTAGCGCGTCATTCGCCGGCCCCTGAGGCGGACCCATCGATGCCCGCAAGTACCACACCAAGTTCAAGGGCTTGGATCCGGTCAGGATCGGTTGCGCGAACCCCGTCGTCCCCCACGTCACCAACCAGTGCCATCATGCGATCGACGGTCCGATCACGTTCGGCGAGCAGGCCACCGGTCACACGTTGGCGATCGATCGGTCCCAGAGCGTCAGCCATCGACAACCGCATCACGATGGTTGCGCTCAGACGTTCGGCGTGCGCCAGCCAGAGTGTTGGTTCCAGTTCGTCAACGCAGCTGCTGGCCTCCACCTGCAACACCTCGTTGCGACACGCGATCACAGGACCCACGAACCGACTCGAGATATCTCGCCATTCCGGTCCGACCACGCCCCAGGCATCATCGACCAACGCAACACGATCAACGACATCGTTCACATCGACTGCTACCAACGACAGCATCACATCGCGTTCGATCGCAACGTCGACGAGCGTCGCGAGGTCAGCGAGGCGTTGGGCGTCAGGTAGTTCTCTCAGCCCCGCGCTCCGCAGCACGGCCTCGACCGACCCAACCGACATGGTCTGCACCGGCGCGATACCAGTCCACGATGTAAGAACGATGATGAGCAGTGACCACACGTGTCCGACCTCCGACGACGACCGTCGGCGACCGTAACGACGTGCGGTTGACTGCTCCGACGACGAATGTCACCGGTTCACTACAGGTTGATCAACGCGTGATCAGTGCGCCAGATGCGGCCACGGATGCGAGCGTTCCAACTGTGCGGCAACCGACAAGAGGAGGTCCTCGCGCCCGTAATCAGCAACGAGTTGCACTCCGATCGGCAGACCGCTTGCAGTGCGGTGCAGCGGCAGGCTGATGGCCGGTTGACCCGAGGTGTTGAACGGGGGCGTGTACACCACCCATTCGGCAGCACGACGCAGCGGTTCCATCGGTCGCGCAACGTCGTTGTCATGCTCGCCAATCCGCGGCTGTACCTGCGCCACCGTCGGTGTGACCAACAGGTCAAAGCCGGACGCCCACCATGCAAGGCACTCGCGTCGGAATGACGCGACAGCAGCGAGGGCGAGGGCGTAATCCTCCCCTGACATACGACGGGCGAATTCTGCTTGTGCCCAGTTCATTGGCTCGACGTCGTTCTCGTTGATCTCGCGGCCCAGCAGGTCGCTGAAGGAGCGGACGTTGATCGCCGCGCCAACCGCCCACAACGCCATAAAGCGCGTCACGGTCGACTCATCGGACAACACGGCCGGAAAGCTGTACTCGACGTGATGTCCAAGGGCCTCGAGCATCCGCCCAGCGGACTCCGCGGCTTCGGTGCAGTCGGCATCAACCGTGCCGCCACGGGGATGCCCACTCAGCAGTCCGATGCGAAGACGCCCTGGATCGCGATCCAGCGCAGCCTCATAACCAACTGGTGGGACTGGGGCGATCACCGAGTCACCCGTGCCCGGACCCGCGACGGCAGCAAGTAAGCGGGCGGTATCACGGACCGAATGGCTGACCGCGAGTTCAACACCGAGTCCGGTCTCGGCTCGGAAGGGTCCGGTCGAGATACGACCTTGCGATGGCTTCAAACCAACGAGACCACAGCACGACGCAGGAATTCGGATTGACCCTCCCCCATCGGAGGCATGTGCGAATGGCACCATCCCAGCCGCAACCGATGCGGCAGCGCCACCCGATGAGCCACCTGGCGTGCGTTCGGTATCCCACGGGTTGCGCGTCGGGCCCCATGCCACCGGTTCGGTGACCGGAACGGTGCCCATCTCAGGGCTGTTGGTTCGACCGAGGATCACGAGTCCGGCTGCTTTGAATCGCGCCACGAGTGCGGTGTCGGTGCTCGACCGATACTGCGCATCGCGGAGCGCCACATTGCCATTGCTCAGCGGCATACCTGTCATGTGCGCATGTAAATCCTTGAGGAGAAACGGCACCCCACGAAACGGACCGCGTGGGAGGTCGGGATCGCCTGCAGCCTGACGCGCTTGGTCGAACCACCGAATATTCACCGCGTTCAACGGACCGTCAAGCGCTTCGATGCGTTCAACCGCAGCATCAACAAGTTCGACGGGCGACACCTCCCCTGACTCGACGAGTTCCGCTTGCGCGGTGGCGTCCATCCAACGGGTGCGGTCAGCGAGTTCCCCCATGCGTGATTGCTACCACATGACCACAGAGCCCAATTGAGATGAGTGGAGCACCGCGTGATGTCGCGTCATCCCTGACGCGACGACGACCCTCGCTGAGGGTCGTCACGCTCATTACATCGATTGGCAGCCCGTACGGGATTCGAACCCGTGCCGCCACCTTGAGAGGGTGGTGTCCTAGGCCACTAGACGAACGGGCCTTGTGGCGGGCAGGACGCTATCAGCCCACGTCGCCGACGACACCTGCTCGCAAGCACTCGCTAGTGGGCTGCCAGCGCCCGGAAATGACGATGACCGGCCTGAGGGCCGGTCATCGAAGTGGTTGGGGTGCAAGGACTTGAACCCTGAATAACAGAACCAGAATCTGCTGTGTTGCCAATTACACCACACCCCATTGGGTGACCGGATTGTATCGCTCGGGCTGCGAACGACCACCCCGATCAACCGGCGCCGGACAGCACACGAAAGCCAGCGATGCGCCCGACCGCCACCCCAGCCGCCTCAACCACGTGGCGTCGCGCTGATGCCCAACCGGTAATCACCGAGGTGGTCGTCGATGACACACCGACCGTCACTGTGCCCCCAATCGAACGCTCCGCAATCATGCGTGAACGCAACGCATGGTGTGGGTCGGTCACCACGACGACTGACGTGATGTCATTCGCCACTACCAATTCCGCCACACCTTGCATCGATTCATACGTGGTCGTTCCCGAGTCCTCCGCGAGTATCGCTGCAGCGGGCACACCTGCGTCGACGAGGTAGCGATGCGATGCCGCGGCTTCGGTAAAACGGTCCCCGGGCTGGCTGCCACCGGTCACGATGATCCACTCGACCCCGCCTGACGACCAGAGTGCCACCGCTGCATCGAGACGGGCTGCCAACTGTGGCGACGGTCGTCCGTCGTATTGAGCAGCACCCATGACGACCAGTGCATCAACTGGTGGCTGCGCGTGTTGGCGGCCGACAACAACGACCTGCACCAAGGTGGCCAGCAGATACGCGGCCAGCAGTGCGACGCCGATCAGTCCACGCCGCCACCACATCGGTGTTCAGCCCGATGCTCGCTCAATCGCCGCTCGCATACGTCCAAGCGACACGTCAACTCCGAGCACCTCAAGCGACTCAAACAGCGGCGGGCCAACCGTGCGGCCAGTCACCGCAACCCGCACCGGTGCTTGGGCTTTGCCCAGCTTGAGGTCGAACGTCGTCATCACCTGCTCAAGCGTCGACTTCAGCACCTCCGCTGACCAGTCCTCGAGCGCTGCATAGGCATCAACTGTCGCCGTCAACAAGGCGAGCGAGTAGTCCGCCGCCATCACCTTGTTCCACGACTCCTCGTCGATCACCACCTCGCTAAAGATGAAGTCGACCAGCGCGGGCACGTCGGAGAATGTCACGAGGCGCGGCTGAATGTGTGGAGCGATCGCCGCGAGTTGGTCCTTGGACCACTCGTCAGGAACCCAGCGACAACACTCCTCAGCAAAGGCATCGGCCGACATCATGCGGATGTACTCACCGTTGAACGCAGCGAGTTTGCGGACATCGAAAAACGCTGGGGACAGGTTCACATCTTCAAGATGGAACAATGACTCGATCTCGGCCCACGGAAGGATCTCGCGGTCATCGCCCGGCGACCAACCAAGCGTCATGAGGTAATTCACCATCGCCTCGGCGAGGAACCCTTCCGACCGATATTGCTCGAGAGCCACCTTGTCGCGACGCTTCGACAGTTTCTTGCGCTGCTCATTCACGAGTACCGGCACATGCCCCCACACCGGGGGACGCTCGCCGAGTGCGGTCCACAACATCTGCTGTTTGGGTGTATTCGGTAAATGCTCCTCGGCACGAACCACATGCGTGATGCCCATGGTGACGTCGTCAACCACATTCGCCAAGTTGAAGACCGGACTGCCATTGCCCCGCAGCAGCACGAAGTCTTCGATCACCGCATTGTCAAAGTTGACTCGACCGCGAACGAGATCGTCGACGACGGTGGTGCCGTCGGGAACCCGAAAACGAAGGACGCGCCCAGGCCCAGGGCCAAGACCAAGATCACGCGACCAACCGCCGTAACCGGTCCCACCCTCGGATGCCGCTCGCTCAGCAATCTCATCGGGCGTCATCGCGCAGTAGTACGCATGGCCGGCGGCGTGCAACTTCGCAGCAGCATCAAGATGCTGATCTGTTCCGCTGCTCTGGAAGTACGGGCCCTCGAACACCGGATCGTCCGACGAAATACCGAGCCATGCGAGTGCGTCGATGATCCCGTCGGTCCACTCAGGACGATTACGAGCGTCATCCGTGTCCTCGATACGCAAGACGAAACGACCACCGAGCTGGCGAGCCAATGCCCAGTTGAACAAGGCAGTTCGAGCGCCGCCAACGTGGAAGAAACCCGTCGGCGAGGGGGCAAAACGAAACCGCGGAGTTGACGACGTCATCGTTCACGACGTTACCGGCAGCCCGGTCCTGTCGACCGCACCGCCAGTTACCATCAACGACATGGCGACGGGCGAGGCACATGATGGTCACCGCAGCGTCTCGGGCGGTCTTGCCCGCGCTGCGGTATTCGGCGTGAATGACGGGCTCGTCTCCAACGTGTCGTTGATCCTTGGTTTCGCGGCGAGCGGTGTTGATTCGTCGATCGTCCGCCTCGCCGGACTCGCCGGCGCCGTCGCTGGAGCAGTGTCCATGGCGGCCGGGGAATGGGTCAGCGTGTCAGCCCAGAACGATCTCATCCGTCGTGAGCTCGCCATCGAACTCCAAGAATTGCGGCACAACACCGAACATGAGACCGCTGAACTCGCTGCGATCTACGAAGGTCACGGCATGGAGGCCCACAGTGCTGCCACCGCTGCCGCCGAGGTGATGCGTTCGCCTGAATCAGCGCTCAGCGTGCATGCACGAGAAGAACTCGGTGTCGACCCGCACGACCTTCCCTCTGCATGGAAGGCAGCGATGTGGTCGATTATTTCCTTCCTCTTTGGTGCGCTGTTGCCGATTGTCCCGTGGTACCTCGGCGCTGGCACTGGGGCGACGATCGCGTCGCTCAGCATTGGCGTGCTCGCTGCAGCCGGCGTCGGTGCAGCCGTTGGACGCTTTGCTGAACGCCCACTGCCATGGGCCATGGTGCGTCAAATGCTCATCGTGCTGGGCGCGTGTGCCGTGACTTACGCCATCGGCCAGGTCTTCGGCATCACGTTGAGCTGAGCGAGAACCGTCGCATGCTGCACAACACGACACGACGTGCTGAGATGGCAACGTGAATCAGATCAACGTGCTTGGCACCGAACTTCTCCCCTGCTCCATGGATCCGCTCCCCGGCTACTACCGAACCGGTTGTTGCGAGAACCGGGGTGACGATCCGGGCATGCACGTCGTGTGTTGCAGGGTCACCGACGATTTTCTCGCCTTCTCTGCATCAATGGGCAACGATCTGTCAACGCCGATGCCGACCTATGGCTTCCCGGGTCTCACAGCAGGTGATCAGTGGTGCGTCTGCGCAATGCGATGGAAAGAAGCGCTCGATGCCGGCCACGCCTGCCCGGTTGATCTTGAACGCACCCACGTCTCCGCGCTCGAGTACATCGATCTTGACGACCTGCGCGCCCACGCCGTGTGAACCCCAGGGATCTCGCTACGGAATCAGCACCGCAGGGTTCAGTATCCGATCCGGGTTGAGCGCATCACGCACCGCCCGCATCGCATCGAGTTCTTCTTGCGACCGCTGCCACGGCAGGTGACGTGCCTTTGCCGTTCCGATGCCGTGTTCGGCGCTGATCGAGCCGCCCATCTCCACCACGGCGTTGAGTACCAGATCATCGAGTTCGTCATCGACGCTCAGTGCACCTGTCACGTTCACGTGCAGGTTGCCATCGCCTAAATGTCCGAAAATCCATACATGGGCATCGGGCCTCGCGCGAGCAATCACTCCCCGCACCCGCTCGACCGCTGAACCCAACACCGCAATCGGAAAGGTCACATCGAACTTGTGCGGTGGCCCAATGCGATTGATCGCCGAGGTGTGTTCATCGCGGAATCGCCACAGCAAGGAACGCGTCGTCGAATCGGTTGCGACCGCAGCATCGAGCACACCGTCGACCGAGGCGACCGCTGCGGCAAGATCGTCGTAGGGATCAGCAGTCGCGGCCAGCTCAACCAACACCACCACGTCATGATCGGTCGTCAACGGTGACGGCAGACTGAAGGTGGTGGCAACGAGTTGAACTCCGTCACCGAGCATCACCTCGAGCGCCTCAAGATCGGCGAGGTCATGACGCCACCGCACCGACGCAGCGATGGCGGCATCAATCGACTCGAAAGCGACCATCGCGGTGGCATGACAAGGCATTGCGGGAACGAGCCGTAGGCGTGCCGCGGTGATGATGCCGAGGGTTCCTTCGCTGCCACACAGCAACGACGGCAGGTGATAGCCGGTGTTGTCCTTAGCAAGCCCCGACATTGCCGACACCACCGCACCGTTGCCGAGCACTGCCTCAACGCCCAACAACTGCTCGCGCGTGCCGCCGTACCGCAACAGGTTCAATCCCCCGGCATTGGTCGCAATCGTCCCGCCGATCGTTGCCGACCCTCTGCTTCCCATGTCGACCGCATAGCGCAATCCAACGGCGGCAGCTGCGGCCTGAACATCGGCGAGCAGAGCCCCAGCCCCCACGACGATCGAACGCGCGACGACGTCCGGTGCCTCGATGGCGTTCAGACGACGAAGGCTGACGACGATCTCGCCGTTGAGCGGCACGCTCCCACCGACGAGTCCGGTGTTGCCGCCCTGCGGCACGATGGCGATGCCCGCGCTTCGACACAGGTCAACGACCGCCGCCGTCTCGTTCGTCGACCCCGGACGCACCACCACGGTGTGCGCGCCGACGAATCGTCCGGTCCAGTCCATGGTGTATCCCGCGACCATCGACGGGTCGGTCAGCACCTGATCACCGCCGACGATGTCACCGAGCGCAGCGACCGGCACCATTGACGGCTCGATCAGTTGAGCGCTGCCAGCAACTCTGTGGGCGTGTCTTTCGGGCTGATCTTTGGCCACGCACGCTCGATGTTGCCCGACTCATCGATCAGGAACGCCGACCGCTGAATTCCCATGTACTTCTTGCCGTACATCGACTTCTCCACCCACACACCAAACGCCTCAGCCACGGCGTGATCCTCGTCGGACAAGAGCGTGAAGCCGAGCGAGTACTTCTCGTCAAAGCGAGCCAACTTGGCTGGCTTGTCAGGACTGATCCCAACAATGGCCGTGGTGCCGATCTGAGCGGCGATATCGCGAAGTCCACAGGACTGTGTCGTGCAACCCGGAGTGTCCGCCTTCGGATAGAAGTAGACGAGCACTTTGCGACCGCGCAGCGATGCAAGATCGATCGACTCGCCCTGCTGATTCAGGAGCACAATTGATGGGGCGGGAGAACCAACCGTTGTCATGCTTGCGACCCTAGGCGGCCAACACGCTCACGGCCAGTTGATCAGTGGTGCTCGGTGAAGGCACCAAGGGAGACGGCGCCGGTGAGCGAACGCCACTGCGCCGGGTACAGCGAAGTGATCTGATCGGGTGTCGCGCGCAATGTCGACTCAGGCACCATGTCGACGATAAACCGAGCGGCTGCGTAGTGATGTCCGAGGTCACCGACACCGGCAAACAGGCGGCGACGAACGTTCAACAGGTCGTCGGCGGGCTTCGGATCGAACCAACCCCAGATGGTGAACGCAATCGTCAGGTCGTGAACGACGGGAGCACGGCTGAACATCGATGCCCGTCGCAAGGCGATGCCCAGTGATCCACGGGTGGCGTCGTCGATGGACTCGCCGTCGGTGACGTGAATCCGGCCGTTCCTCACCATCGTGGAAGCAATGCGGAGCGCGAACCCCTGATCGGGACCTTGTGCGCCGAGCCGTGGCCCCGCAGGCTGCAGTCCTTCAATCTCCGCCGGACGATCTTGCGACCAAGGTGCGGGTACCACATCAGGCGAGGAGTAATAGTCGTTGGCTCGATGTCCAACTGGGGCGAAACGGGGGGCTGCCATGTCCTTGTTCTAGCCGCGCAATAGGCCGTACACGATGCTCTCCTCGAGAGCCCGCCACGATGCTTCGATGATGTTGGGGCTCACACCGATCGTCGTCCAGTCACTCACACCATCGGTGGCGGTAAGTAGCACACGGGTGACCGCTCCGGTCGCCTCACCACCGTCGAGGATACGGACCTTGTAATCGGTGAGATGGACACGACCGACCTGGGGATACGCCTTGCCGACCGCACGTCGCAGGGCCGAGTCAATGGCATTCACCGGGCCGTTGCCTTCTGCGGTGTGCACATGGCGCTCGTCACCGACCCAGACCTTCACCGTGGCTTCGGTGCTGAAGGGCGCATCGGCATGCTCATCGGTAATGACACGCATCGACTCGATTCGGAAGAAGTCCTGCTTCCAACCCGTTGCTCGTCGCATCAGCAACTCGAGCGACGCATCGGCTGCTTCGAACTGATACCCCTCGTGCTCGAGGCGCTTCAGATCATCGATGACCTGGTTGATGGCTGGGCCGTCGAGATCGATCCCGATGGCTTCGGCTTTGATCTGGATCGTGGCGCGACCCGCCATCTCCGACACCACGAAGCGAGTTCCATTACCCACCGATGTCGGATCGACATGCTCGTAGGCATCGCGTGCCCGCTTGATCGCGCTGACGTGCAAGCCGGCTTTATGCGCAAATGCCGAAGAGCCGACGTAGGGCGCCTGCGGGTTGACCGCACGATTCAACGTCTCAGCGATCCGATGCGACACGACGGTGAGGCGCTCCATTCGACCATCGGGGAGGCACAGGTAGTCCTGTTTGAGTTGCAGGTTCGGGATGATCGTCGTGAGGTTCGCGTTGCCGGTGCGTTCACCAAGGCCGTTGAGGGTTCCCTGAACATGGCGGGCACCGGCACGCACCGCCGCCATCGAGTTCGCTACCGCACATCCCGTGTCGTCATGGCAATGGATACCAATCGTGACGTCGTCACCGACATGGGTGCGCACCTGGCCGACGATCGATTCAACCTCGTGAGGCAATGAGCCGCCGTTGGTATCGCAGAGCACCACGTGTGTGGCGCCATTGACGATTGCGGCCTCAAGGGCGCGGAACGCGAATTCGGGATTGTTTTTGAAACCGTCGAAGAAGTGCTCCATATCAACGAGCACGCGACGGCCCTCGCCGGTGAGAAAGCGCACGGAGTCAGCAATCATCGCTTCGCCTTCATCCAACGTGGTCTGAAGGGCCTCGGTGACGTGATAGTCCCAGCTCTTCGCGACGATGCAGACCGCCGACGTCTGGGCATCGAGCAGGTGACGCAATGTGGGATCGTCGTCGGATCGTCCTCGTGGACGTCGTGTCGATCCGAAGGCGACGAATGTGCTCGATGACAACGTCAACTCCCGCGAGGCGCGCTCAAAGAACTCGATGTCTTTTGGGTTCGCGCCGGGCCACCCACCTTCGATGAAGTGAACACCCAAGTAGTCGAGTTGCTCAGCAATTCTGAGCTTGTCGTCGACCGTTGCGGTTACGCCTTCGACCTGCAGTCCGTCGCGCAAGGTGGTGTCGAAGATCTCGATCGATGTCGGTTGAGCGCTCATGTTGTCGTCGTCCTCGTCGTAGTGGATGGTCAGTATCGGGCGGAAAAATCAAAATGCCGCCCGAGGGGCGGCAGAACGAGCACGTGGCGATGGCCACGTGCTCTACGGAATGATGATGATGTGGCGCGATGTCGAAGTCATCGCCGATAGTCAAGCCGCTCATGAGCCGGTCGTCAACCACCAGCCATCTGCATCGCTGAGAACTGTGGGTAACGCGGTGGACAACGTGTGCACTCGCGGTGGACAAACTGTCCGTTTCTGTGGACTGCAAAGAAATATGGTGGACAACCCTGTGAATTTAGAAATAGCTCTTGACCAGCGGTTATGTCGGCGCGAAAGTGACACCGTCCGGGGCAGCGCACCTCACACCAGAGGGAGGCGAGCACCGGATGGGAGATACCGGGCCACCGGTTACCAGCGCTTCGGCGAGGGGAACGCAGGTGGTCAGGCGGTCACGGAGTCGGCAACGATCACCGAGCCGCTGAAGCGGCATCGCCCGCCGACCGAAAGGCCGACGGGCGATGTGAAAAGTTCGTAGCGAAGGCTAACGCCCGAGAGACGATCGCCGGTGGATTCCGATTGAACGCCCCGAGCGGAGCGCCTCACGGCAGCACCCTCGGGGCGTTCGTCATGTGGCACCACCTGCGCTGAATGGGACACCATCGCTAGTCTCAACCCATGGGCGATCCGAGCGACGAACTGCTGTCCCCTGGCATGCGCGAGCAGTTGGAGCTCGGCTACAACTTTGGCGGTCTCTCCACATTTGCTCAACAGCCGTTCGTCCCCGACGCTGATGATCTCGACCGCTGGAAGCCCGATGTCGCCGTCGTCGGCGCCCCATTCGACCTCGCCACGACGAATCGTCCAGGGGCGCGATTCGGACCACGAGCGATCAGGACTGCCGCCTACGAGCCCGGCACGTACCACATCGATCTCGACATCGAAATCTTCGACTATCTCCGTGTCGTCGATTTCGGCGACGCGCACTGCCCCCACGGCGACACCGCAACGAGCCATGCCAACATCCGCCGCCGAGTGCACGAGGTCGCGTCGCGCGGCATCGTGCCGCTCATCTTCGGCGGCGATCACTCGATCACATGGCCAGCAGCGACGGCGGTCGCTGACGTCGTCGGCTACGGCAATGTCGGCATCGTGCATTTCGATGCCCACGCTGACACCGCCGACATCATCGACGGCAACCTTGCAAGTCACGGAACCCCGATGCGTCGTCTCATCGAATCGGGCGCAGTCCCCGGCGACCGATTCGTGCAGGTTGGATTGCGCGGCTACTGGCCGCCAGCGGAAACCTTCAACTGGATGCGTGAACAAGGCATGGTGTGGCACACGATGCAAGAGATTTGGGAGCGTGGCTTTGCAGCCGTTCTCGACGACGCGGTTGCTGAGGCGCTCGATCGGGCGGACTACCTCTATATCTCGGTCGATGTCGACAGCCTTGACCCGGCACATGCCCCCGGCACCGGCACCCCCGAACCGGGTGGCATCACCACACTCGACATGTTCCGCGCCGTGCGTCAACTCGCCCGCAGCCACCACGTTGTTGGGGTCGATGTGGTCGAAGTCGCCCCGGCCTACGACGTCAGCGAGTTAACGGTCAACGCCGCGCATCGCATCGCCATGGAAGTGCTCGGGGGCATGGCAGCACGACGCCGAGATCTCGGAACGGCGACCTGAACCGACCATCCACGTAGAGTCGGGCTCATGTCCGCACGACGCCCCTTTTTCATCGACACCGACACAGCCAGCGATGATGCTGTCGCCCTCGCGATTGCGTTTGCACGTGACGACATCGACATCGTCGGGATCGGTGTGGTCGCCGGCAACGTCCCGCTCGAATCGGGGGTGCAGAACGCCCTCTACACACGTGAACTCTGCGGACGGACCGACGTGCCGGTGTACGTCGGTGCGTCACACCCGCTGGTGTTTCCGCTGGGAACGGCACAACACGTCCATGGCAACGACGGCATGGGCGACATTGGCCTCAACCTGTCAGGGCGAGTTCCAAACGAAGGACACGCGGTCGATGCACTCATCGAGGCCTCGCATCAACATGCTGGATCGCTCACATTGGTCACGCTTGGACCATTGACCAACGTCGCACTCGCCGTTCGCCGCGACCCAGCACTCGCCGAGCGCGTCAGCCGCGTCGTGATCATGGGCGCTGCCGCCGATCACGTCGGCAACGTCAATCCCGTCGCTGAATTCAACATGTGGGTCGACCCTCACGCGGTTCAGGTCGTGCTCGACTCGGGTTTGCCGCTCGAGTTCGTCGGCTGGGATATCTCGCGGCGTGACGCGGTCATCGTGCCCGATGAAGCCCAACGACTCCGAGCAATCGGCACACCACTCGCCGAGTTCTGCATCGATATTCAGGCCGTTGTTGCCGCCTTCTGTGAGCACGACACCAAACTCGCCGGCTTCGACATGCCCGACCCCATCGCCATGGCATACGCGATCGATCCCGATGTGGCGACCGAGACGCGGCGACTCCACCTCGAGGTCGAGTGTGAGAGCACGGTGACCCGTGGCATGGTCGTGATGGACCTGCTCGGATTTACCCGTCGTGAACCGAACGCGCTCGTCGTCATGCACGCGGACCACGGGCGATTCATCGATCACCTAGAATCAACATTGCGGGGCTGAACTGCCCCGTCGGTCAGTTGACCGATTCGCACCAGTGGCGATAGCGATCGACGCGCCCACGCACGGCATCCGCATAGGTCGACGCAATCGCTCGAGTCATCGGCCCCGGACACGGAATCGCTCGATCATCGACCGAGTTCACCGATGAGACCTCTGCAGCGGTGCCCACCACGAACGCCTCATCAGCGATGTACAGGTCGCTACGAGCCAAGTTGTCGGTGACCGCTTCGAACCCGAGGTCGCGGGCAATGGTCATCACCGTGTTCTGCGTGATGCCTTCAAGTGCTCCCGCCGACAGCGGTGGAGTCAACAACTTGCCGTGACGGGCAACAAAGAGGTTCTCGCCTGAGCATTCAGCGATCAAACCGTTGGGAGCAAGCATGACCGCTTCGTCATAACCAGCGCGCAGTGCTTCGACTTTGGCCAGCGAAGAGTTGACATAGTTGCCGGTCGTCTTCGCAGCCGGCGGCATCGTGTTGTGATCATGACGGGTCCATGAGGAGGTCTTGAGCTTGATGCCCTTGTCCACCGCGTCGTCACCGAGATAGGCGCCCCATGGCCAGCACGCGATCGACACATCGACGGAACACGGCAACGTGTTCAGTCCCATCTCGCCGTAACCGAAGTACGCAATCGGTCGGACGTAACACGAATCGAGACCGGTCGAAGCCACCGTCGCCTTCGTCGCATCGATCAACTCGTCAACCGAGTACGGCATCGGCATCCCGAGGATCCGAGCCGAGCGATGGAGCCGTTCGATGTGCTCGGTGAGACGGAAAATGGCTGGACCGTCCGCTGTTTCGTAGGCGCGGATACCTTCGAACACGCCCATGCCGTAGTGCAGCGTGTGGGTCAACACATGGATTTTGGCATCGGCCCAGTCGACGAGCTCGCCGTTCATCCAGATCTTCGGGGTGGGAGTAATGGGCATCGGATCAGTCTTCCATGTCGTAGTGCTATGAGTTGCCGACCTCAGCCAGCGACGCGCCCGGCGATCATGTCACCGATGGCCACCGTGCCCTCAGTTGGGACCTCAGCGCACGCAGCGCGGATACGGTCAGCAGCAACGTGCTCACCGAGGAAATCGAGCATCAAGGCCGCTTACAACACGGCAGCCGTCGGATTGGCGGTGCCCTTGCCTGCGATGTCAGGGGCCGAACCGTGCACCGGTTCGAACATCGATGGCCCGGTGCGATCGGGATTGAGGTTGGCACTCGACGCCAGCCCAATGCCACCCGACACTGCGCCACCGAGGTCGGTGAGGATGTCGCCAAAAAGGTTGTCGGTCACGACGACGTCATAACGGTGCGGATCCTGCACGAAGTAGATGCACGCTGCGTCGACATGGTTGTAGGCGGTCGCGATTGACGGGTACTCGGCGGCCACCGCATCAAACGTGCGCTGCCAGAGGTCACCTGCGAAGGTCAACACGTTGGTTTTGTGCACCAACGTGACGTGGCGACGATCACGAGTGGATGCGAGTTCGAATGCGTAACGAATGCAGCGCTCAACGCCCATGCGTGTGTTAACCGAGCCTTGGGTCGCAACCTCGTGTGACGTGCCGCGGCGCAACACACCACCCTCGCCGACGTACGGACCCTCGGTGTTCTCGCGGATCACCACGAAGTCGTGGGGACGCGAATGGCCGGGCGCAGTGCCAACAAACGGCCGCTGGTTGACATAGAGATCGAGTTCGAACCGCATCTTGAGCAACAGCCCACGCTCAATCACGCCCGGTGGCACCCGCGGATCGCCGACCGCGCCGAGCAGGATTGCGTCGAACGCGCGTAACTCGTCCAGCACGCCATCCGAGAGGATCTCCCCATCGCGCAGATAACGGGCACCGCCCAAGTCGAACTCGGTGGTCTCGATGGCTACCCCCGCGGCTGACACCACCTTGAGCGCCTCGGCCGTCACCTCCGGCCCAATTCCGTCTCCACCGATCACTGCGATCCGATATGCCATGGCCCGCAGGCTAGGGGATGGCATAGAAACTGTGCACAGGAGGTAGGCCGTCATCACCCAGCGGTAGCCTTCGCCGACATGTCGACCCAGAAGTTGTCACGGGCCGCTTTCGAGCGGTTGACCGCCGAACTTGAGGACCTCACGACCCGCGGACGGATCGAAGTTGCTGAAGAGATCGAACTCGCCCGCGCCGAAGGCGACCTCCGTGAGAACGCCGGTTACCACGCAGCAAAAGACAAACAAGGCCACATGGAGGGCCGTATCCGACAACTCGAGCACCTTCTCGAACATGCCGAAGTCGTCGAGTCCGGTGGACAGGCGATCTACACGATGATCTACGAAGGTGACACGGCCGACGCTGCGGAGCGCTACGTGGCCGGGTCGCAGGAAGAACGATCGGGACTCCCCGACGACGTCACGATCGTCGGACCGGCCTCACCGCTCGGCACGGCACTCCAATCGATGTCACAGCCAGGGGTGTTGGAATACGAAGGGCCCGCTGGACGGTTGACCGTTGAGATCCTCGCTATCGAGGAGATCTGATCGGAGTACCACCCTGAGCACCGTTGACCTCACCCCCCTCGTGTCGACGGACGACGATGTTGTCGACTCCCCACCGCTGCCACCGGCCACGCTTGTTGAACTCGCGGGACTCGGTGAGGTTGAAGTTCGAGAAGTTCCCGGACCTGCTCAAGCTCCCACCATCGTTCTGATCCACGGCTGGACGGCATCGGCCGACATCAACTTCTTCACCGCCTACGAGGCGCTCGGCCGCCACTTCCGTGTGCTCGCATTCGATCAGCGTGGGCATGGTTCAGGGCTGCGCAGTCGGCGATCGTTCCGCCTTGAGGACTGCGCTGACGACGTGGCGCGGGTGGCGACAGCAATGGGTGCTGAGCGATTCACTCCCGTTGGGTACTCAATGGGCGGCGCCATCGCGCAACTCACCTGGCGTCGCCACCGCGACCGGGTTGATGGACTTGTGCTCTGCGCCACCGCACCGCATTTCGCCGAGCGCCGAGACGAGCGGCTGAGCTTCCTCGGTCTGACCGGCCTCGCCGCGCTCGCTCGTGTCACGCCTGGCCAAGCCCGCGATCGCATCAGCGATCAGGTATTTCTTCAGCGAAAAACCGACACATGGGGTCCGTGGGCCGTCGCCCAAGCCGCTCGCCATGACTGGCGCATGGTGCTGGAAGCCGGTCGCTCTCTCGGCGGCTTCTCCTCGCTCGACTGGCTCCACGAAGTTGATGTCCCAACATCGGTCGTGGTGACCATGCGCGACCCTGTAGTGCCATTGCGCCGGCAGGTTCGGCTGTTCGAGCAGATCCCGAATGCCGAACCATTTCGGGTCGATGGCGAGCACGACGCCATCGTCGCAAACGCGGAACGCTTTGTGCCCACGCTCGTGCGAGCAGTCGACCGGGTGGTCAAGCGACCAGCATCATGACCTCGCGCTCACCGACCGCAGGCCGTTCGTGGATCGGACGTACCGCCAGAGTGGTGCGCCTTGGTTCGCGCGTCGGCGGCACCGTTGCGGTGACAGCTGCGCGCAAAGTATTTGCCGATGCGGAGCGACGTATCGAACTCGACGATGCCCGACGGCTGACGACGGCGCGCCAAGTCGCCGACGAGCTCGGCCAGATGAAGGGCGCCCTCATGAAGCTCGGCCAGATGGCGTCGTACCTCGATGATGCCCTGCCCGAGCCGATGCGTATGGCGCTGGCCACGTTGCAACGCGGGGCCCCGCCGATGTCATCGGACCTCGCCGCTCAGGTGATCGAACAAGAACTCGGCAATGCCCCCGAGCATGTCTTCGTCGAATGGGACCCGGAACCGATCGCTGCCGCCTCCATCGGCCAAGTGCATCGTGCCATCGTTGTCGATCCTGCAACCGGCCTCGAGCGGGCAGTAGCGGTGAAGGTGCAGTACCCAGGTATTGACGCAGCCATCGCCGCCGATCTGCGCAACGCCGACATCCTCGGCACCGTGCTGCGGCAAGGATTCGGCGGTCTCGATCCGGGTGAGATGGTCGCCGAGATCAAAGAACGACTCACCGAGGAACTCGACTATCGCCGCGAAGCGGCCAACCAACAGCGTTTCGCTGCGTTCTATGCCGGTCACCCCACCATTTCGGTCCCATCGGTGCTCCCCGCCTTCAGCACGTCACGTGTGTTGACGTCAGAACTCGTCGATGGGCACAGTTGGGACTGGCTTCGAGCACAGGACCAATCCGAGCGCAACGCCGCAGCCGAAACGATGTTCCGCTTTGTCTTCCGCAGCCTCTACACCATGCGCGCCTTTAACGGCGACCCGCATCCGGGCAACTATCTCTTCCACGGCGACGGCAAGGTCACCTTCTTAGATTTCGGACTGGTGAAGAACTTCACCAGCGATGAAATGCACACCTTCGAGACGATGGTGCGGCTCGCTGCTGTCGAGCACGACGTACCTGCATTTCGTGCCGTGTTGGAGGGTGCTGGCATGTTGTTGCCCGACGCACCGGTCGATACCGATGCAGTCGGCGACTACTTCTCACGGTTCTATGAACCCATCGCCTCCGACCGCGACATGACCTGGGACCCGGCGTATGCGTCGAGCATCGTGCGCCACACCTTTGATCGATCGAGCCCCATCTCGCAATATGCGACGGTGCCTCGAGCGTTCGTATTCATCCAGCGCATCAATCTCGGCCTCTATGCCTTGCTGGGCGACCTCGGAGCCCACGGGAACTACCGGCGCATTGCTGAAGAACTCTGGCCATTCGCCAACGGTGCGCCGAGCACGGCGCTCGGCGAGGCCGAGCACGAATGGCTTGCGGGCGCACGCCACTGATCCCGCACCGCTGGTACCGTCGCCGCCATGTTCCCCCGCCGGATCGTCGTGATCCTCATGTGTGTCCTGCCCATCGCCGCCTGCTCAGGCGCATCAGATGAACCCGTATCTGCTGACGATGAGACTGAGGTCAGCCTTCAACCACTCGCCGATGTCACCACCACTTCGACCATCCCGGTGGAACGGCCTGAGGTGCTCCCTCCTGACACCATCCCCACCGAATTAATCATCACCGATCTCAGCCAAGGAGGCGGTTGGACCGCCGGCATTGGTGACACGGTGTGGGTCGACTACACGGGCATCCTGTCGTCCGACGGCACCGTCTTCGACAACAGCTACGACCGTGGCGAGCCAATCGCCTTCACCATCGGAACTGGCACAGTGATCGATGGCTGGGACCAGGGTCTGGTCGGTGCCCAAGCCGGGATGCAACGGCGACTCGACATCCCGGGCGATCTCGCCTACGGCGACAGCCCACCCTCAGGTTCAGGAATCGCTCCCGGTGACGCCTTGACGTTCATGGTCGAGGTCCGCGCCGTTGTGCCGCCATCGGTGGCCGAAGACGCACCGTCCATCGACGCAGCCACCTATACAGTCAGCGACGCCCTCGACGTCGACGAGATCACCGAAGGTGACGGCATGATCCTCACCGAGGGTGACGTGGCGATTGCTCATGTCATCATCGCCGATGGAACCTCCGGCACCGCCGTGTTCAACACATGGGCCGAAGGGCAGCCGTTGCTCATCGACATGGAGCCCGGCTACACAATCGATGGGCTGCATGACGGACTCCTTGGTATGGCGGTTGGCTCAGTGCGCGTGCTGTCCATTCCGGCCGAGGCCGCATTCGGTGCAGAAGGAGCGGAAGCGATCAACATTGGGCCCGACACGCCCATCGTCGTGATCGTTGAACTCGTCGGCGCCTACTGACCTCTCGACCGCGACGCTCCCCTACGGCCGATCACGCCCCGACCGGTAGATTCGACGTGATCACACACACCGTGTGACACCGCAACGACCGCAGCGGAACGGACAGATGAGCGACAACACACCGAACGATCGGCCGATGACCTTGCCGGAGAAGATCTGGCAACGCCACCTCGTGGCATCAACTCCCGGCGAATCCGACCTCCTCTACATCGACCTGCACCTCGTGCACGAGGTCACCAGCCCGCAAGCATTCGACGGTCTTCGCATGAGCGGGCGCACGGTGCGTCGGCCCGAACTGACCGTTGCCACCGAAGACCACAACGTGCCGACGGCCAATATCGACCAGCCGATCGCCGATCCGATATCCGCAAAGCAGGTCGAGACGCTGCGGGTCAACACGGCCGAGTTCGGCATTACCAACTTCCCGATGGGCGATGCCGGCCAAGGCATCGTGCACGTCATCGGGCCCGAGCAGGGACGGACGATGCCGGGTATGACGATCGTCTGCGGCGACAGCCACACGGCGACGCACGGTGCCTTTGGTGCGCTGGCATTCGGTATCGGCACCAGCGAGGTGGAGCACGTGCTCGCCACTCAGACCCTGCCGCAAACCCGTCCAAAGTGGATGTCAGTCACCGTCGACGGCGAGCTGGCCCCTGGTGTGACGGCGAAAGACATCGTCTTGGCGATCATTGGCAACATCGGCACCGGCGGCGGTATCGGCCACGTGATCGAGTACCGAGGCTCGGCAATCCGTGCATTGTCGATGGAAGGCCGCATGACCGTGTGCAACATGTCGATCGAGGCGGGCGCAAAAGCCGGTCTCATCGCTCCTGACGAGATCACGTTCGACTACCTCAACGGTCGCGATCTGGCGCCAAAGGGCGACCTGTGGGATGCCGCCGTCGCTGACTGGCGCACACTGCACAGCGATGACGGCGCCGAGTGGGACCGTGAAGTCGTCATCGATGCTGCGACGATCCGCCCACAGGTCACGTGGGGTACCAACCCCGCCCAGGTCATAGCGATCGATGGCACGGTTCCGTCGCCCGACGATTTCGCCGATCCGACGACCCGGGAAACCGTCGCACGAGCGCTTGAGTACATGGGACTCACACCTGGTACGGCCATGCGTGATATTGCGGTCGACACCGTGTTCATCGGGTCGTGCCCCAACAGCCGCATCGAGGACCTGCGAGCCGCCGCTGCCGTTCTCGACGGCCGTCAGGTCACCGTGCCTCGAGTGATGGTGGTGCCGGGTTCGCATCGCGTGAAGGCCCAAGCTGAAGCCGAAGGTCTCCACGAGGTCTTCCGAGCCGCTGGAGCCGACTGGCGTGAACCTGGTTGCTCAATGTGCCTCGCGATGAATCCTGACAAGTTGGCACCCGGCGAACGGTCGGCGAGCACATCGAATCGCAACTTTGAAGGCCGCCAAGGTCGCGGCGGACGCACCCACCTCGTCTCACCTGCCGTCGCCGCCGCTACAGCGGTGGCCGGCCACTTCGCACTCCCGGAGGACCTGTCATGAAGGCCGTTCGTGTCATCACCGGAACCGGCGTGCCGCTGCGGCGCAGCGATGTCGACACCGACCAGATCATTCCTGCCGAGTGGTTGAAGCGGGTGGAGCGCACCGGTTTCGAGAAGGGTCTCTTTTCAACCTGGCGCGATGACCCGAACTTCGTGCTGAACGATCAGCGATTTGCGGGCGCCAGCATCCTCGTTGCTGGCCCTGCGTTTGGTGTGGGATCAAGTCGTGAGCACGCCGTCTGGGCAATTCAGCAAGCTGGCTTCGACGCCGTCATCGCTCCGAGTTTCTCGGACATCTTCCGTAACAACTGCACGAAGAACGGCCTCGTGCCAGTGGTTGCCTCCACCGCCACCGTTGAGGCGATCTGGTCGGCCATTGACGCTGATCCGGCTGCCACCATCGTTGTCGACATGGAACGTCTCCGTCTCGAAATGCCATCGGCTGGCGTTGATGAGTCGTTCCCGATGGATGCGCCGACGCAACATCGCTTCCTCGAGGGGCTCGATGACATCGGCCTCACCATGGCGCGTGCCGATGCGATTGCGACCTATGAGAGCCAGCGGCCTGCATGGCTGCCGGCCTGAGCACCACCGCGCATCGCTACTGACACGACCAGGCACCATCAACCCGGCGACCTGCCCCGTCGTCACCGCTCAACACTCCCCCTCCAGGAATTCGCTGGAAGGTGATGGTCGAGAATCGCAGACCTCCGTCAGGCACCGTGAGCACGAGCGTGCCCGTTCCTGAACTGCCGATCGGCACTGCAGCTCGCGAACTCAGGTCGATCGCAATCAGCCCGCCTGCCGGCTGATCGGCATCATCGATGCGCAACAACGTGCCGGCAGATCCGCCAATGGCACACGTTGCTGAGGTGCTCCGCGCCCCAACGGTTCGGGTCACGCCAGTTGCCGTGTCGACCATTCGGACCGACACCTCGGCGACGACAGGATCAACACCCTCATGTGGCTCACCTTCACAGGCGAAGGTGCCTGTCAACTGATGGCCGTCATCGGTCACCGCGGACCAGGTTCCCGTCCGCTCATCCGCCCCAAACGCAACCCCACCCGATGCCTCCACCACCGTGCCTGCACCGTTGTCGACTCGCACTCGCACCGCGGCGGATGGCTCACTCTGGCGAGTGGACGCCGCCGCCACCAGGCGCAGCGACGGTGCTCCTACACCTTCATCAACGACCACTTCGAGAGGTAACCAGTCCGGACCCTCCACCGCCGAACATGAGGCGAATCGCCCAAAGAGTGAGATGTCGTCGCTGCCAGCCGCACCAGGCTCCACCGCGATATCGAGCACGAGCTCGAGCTCAGGGGCAACCACGCTTGCGGTCACGCTCTGCGGTAAGCCATAGCGATCCGATGACGTCACCGATGCCACGGTCGTGGTCGTCGGCGTCGGCAAGGTGACGGTGACGCTCGCCGGCACCGTCGACGATGTCGACTCGTCGACCGTCGCAGAACACGCGGAGGCAGCCAAGCCAGCCGCGCACGCGACAACGATGGCAACCCGCATCAGGCCAAGTTAGAGGCCGGTGGACCGGTCCAGCGGTCAGGCCAGACGCGCATCCGTCGATGTCGAATCGGCGTGGAAACTCGGCAGGTCGAGCAAGCGCGGGTCGTTCGAGAACACCTCGATGGGCTTCTCCGTCGGTAGACGCAACAGACGCTGCAACACCCGCATCTGGGTGTGCTGGTTGTATTCGACGAACGTGATCGCCCAACCGTCACGTCCTGCACGTGCCGTACGGCCCGAGCGGTGTAGGTAATCCTTCACGTCCCCTGCTGGGTCGTAGTGGATGACAGCACCGATGTCATCGATATCGATGCCTCGGGCAGCAACATCGGTCGCTACGAGCACGTTGAGTCGACCCTCAGCGAACCGTTGCAGCGCACGCTCGCGGGCGGGTTGCGAAAGGTCGCCATGGATCGCCGCCGCGTTCACACCGAGTTCAACAAGGGCCGCTTCCACTTTGTCGCACAGACGCTTCGTCTGACAGAAGACGACAACCTTGGGAATGCTGCGACTGATCGACCCGACGACCCGAGCTTTATCCATATGGTGCACCGCCAAGAAGAGGTGGTGCATCGTGCCGACAGTGTCGGTGGCTGAGTCGATGGCCACTTCGACCGGATCAGTGAGGTAGTGGCGAATTAAGTGACCGACGTCGCCATCGAGCGTTGCCGAGAACAGCATGGTCTGATTGCGCCCCGTGCAGTGACGCAACACCCACTCAACCTTGGGTGTGAAACCATCGTCGGCCATGCGGTCGGCCTCGTCGAGGCAGACAATCTGCACCGATGACAAGTCGACGTCACCCGCTTTGATGAGGTCGATCAGGCGGAGCGGCGTTGCCACGACGAGTTCAGCACCCCGTTGCAGGTCGCGGACCTGATGCTCACGACTTGCGCCGCCATACACCGGCAGCACGGTGAGCCCCGCCTGTTGCGCAATGGGGGCCAACACTTCGGCGACCTGCACTGCGAGTTCACGTGTTGGTACCAACACCAGTCCGAGCGGTGCGCTCGGGCCTGCCTCGCCATCGATGCGCGACAACATCGGCACGCCAAATGCGAGCGTCTTTCCTGACCCGGTCTTTGCCCGCCCGCACACATCGCGGCCTTGCATGGCGACCGGAATCGCCTCCAACTGGATAGCAAACGGCGCGGCGAAACCGCAGGCGGCAAGTCCGACGTCGATCCGGTCGGGCACACCCAGGGCCGCAAAGCCGGTCGGCGTCTCGACCGGTGGAAGCGATGAAGTGGAGGTGAGATTGCCGGAGCGTTGCTCCTCGTCGTGTTGCCCGTCGCCACCGCTTGGCGCATCACCGGCTCCACGAGATCCTGGGCGGCCACCCCGGCCGCGTCGGCGTCCGCTGCGACGCCCTTGGTTCTCGGTCATGATGCGATGAGGCTACCTGTTTGACACCACGGCGGCCCGATAGCGCTCAATGCTTTGCCGCTGGCCATTGCGACCGCTATCGTCTCTCCCCGTGACCGAACTGCGCACGCTCCTGCTCCTTACGTAGGGCGAGCGCGTCTCATCGTCGTTCGCCCGCCCCCGCCCCCGCCGGGGGCATTCGAATTTTTCGGGCCATTTCGCCCGATCCCCCACGACCAATATCTCGACCCAGAACCTCACGACAGGACCGAACATGCCTCCTCAACCCGTCACTCCAAAGAAAATGGCTTTCGAGCGTTACCGCCCCTTCATCCCCATCGTTCTTGAAGACCGCACCTGGCCAAACCGGATGATCGACAAGGCGCCGATCTGGTGCTCGGTCGACCTGCGCGACGGCAACCAAGCGCTCATTGACCCAATGGACCCCGTACGCAAGCTGGCAATGTTCCGCGAACTCGTCGCCATGGGCTTCACCGAAATCGAGGTTGGGTTCCCGTCGGCGAGTCAGCCCGACTTTGATTTCGTCCGCCAGCTGATTACCGAGGACCTCATTCCAGAAAATGTCTGGATTCAAGTTCTCGTACAGTGCCGGCCAGAACTCATTGCTCGCACCTATGAGGCGCTTGAAGGCGCGCCGCGAGCGATCGTGCACTTCTATAACTCGACGAACCCACTCCAGCGCGAGGTCGTCTTCGGCCTGGACAAAGACGGCATCAAAGACATCGCCATCAACGGCGCACGCCTGTGCCGCGAGCACGAAGCTGCATTGACCGGCACCGAGATCCGCTACGAGTACTCGCCAGAGAGCTTCACCCTCACCGAGCCGGACTACGCCATCGAGGTGTGTGAGGCCGTGATGGACGTCATCGAACCGACACCCGATCAGCCGATCATTCTCAACCTGCCCGCAACCGTCGAGTGCTACTCGCCCAATGTCTACGGCGATGTCATCGAATGGTTCGGTCGAACGATCCGTGACCGCGACTCGATCATTCTCAGCCTTCATCCACACAATGACCGTGGGTGCGCCGTCGCAGCCGCTGAGTTCGGTGTGATGGCTGGAGCTGACCGTGTTGAGGGCACGTTGTTTGGCAATGGCGAACGCACGGGCAACGTCGACGTCGTCAATTTGGCGATGAACCTCATGGTCAACGGCGTTGACCCCGAACTCGACATCAGCGACATCGATGCGTTGCGTCGCACTGCCGAATACTGCAATCGGCTCCCGGTGCATCCGCGTCACCCCTACGTCGGCGACCTGGTGTACACGGCGTTCAGCGGCTCGCACCAAGATGCCATCAAGAAGGGTTTTGAACACCTCCCCGCCGACTACGAGACGTGGGGCGTCCCATATCTGCCCATCGATCCCAAACATGTCGGTCGGACCTACGAGGCGGTTATCCGTGTCAATAGCCAATCCGGGAAGGGCGGCGTGGCGTATGTCATGAAAGAGGAATACGGCTTCGATTTGCCGCGCCGCCTGCAGATCGAATTCTCCAAGACCATCCAACACATCACCGAAGACTCAGGCACCGAGGTCTCGCCGGGAATCATGTGGGAGCAATTCAGCAACGAGTACCTCAATGAGCAACCCCGATTCTCGCTCCGAAGCCACGAATTACACACCGCGACCACCGATGGCAAAGGACGCACCAAATTGACGGCGCAACTCGCGGTCGATGGCGCGGCGGTGACGATTGCCGGCGAAGGCGACGGCCCAGTTGAGGCGTTTGTTGCCGCACTCCGCACTGAGTGGCCCGGAGCCTTTGACGTGGTCGACTACACCGAGCATGCAATCGGCCGGGGCGCTGATGCACAGGCGGTTGCCTACGTTGAAAGCTCTGCCGGTGGCGACACGCGCTGGGGCATCGGCACCGACCCGAATATCACGACAGCCTCGCTCAAGGCCGTGTTGTCAGCCTTTGAACGCCAACAGACCTGACGACAGCCACGGCTAACATCGGCTCCATGCAGGTGAGCGTCGACATTGACCTGTGCGCTGCCACAGGTGGCTGCACTCAGGTCGCCCCAGAGGTCTTTGAGATTCGATCCGATGGTGTGGTGCACGTACTCAACGCGCAACCTGGACCTGACCTGCACGATGCCGTGCTCGAGGCCGCTGACCTATGCCCCACCGGGGCGATCACGGTCGACAGCTGACGTGGGCTCCTTCCACGACCGCCTCCGATCGGCCTGGGATGCATCTGGGTCGTCGCTGTGTGTTGGACTCGACCCTGATCCGTCACGCTTTCCGGCGCCACTCGACGGCGCAACCGATGCGATCGCTCGGTTCTGCATCGACATCGTCGACGCAACCGCCGACCTCGTGTGTGCGTTCAAACCCCAGATCGCGTACTTCGCGGCCCAGCGCGCCGAAGACCAACTCGAGCGAGTTTGTACGCATATCCGAGACCAGCATCCAGGGGTCGTACTGATTCTTGATGCAAAACGCGGCGACATCGGTTCGACCGCGCAGCAGTACGCGCAGGAGGCATTCAACCGTTACGGCGCTGATGCCGTCACGGTCAACCCGTACCTCGGCACCGATTCGATCGAACCATTTCTCACCGCCGGCGGCGGGGTCATCGGACTGTGTCGCACCTCGAACCGTGGCGGCGATGACCTTCAGATGCTGAACGTGGACGGCGATCCGCTGTACGTCCATGTTGCACGGATGATCGCTCAACAATGGTCGACACTCGGCGACTGCGGGCTTGTGGTCGGCGCGACCTACCCCGCTGAACTCGCCCGCGTCCGCGCTGAAGTTGGTGACCTGCCGATATTGGTACCTGGCGTCGGAGCACAAGGTGGCTCAGCCAGCGATGCCATGGCGTCGGGTGCGAGCGCTGATGGCACCGGCTTGATGATCAACTCCTCGCGGGCAGTGCTCTACGCGAGCAGCGGCGCTGACTACGCCGACGCTGCCCGCCACGTCGCGCTAGCGACCCGCGACGAGTGCCGCATCAACTGATCAGCCGCGCAAGGCGATCACGCTTGACACGCCGGGGGCTGAGCGCAACTGGCTGATCACCTCGTCGTCCAGCTCCGAGCCGGTGGCGATCAACATCACCGCCGACCCAGGGCCTTCGACGCGACCAACATCCATGTCAGCGATGTTCACACGGGCGTCGCCAAGGATGGTGCCGACCGCTCCGATGACCCCCGGACGGTCGTCATTGGAGATCAACAACATGTGATCAGCAGGAGGGACGTCAACACCGTGACCGTCGATCTCGACGAGGCGCTGCTGGCCGCTGCGCCCGGTCAACGTTCCTGAGATGCTGTGCGTGCCGTCACGCAATGACAACAGGTTGACGTATTCGTCGGACACGCTTGAGGTGACTTCCCGCAATTCGAGGCCAGCGGCTGATGCCATGCCAGGAGCGTTGACGTAGCTGACAGGATCATTACTGATCCTGCTGAAGAAACCCTTCAGCACGGCGAGACCGAGGATGCGGGTGTCGTAGGCAGCGATATCACCCTCAACACAGAACTCAAATGAGCCCGGCGTTGCGCCGACGAGCGAGGAATACAGACGACCGAGGCGTTCGGCGAGCGGAAGAAAGGGGCGCAAGTTGTCATCAGCCTCAGCCGCGTCGACGTTGACCGCCCACGGGACGAACTCGCCAGCCAACGCCAATTGCACCATGTCGGCAATCGCGTCGCCTGCTTTGTCTTGCGCTTCACGGGTGCTTGCGCCGAGGTGGGGCGTCACCACGACCGACGGCAACTCGAAAAGCGGGCTCTCCGTCGTCGGTTCCTTATCGAACACGTCGAGGGCAGCTCCAGCGACGATGCCATCACTGATGCACGAGGCGAGGTCGGCCTCGTCGACGATGCCGCCACGAGCAACGTTGATAATGCGCAACGACGGCTTCGCAGTGGAGAGCAGGTCCCGGTTGATGAGACCAGTTGTCTCTTTGTTCTTCGGGAGATGGATCGTCAAGAAGTCAGCCTCGGCGACCAGCTGCTCCAGCGACATCAATTCGACACCCATCTGACGTGCTCGATCCGCCGACACGAACGGGTCGTAGGCAACGAGCCGCATCTGGAATGCCTTGGCACGGTCGGCAACGAGCTTCCCGATGCGTCCAAGACCCACGACACCGAGGGTCTTGTCGGCAAGTTCCACGCCCTCCCACTTCGAACGCTCCCAGCGTCCTGCAACGAGAGCTGAGTGTGCCTGGGGCACATTGCGGGCTTGGGCAAGCAACAGGGCCATCGTGTGCTCTGCTGCCGAGATGATGTTCGACTGCGGAGCATTGACGACCATCACGCCGCGGGAGGTGGCAGCGGGAACGTCAACGTTGTCGAGTCCAATTCCTGCTCTGCCGACGACGATGAGATCGGTTCCGGCGGCGAGCACCTCGGCGGTCACCTGTGTCGCCGAACGAATGATGAGCGCATGGGCACCAGGGATCACCGATAACAGTTGCTCGGGCGACAGGCCCTCTTGCACGTCGACCGTGTGGCCTTGGGCCCGAAGGCGGTCGAGACCGCCTTGTGCAATGGACTCGGTGACCAAGATGCGCGCCATGGACGACATCGTTACCGACAGCAGCGGCTTCGCCCAACTGTGCGGCTCCGGTTCGTACGAGATGTCAAGCCCAGTCGACCGGTGGGCCGCCTACCCTCAACGACTACCGTGACCGATATGACGTCGGCATCCGACGACCACCAGCTCGACGGCATCGACATCCGAGTGCTGCACGAACGTGATGACCTCGTCGCTGCATCCGCTGTACTCCAACAGGTGTGGGGATCGACAACGCCGCTCGTCGCCGCTGAGCTCCTCCGAGCAATTGAGCACTCCGGCGGGTACGTGGCGGGCGCCTACGACCATGGCCGCATGGTCGGAGCCTCATTCGGCTGGCTCGCTCGTCACCTTGGACACTGCGCGCTTCACAGTCACGTCACTGGCATCCTCCCAGGACTTCGACACTCAGGTATCGGGCGCGCCATCAAACAGCACCAGCGGACTTGGGCCGCTGAACGCGGCATCGAATGGATCACATGGACCTTCGACCCGCTCGTTCGAGCCAATGCGTGGTTCAACATCACGGTGCTCGGCGCTCACGTTGCTGCGTATCTCGAAAACTTCTACGGCGAGATGACCGACTCGCTCAACGCCAACGATGAGAGCGACCGTCTCGTCGCTGCCTGGCCGGTGCAGTCATCGCCGGTGCCACCGGCAATGGGGCGACGGATCGAGATTCCGACGCCCGATGACATTGTCAATTTGCGACGAGTCAACCCGAGCGAGGCGCAGCGGTGGCGACACGAGGTGCGGGTTGCGCTCGAAGGCGCTCTCGCCGAAGGTGGCCGCATCACCTCGTTCACCCGGGATGGTTCATACATCGTGGAGTTCCCCTCATGACATCGCCAATGACGCCCACCTCCATCGAACTTCGTCGCATTCACCTCGACCTCGTCACCCCGTTCCGTACAAGTTTTGGCTCTCAGTCATCGCGCGAGATCCTGCTCGTCGGTGTCACGACTGCCGATGGTTCGACCGGCTGGGGTGAATGTGTGGCGCTGAGCGAACCGGTCTACTCCCCCGAATACGTGGAGGGAGTCATCGACGTCATCGAACGCTTCATGGCGCCTGTGCTCTTTGGGGCCAGCGATCTTCGTGCTGCGAACGTGATCGAGCACCTCGAGCGCTTCAAAGGTCACGAAATGGCCAAAGCAGCGCTCGAGATGGCCGTTCTCGATGCCGAACTTCGCTCCGGCGGCGCCACATTGCATCAGCGTCTCGGCGCCTCTCGCACTCGAGTGCCCAGCGGGGTATCCGTTGGCATCTTCAGCACCGTCGACGAGTTGCTCGCCGCCGTGCAGGGCTACGTCGATGAGGGCTACGCCCGCATCAAGTTGAAGATCGAACCTGGCTGGGATCTCGAGCCGGTTCGCCTTGTTCGTGAGCTGATCGGACCCGACATGGGGCTCCAGGTCGATGCCAACACCGCCTACACCCGCGCCGACATCGAGCACCTTCGACGACTTGACGACTTCGACCTGTTGCTCATCGAACAACCCCTTGATACCGATGACCTGCTCGGCCACCGAGCACTTGCTGATGCCATCGACACTCCCGTGTGTCTTGATGAGTCCATTGAGTCGTTCACCCAGGCTGTCGATGCCGTCGATCTCGGTGCTGCTGAAATCATCAACATCAAGCCCGGGCGCGTTGGCGGCTACCTGACCGCAGTGCGGATCCACGACATGTGTCGTTCCAGAGGGATTCCGGTGTGGTGCGGCGGAATGCTCGAAACCGGCATCGGCCGTGCCGCGAACTGTGCGCTCGCCTCACTCGATGGGTTCACACTTCCTGGCGATATCTCGGCGTCGACGAGGTTCTATGCACGCGACATCGTGCTCGAGCCAATCGCCATCGTCGATAGCCACGTCGCCGTTCCCTCGTCACCCGGGCTTGGCTATGACCTCGACGTCGACTTCGTCGACTCGATCACAACCTCGGTGCAGCGTCTCACGCGTTGAATCCAGCACCGGTAACGTCCACGCCGTGACATACCCGTTTCTCTCCGACGAGTGGATCGCTGCCGCACGGGAGATCCGTGAACGTCACGCCCATCG
>JAPOJQ010000033.1 GCA_029978335.1 Actinomycetota bacterium
GGGTCTTTCTGAAAGGCCGCCGACGGCGCGGCGTTAACGACCGCCGGCCCCGCAGGGCGTCCGGCGGGCCTCTGCCCGTCTTGTCAACGCACCGCGCGGCATTCTTGCGGAACATCGGTGAGGGTCCGAGCGATCGCTCCGTGCGATCATGGCGTCATGTGGACCGACGACCGGGCGCTCGCCGAGATCTGGATCTGCATCGGTCATCCCGGGTTCAGCGGCGACGACAAGCAGCGGCGCCACGACCTGCTCTCCGATCGGTTCGGCCCCGACGGCTGGCGCTGGCGATTCGCCGTCCGCGGCCGACTGGTCGGTTTCGACGAGGCGATTGCAGAGTACGAACAGTCCTACCGCGTCTATCTCTCCGAGCATCCCGAGGTGGTCACCTGGTTGACCTCGACTGCAGGCAACGTCTACGACCACAGCGTCGACAACGTCTGGGAAGACGACTACGACCAGCCCGGCCCGGCCGCCAACCACTATCAAGACATCTCGGTGCGCCGGGTGATCGCTGAGATGCAGGGCATCGACGCCAATGACACCACCACGACCAGTGAGCCATCACTGGTCGAGCTCACGGACCTCACCACCGGTGACGTGCACCGGGTGCCTCGTGCCCCAGGCTTTCGCGGTGACCATCTCGTGCAACTCCGCGATGCTCGTTCACCCGGCTATCCGCTCAACCCGGCGCTGGTGCCGGTCCATGATCCTTCGCTCATCACCACACGTCCCGACGCGATCGAGTGGTTCCACCGCGAGGGGTGTGGGCATCTCTCGGTCGAGGCCTATTGGCAAACCGCGAAGGTGATCGAGGTTCGCTACGACCGGTTCGTCGCTCTTGGCGACCTCCGCGACGAGCCGCTGCGGGGCATCTGATGGCGGGTGACGGCCAGGCGCGGCCGGCGCTCCGGCTCGTTGGGCCCGCCAGCATCGACCGCTACATCGACGAGGCGATCGAGTTACCCGGCGGCGGTGCGCTGAACATGGCGTACCACTGGCGGTCGGCGGGGCACCCGGTCACGCTGCTCTCGCGAGTGGCTCTCGACCACGCCACACCGTTCGATCGCTTCGTCACCGAGCATGGGATCGCCGTGACGGACGGCTGGCACGCCGCCGGTCACCCCTGCTCGATCGACATCCGAATCACCGACGACCGGCAACCGGCGATGGACGGTTTCGTCGAGGGTGTGCTCGGTGAGTTCCGGCCCGACCCGGCAGAGGTCGATGCGATCGTGGACGGCACACCAACACACTTCGTCCTGGTCGACGTCGTTGATGCGGCGCTGCATGCCATCGCTGCCGACCGACCAGCCGACGCGTCACGCGCTCGGTGGACTGGCGACTTCCTGAGCTTCCGACACATGACCGGTGAACGCTTCTCCGCCACGATGGCCCACCTCGAGCTGGGGATCGTCGGTTGGCCCGGCGATCCCGACGACGACGCGGTCGCCGATCTGGCCGCACGGGCCGCCGACCTTGGACGAACACTCGTCGTGACATTCGGATCCAAGGGGATCCTCGCCGTTGATGCCCGCGGCACCGACCGGGTCGACCGCTGGTTTGACGTTGACGCGCGTCAGGTCACCGGCACCACCATCGGGTGTGGCGACGCGTTCGCCGCTGCCGCATTGTCGACTTGGTTTCGAACGGGCGACCTCACCGCTGCCGTCGACGCCGGCCGACGCCTCGGCGCCGATGCGACCGAGTGGGTCCGACCACTGCCGGACGCCGCCTACGCAGCGAGCAGATGATCGATCCGCCGAGTTGAGCCAGGCGAGCGGGTCGGAACAGGTGTCGCTCGGAATACATCTCGCCGAGATGCCAGTGCGAAGCAACTGACACCGACCGCTCTTCGCCAACGTCGAAGAGCAACATCCGGAGAGCGGCGACTGCAGGAGAGCGATGAACCACCCTGTCTGACCAGGGACATGAATGGTCGGGGTGAGAGGATTCGAACCTCCGGCCTCCACGTCCCGAACGTGGCGCGCTAACCAAGCTGCGCTACACCCCGTAGCGACAGGGGAGGCTATCCCGCGTCGACGGTTTCCGGCTCGGTCGACTCAGCGACCTCAGCCGTGTCGTGATCAGCGCTCTCGTCCCCAACCTCAGACATTGACGCCACCGGCATGCCCTCGGTGTACGACTCGCCAGCGACGGCGGCGTTGACCGCACGACGCAACCGAAGCGCATCGAGGGGCTTGATCAGCCACGACTCGGCGCCAGAGCGCTGAGCCAGATACACATCAGCCGCCCGGTCGAGCAGCATCACGATCGGCACCTCAGGAACTGAACCCACCGAAGCATCAAGGCGAAGTGCCATCGCTACCGCCATGCCGCCCATCGAACCGATCTGCAGGTCGGTGATCACCACGTCGACGTTGCCGTGCTCCACGAGATCGGACACCAGGCGACCCTCACGGCAGACCGTGAAGGAGGTGTCAGGACCGCCAAGCGCAGCGGTGACCTCATCGACCACCCAGTCGGCATCGGTTGCGAGCAGGATATGCACGGCCTCAAGGCTATCCCCGAAATGTTGGTTGGGCCGAGCGAGCGCAGTGTCCGGTATTCATGTGCCGATGGCGCGAGCGAGCGCAGACAGTGATTCGAGATCGTGTACATCGCCCGGGCGACGTTCGATTCGGATCGGCGTATCGAGGTCGGCCAGCACCTTCGATTCCGCTTCGTACAGGCGAGCTGACCAATCGGCGAGCGATCTCGCCACGTCAACCGGGTCGCTCCCAGCCGCCGCTGGTGCCCATTCGCCGTCGCCCGGAACGAGGTCAATCGACGGTGCGCATCGATTGGCGATCACGAGATCGGTACCAACACCGAGCGACGACAACTGCTCAGCAAATCGACGGGTTTCCTCGACGGCGTCAGGGCGTGGCGCCGTCACCAACACGAACGCCGTCGAGTCGGCCCTCCAGACCGTGCGCACTGCCACCGCCCGATCCCGGAATGACGCCTCCATGCCGGTGAACGACCGCAAGAAACCGACCACATCGTCGAGGACCGCCGTGCCGATCACCCGCCCAACCGCACGAAGGAGCGGCTGCGTCGCCGCTGACAACAGCCGAAACGCACGACCCCCCGTTCCCATCAACAACTTGAACACCTGATGATCGAGGAACCGCACCAACACATCCGGTGCTTCGATGACCTCGATCGCCCGGTCGCTCGGTGGCGTGTCGACCACGACGAGATCGAATCGCTCGTCGTTCACCAATCGGTACACCACCTCGGTCGCCATGAACTCCTGGGTGCCACCGAGCGCTGAACCGATCGAGCGAGTGAACGGATTCGCCAGAGCCTCATCGGCCTGTCCAGGTCGAACCGCATGGGAACGAATCACTCGTTCGAGTTCAACTTCGGGGTCGAGCATCATCGCCCACAGCGCACCACCCTCGACGAGATCACACTCGATCGGCCGAGGGTCTGCACCGAGCCCATCGGCGAGGCCGAGCGCTTCACCAAGGCGGCGTGCCGGGTCAACCGTGATGACCACGACCTTGCGTCCACGTTGTGCTGCGGCGAGGCCAATTGCCGCCGACATCGTCGTTTTGCCAACACCGCCGGCACCACAGCACACGACCACCGAGCGGTTGTCGAGTAACGAATCAATCCGTTCGACCGGTGTCATCGAACACCACCCACCGCAAGCAGGCGCCCCAACAATTGTGACGACGCCACATCAAGACCCGCCACCGGCAGTCGCGGCAACAGCGCAATCGGTGCGCCGAGCCCCGCCCGAAACCGATCGATCGCTGCGGTGGCCACCTCGGCGTCAACAGCGGCACGTTCGAGCAGCGTTCGTAGCGCCGGTGCACCTCGAACACCGTGTACTGCATCGGGCGAAGGAAGGTGTCGCACCGGTTGCAATGCAGAGACCACGCCGGCGGCGATCGCCACACCCACCGATTCGGTGGTTACCCCCGCCAACTCGAGTGACTCGGTGACCGGTGTGGTTTCCGCCAGTGTGACGAGCACTGCCGCTGAACGGTTCTGGTCGAGCAACAGCGAACGCACCGCCACCGCCTGCTCCCGAATCGGCCCACCCTCAACGATGTCGAGCAAGCCATCAACCGAGGTCAGCATCGACGTTGCATGACCGGCGGCAGGTGCATCCACCACGATCAGGTCCCAGCGGCCCTCATTCGCAAACTGTTTGACCTTGCCGAGCACCACGAGGTCGTGAATCCCCGGCGCAGCAGCTCCGACCACTTCGATGACCCCGGATGTGGCAAGGCGCTTCGCGAAGCCGCCGAATCCTTGATCGAGCAAGTAATCCTCGAGGGCGGTGCCGGCCGAGACCATCCGCACCGTCACGTCGGTGCCACGGGTCAACGCCGCCAATGTCGGACGACCATCGAGACCGACGATGAGGACGCGCAAGCCCTCAGCAGCGGCGCCATGGGCAATGGCTGCGCAGGTTGCGGTGCGACCAACGCCACCCTTACCAAGCACGAGCAGCACCCTGCCGCCGTGCTCAGCACTCGGTAGGGTGCCATCCGGCAGGAGCCACGGCGCATCACGCCACCTGCCGTCGCTCACCGCGACATCGAACGATTTGAGCTCCGGAGGCACTCGTGCGCAGACTAGCCATCGCCCTACTGACCGGCATCGCGGTGCTCGGATTGGGCGCGGGATCGGTGATCGCTCAAGACGATGCGGCCGATGCGGTCGCACCGGTCGACGTGTTGCAGGTCGATGGATTCATTGATCATGTCGTTGCCGCCGAGCTGATCGCTGCGGTCGAACGGGTGCAGACCAATGGCAGCCAGGCATTGATCCTGCAGGTCGATTCTGCAGGAGTCGTGGTCGACAACACCGAACTTGCCGAGGTGCTCAACGCGATCGATCAGTCGAGCGTGCCCATCGCCGTGTGGGTGGGGCCGACGGGGGCACATCTCTACGGCGCCGCCGTACATTTGCTTGGCGTTGCGGATGTGAGCGGCATGGCACCCGGGGCCCGAGTGGGTGAACTCGACCCGTCGATCACGGGCCCAAATGCGCAAGGGGCAGCGCGTATTGCGCCGCTCGCCAACCGGATCGTGGGCCTGTCCGCAGCTCGTGACCTTGGCGTGTTTGATCAGCGCGTGTCGGACGAAGGCATCGCCACCATCGCCAACATGCTCGACGCCCTCGATGGCTACACCAACGGCGACATCGTGCTCGAGACCACGATTGAAGTGGTCACCGACGAAGGCACCGTGCAACGCAACACCGTCGCCGTGCCACGCTTCGCCAAACTCAACCTCCTCGACCAATTGCTGCACACCGTGGCCAGCCCGCCGGTTGCGTATCTGCTGCTGTTGATCGGACTTGCGTTGCTCATCTTTGAGTACTTCACCGCCGGTATTGGTGTGGCAGGGGTCGTGGGGGCGGTGAGCCTCTTGCTGGCCGGTTATGGCATCGCTGAGTTGCCGGCACGGGCGTGGGCGGTCGCGCTGCTCGTGCTGGCCATGGTGGCGTTCGCTGTTGACGTGCAGGTCGGCATTCCGCGCACCTGGACCGGTGTTGGCATTGTGCTCACCATTGTCGGTTCGCTCTGGATCTTCGAACCGCTGCCGGGTGTGTCATTGCGACCGCCATGGATCTCGCTCATCGTTGGTGTTGGTGGCGTGATGTTGACGTTCATCGCTGGCATGCCGTCGATGACCCGAACCCGATTTGCCACGCCCACCATCGGGCGTGAATGGATGATCGGTGCTGAAGGTGTGGTCGTTGAACGAGTCAGCCCCGACGGGGTCGTGCACGTCGGCGATGCCGACTGGCGGGCTCGCACGAACCGTGCGACGCCCGTTGAGGTCGGCGACACGATCAAGGTGGTGGCGATCGATGGTGTGACGCTCGAAGTTGAACCGCTCGAAGGCGCGGCCCGTGACTACCGGCGCTGACCCGGTATCGGTGGCGATCGCCCGTCTCGATCGCGATCTGCCGCTGCCGACCTACGCCCACGACGGTGACGCTGGGGTCGATTTGTATGCCCGAGAGGACGCAACCTTGGCCGCTGGTGGCGGACGCGTGCTGGTGCCGACTGGTATCGCCATTGCGTTGCCGTATGGATGGGCTGGGTTCGTACTGCCGCGGTCAGGTCTCGCGCTGCGTCACGGCATCAGCGTGGTGAATTCGCCCGGACTTATCGATTGTGCGTATCGCGGGGAGTTAAAAGTTGTGTTGATCAACACCGATCCACACGACGACTACGAACTGCATCGCGGCGATCGCATCGCGCAACTCGTCGTGCAACGGGTGGGTGAGATCCAGTGGCGCGAAGTTGATGAACTGGACGCCGAACAGGATCGCGGCGGTGGGTTCGGCCACTCCGGTCGCTGAACCAACCGGAGGCCGCTGGACGATCAGGCCTCGGTGATGGTGACCGACTCGATCACGACCTGCTCGAGCGGCGGCACGCCGTTCGACTCAGGATTGCCCGCTGCGTCAAGCGCCGGCAACGTGTCGTCGAGACCTTCGATCACTTGGCCGAACAGCGTGTAGTTCGGCGGCAGGTTCACACCTTGCTGACCGGTGATGATGAAGAACTGGCTGCCGTTGGTGTCAGGCCCACTGTTGGCCATCGCCACCGAGCCGATCTCATACTCGCCAGCTGCGGGCAACTCATCGGCAAAGCGGTAGCCGGGGCCACCGGTACCAGTGGCGGTGGGATCGCCGCACTGCGCCATGAAGCCCGGGATGATTCGATGGCACTCAGTGTCGTCGAAGTAGTGGTAGCGGGCGAGCGACACGAAGTTGTTGACCGTGATCGGCGCACGTTCGGCATCGAGCGCGACGACGACCGTGCCCTTGTTGGTGACGATCTCTGCCGTGTAGGTCGCACCCGGCGTCAAACAATCAGCAGGCGGTCCATCAAAACTCTGCTGCTTCTCGGCCGAGCCGTCGGCGGGCGGGCAGTCGGTGGTGATGGCTTCGGTGGTGGTCACCGCAGCGTCGTCCGCAACCGGCGTGTCGTCAGATGAGAACGCGCCGCCAATCGCTGCGATGACGATGACGAGAGCGGTACCGCCGCCGATCAGGCCACCCCATCGAAGGCCCTTACGCTTCACGGCTGTCACTCGTTCTTGACGGATCTCGCGCTCGATCTTGGCTGCCCGGTTGGCCTTTTTGCGTTCACGCTTGGCGGTTCCCACGGGATGTGAGGCTACCGGTCGATCGTGGCCGCGTCCTGACGGTTAGCGAAGGCGGTGATCAACCCGCCGGCCCGCTGATTCGTCGCCCGGGTCTTCGGCAAAGCCACTCGCTGCCGGTGCCGCGTGAGGGTCGAAGACATCGCCTACCCACACCTCGCCGTCGACGAGATGGAGCCACGTGCCGCCAAGGTTCGGGATCCGATCACCGTCGGCGCCGAGATGACGGCGAATGGTGCGGATCACCCCCGAGTGCGACACCACGAGCGCCGGTGGCCCACCGGCGGTGGCCGTCAGCAACTCGTGTGCCGCGGCAAGCACGCGCTCAACCACTTCATCGGCGGGTTCGAACCCGGGCGGACGAAGGTTGCGCTCGAGGTAGCCCGGCCATTCGTCGCGGATCTCGTCGGGCGTCATTCCCTGCCACTCGCCGGCATGCGCTTCACGCCAGCGATGATCAACGAGCGGTTCGGGAAGCTTGAGTTCGTTGGCAATGATCGATGCCGTCTCGGACGCCCGCATCAGTGCCGACGTCCACACCATCGCGAATGAGTTCGCTCCCGCTGCCAGCACCCGGCCGGCTTTCGCCGCCTGTGCCCGACCTCGGTTACTGAGTTCGATGTCGGCCGAGCCCTGCCATTTGGCAGCCGCGTTCCACAGACTTTGCCCGTGACGAACCACGAGAAGTGAGGAATCGGCGTTGTGCACGCTGACGAGGGTACCCGCCTCACCTCACTCGGTTCGGGTGTCACCGGTCGTGATGAGCGACCTCACCTAACATCGACGTCATGCCCGTGCTCCGACTGTTTGCCGCCGCACGTGAAGCGGCCGGCACTGGACGCGATGAGATCGAGGGCGCCACCGTGGCCGAGGTGCTCGCTCATGCTGTCGATCGCTACGGCAGTGGATTCGCAGCCGTGCTCGATACCTGCCGCATCTGGGTTGATGGTGAACCAGCTGAGTCGGCCACGGCCGTTGGCGAGCGTGCCGAGGTGGCCGTGTTGCCACCGGTTTCGGGAGGTGCATGACGATGACTGACGACCTGCGTGCGCTCAGTCTCGACGACCTACGGGCGCAGCGTTCGCAACTTCAAGACGACGACGATCGCGTGTCGTATGTACGACGTGCCGCTCAAGCAAGGCTCGACCTCGTGCGGGCTGAACTCGATCGCCGCCAATCAGATGCGGGGGATCGCTCGCCGCGTGACCAGGATTTGTCGGGTGAACTTCGTCGGGTGCTGTCCCAACAGTTGACCGGGCCGGGCGGGGGAGCGCGTCCACCGCGCGAGGATCGAGACGACATCGCCGATGGCCCGCTCGTTGCCGAACTCGACCAGTTGTGCGCCGATCACGGATTTCACCTCGTCGGCAACGATGCAGGTCTCGACGATGCCGAGTTGCAGGTGCTAGCCGAAGCCCTCGAGGGGTTTGAGCGCCGAGTATCAGCCGATCGACGAGAACGCTTCGAGTTGATCGATGCGCTCGGGGCTGAACTGCTTCGCCGCTACCGCGACGGTGAGGCCAGTGTCGACGGCTTGCTCGCGGGCGACTGAGGTCATCGACCAACCAGAGCGTTGCCCGACGAACCCAATTAGGCACGGTTCCGGGAATCTTGAGCGCCCTCGGTAGGTTTCATCCCTCGATGTCTCCGACTCCATCGCGGCGAATAGCCGTGATCTCCTTGCACACCTCACCGCTGGCTCAGCCCGGCGCGGGGGACAGTGGCGGCATGAACGTCTATGTGCGCGAGATGGTGTCGGCGCTCGCGCAGCAGGGCAATGAATGCATCGTGTACACCCGGGCGGATCGCCCTGGGCTGCCTCGGGAAGTGCTCGTCGAGCCCGGTCACCGTGTCGTCCACGTCGAAGCCGGTCCGCACCACCTTCCCAAAGAGGCATTGGTCGACGTCATCGATGACTTCACCGATGCAGTGGTGGCTGATATTGCTGCTCGCGGTGGGGTGGCGGCGGTGCATGCCCACTACTGGTTGAGCGGCGAGGTCGCCCACCGGATCAAGCATCGACTCGACGTGCCGTTCGTCGTGACCTTCCACACCCTTGCCAGGGTGAAGGGAGCCGGCGGCGACGCCGAGCCGGGTCATCGTGAACATGCCGAAGCGGCGCAACTCGGTTGCGCGGATGCGGTATGTGTCTCGTGCCCAGCCGAAGCGGACGATCTCGTTCGTCATTACGGCACACCGCCCGGACGAGTTGAGATCGTGTCGCCGGGTGTGGAACACGCCTTTTTTGGTCCGGGTGATCGCTCCGGCGCTCGACGAGCGATCGGTGAGCCAGATGATGTGTCGATCGTGTTGTTTGTTGGCCGCATTCAGCCGCTGAAGGGCCCTGATGTGGCGATCCGTGCGCTGCACGAGATGTCGGAGACCTCGGCGCGGTTGGTGATCGTCGGTGGTGCCAGCGGCCAAGAAGGCCGGGCCGAATACGAGCGAATGCGTCTGCTTGTTGAAGATCTCGGTTTGTGCGATCGGGTGCGTTTCGTCGATCCGCAACCGCATCATCAGTTGTCGACCTACTACCGGGCCGCTGATGTGGCGGTGGTGCCGAGTCGCAGCGAGAGTTTTGGACTGGTTGCGCTTGAGGCATCGGCATGTGGTGCCCCGGTGGTGGCGAGCGCGGTTGGCGGCTTGTTGTCACTTATCGACGATGGTGTGAACGGTTTGTTGGTGCATCAGCGCACACCTCACGCATTCGCGGCGGCGCTCGACATGGTGCTCGCCGATCCAGCGATGGCAACGTCGATGTCGATGGCAGGAGCCTTGCGAGCCCGTGAGTATTCGTGGTCGGGCGCGGCCCGTCGTCTCGGTGATGTGTATGACGATCTCAGCCGGCGATCCTTGGTGGTCTGCCGGTGAGTGAACTGCAGTCGCCGGGCGAGCTCGGTGACCTGGCAGCACGCATTGAACGTTGGGTCACTCGCTTTGCTGCTGACTCACCGTTGGTGTTGGCGATTGATCGCGGTACGAGCGACGAGACGCCGTTCGGTGAACCGCGTTGGTACATCCGGATGTCGGGCGAGGCCAAAGACATCATCACGGTGTGGTTGACGCTTGGTCAGCGCACGTTGCGTTACGAGACGTACGTGATGCCGGCACCTGAGGAGAACCAGGCGGACGTCGCCGATCAATTGCTGCGTCGCAACGACCGTCTCGTCGGTGCGCACTTTTCGATCGGTGCGGAAGACGCCGTGTATTTGCGTGGCGAACTGCCCGACCATGCAATCACCGACGATGAACTCGATCGCGTGATCGGCACGTTGTACGCGACGGTGGAGCAGGTGTTCCAGGCGCTGCTGCGTCTCGGTTTCGCCAGCCGATTCGCCGACTGAGCATTTCCGCGACCGGTGTCGTGACGGCCCCACTGTGCCGTCCGTCCGGGGCGACGCCTTTGGGCTCGGCAGGCCGGTCGTCCCGGACGGATCCCCCTCGCTAGCGTGCCGTTATGGCTGCAGCGACGGCGACCGTTGACTTGGTGATGATTGGTGGCGGCAACATGGGTTCGGCGTTGCTGGGCGGTTTGCTCGCCGCGGGCCGTGTGTCCCCCGCCGATGTGGCAGTCGTTGAACTCGACAGCGCTCGTCGTGATGACCTCGCGGTTCAGTTCCCCGGCGTGCTCATCACCGACACGGTGCCGCCGTGCGCCGCCGCGGTGCTTGCGGTCAAACCGGCAGGAATTCCTGACACCGCTCGGGTGGCGGTTGCGGCGGGGGCCCGTCGAGTGCTGTCGATTGCGGCCGGGGTCACGACGGCCACGATTCGAGCTGTCGTTGGTGATGGTGTTGATGTGGTGCGGTCGATGCCCAACACACCGGCGATGGTCGGCCAAGGCGTGACGGCGATCTGTGTTGATGCACACTCCGACCCGGCGGCGCTCGACTGGGCCGAGCACGTGCTCTCCGCGGTTGGCATGGTCGTGCGTGTGGACGAATCGCACTTTGATGCCGTAACCGGCTTGACCGGTTCAGGCCCGGCGTACGTGTTTGCGATTGCCGAAGCACTCATCGCCGCTGGCCGCTCTGTCGGGTTGCCAGCAGAACTGTTGGAACCGATGGTCACCCAGTTGTTGGTTGGTTCGTCGACGTTGCTCGCCGAACGCGGTGATCCGGAGGCGTTGCGTGTGGCGGTGACATCGCCCGGTGGAACGACAGCCGCAGGCCTCGGTGTGCTTGCAGCAGGTGACCTCAATGGTCTGGTAGCCGATGCTGTTCGCGCCGCAACTGAGCGTGGTCGTGAGCTCGGCCAGGCCTGAAATCGACTGCATCGGTACCGCATTGCTGACCACTCGCTGAACGGGCGGTGACGCTTGTGAAAAGAATCCCGAGTGTGGCACTTTTCACACCGGTACGAATGTGTCTAGAGTTACCTCTGTTGAGTCGCACCGGGTGACCGGGAGCGCCGACGGAGCCGGTGCCATCGGGGGGTTGGCACCGGCTCCAGTCGTTTTTCAGCCCAGATCGTGTGGCCGGTGCCGCATCGCAGTCGGCCTAGGTTGTGGGCATGCGGCGTATTGGACTCCTTGGCGGCATGTCGTGGGAATCGTCGATCGAATACGAACGCATCATCAACACGGCGGTGCGTGAACGACTCGGCGGCGTGGCTTCGGCGGACCTTGTGATCCGGTCCGTTGACTTTGCGGTGATCGAGGCGCTGCAGAGCGAAGGCCAATGGGAAGCTGCCGGTGATCTCCTCGCCGCCGATGCCCTGCTGTTGGAACGGGCCGGATGTGAACTCCTGGTGCTCTGCACCAACACGATGCATCGCCTCGCCGATCGCATCACCGACGTCATCTCGATTCCGTTCATTCATATTGCTGATGCCACCGCAGCGGCCGTGCACGAGGCGCAGGTCGACACAGTGGGGCTGCTCGGCACTCGCTACACGATGGAGGCCGACTTCTACGCCGGCCGACTGCGGGATGTGCACGGACTCAACGTGGTGGTCCCTGGTGCTGATGGGCGTGCGCTCGTGCATCGCGTGATCTACGACGAACTGGTGCGTGGCATCATCAACCCCGACTCGCGGCGAGCAGTGCTCAACGTCATCGACGATCTCGCTATGGCGGGAGCCACTGGCATCATCGCTGGGTGCACCGAGATCGAATTGCTCGTCACCGCTGACGATGTAGCAATGCACTACTTCCCAACTGCTCGGCTCCACGCCCTCGCAGCGGTCGACGCGGCGTTAGCGTCTTCGAGGTGAGCAGGCGGCACGACACGATCTCGTTCCTGACCGACTACGGAACGAGCGACGAGTTCGTTGGCGTGGTCAAAGCGGTGATCCGCGATATCGCACCGCATGCCGCAGTGATCGATCTCACACACGACATCGCGCCCTTTGATGTGCGTGCGGGATCGCTAGCGCTCGCTCGGTGCATCTCGTATGTACCCGAAGGCATCGTGCTCGCTGTGGTTGACCCTGGTGTGGGTACCGACCGACGTGCGATCGCCGTGGAGGTGGCTGGCGGCGCAGGCATCCTCATTGGCCCCGACAATGGCTTGTTGGCGCCGGCGGTGGCGATGGCTGGTGGTGCCGAACGAGCGGTCGAGATCACCAACCCCGAGTATCGACTCATCGCGCCCGGCGCGACCTTTGATGGACGTGATGTGTTTGGCCCAGCGGCCGCGCACCTGTGCAACGGCGTGGCGCTCACCGATCTCGGTCCCGAAGTTGACCCGTCGCTGTTGATGCCTGCGACCATCCCGTTGCCACGGAACGAAGGTGATGACGTGATCGCCGAAGTGCTGTGGGTCGACCGTTTCGGCAACTGCCAACTCAACATCGGGCCGGATGATCTGCCGGCGTCGTGGTCGGACACGGTCCGCTTGCGGCTCCCGGATCCGGTACAGCCCGGCGCGACCGTGATTCGGTCGGCGCGTCGAGCCGATCGTTTCGCCGGAATTGGTCACGGCATCGGGGTGATGCTCGATTCGTACGGGATGTATGCGGTGGCGCTGGATCGCCGTTCAGCCGCTGATGATCTGCACCTCGCCGCTGGTGACCAGGTGGTGCTGGCCGACGGTGGTGACGACGATGATCGTGAGGGGCCTGTCACGACCCCTGTGCAGTTCGGCCGGTAGGGTCGCGTCATGCGTCCTGCGACCACACTTGCCCTCGGCCTGTTGCTGGCAGTGATTCTGGTTGCCGGTGTCGTGTCGCTGCTGCGGCTCTGACGAAGCAACCCCGGTGTGACGTCGGTCCCGTCACCGAGCACGTCTTTGTGAACGCGTGCACAACCGTTCTAGTCTTACGAGCGATGTCCCCCCATCGCACTCGTAGGAGAATCCCTGACGCCACTGTGGCTCGGCTTCCCATCTATCTCCAGATCCTGTCGGCTCAGCTCGACGGCGGCACGTCCAATCTGTCGTCGGAAGAACTCGCCACCCTCGCAGGCGTCAACGCAGCCAAGGTTCGCAAAGACCTCTCGTATCTCGGCAGCTATGGCACTCGTGGCGTTGGCTATGAGGTGCAGTATCTCGTGTACCAAATCCGCCGTGAACTCGGTCTTGACCACGAATGGAACGTCGTCATCCTCGGCGCCGGCAACCTCGGTCAGGCGCTCAGTGGATATGGCGGTTTCACCGAACGCGGGTATCCGATCGCTGGCATTTTCGATATCGACCCCGACAAGGTCGACACGCTCGTCGGTGGTGTTCGCGTGCGACCGCTCGACGAACTCGCACAGGTGGTCGCTGCTCGATCGGTATCGATTGGTGTGATTGCGACCCCGCCGGTCGCAGCTCAAGACGCCGCCGATCGTCTGGTGCGTGCCGGTGTCACGAGCATCTTGAACTTCGCGCCGACACTGGTGAATGCCCCGCTCGGTATCACCGTTCGTACGGTCGACATGTCGGTCGAGATGCAGATCCTCTCGTATCACGAGCAGCGTCGTGTTGCTGCCGCTTCATCGTTGCGTTCGGTCCAAGCTGACGGCAGCCGCAACCAGACGGCGTAGGGTTCAGCACGCATGTCCATTCTCGTCGTTGGTGTCAACCATCGCAGCGCCCCGCTTGGGATGCTCGAGCAACTGACGCTCGATGCGCCATCGGTCGTAAAGACCGTGAATGGATTGGTCGACCTCGACAGTGTCCGTGAGGCGGTGGTGCTGAGCACCTGCAATCGCACCGAGATCTATGTGGTCGCCGAGCGGTTCCATCGCGCCTATGACGACGTTCGTGAATTGCTCTGCGCACGCGCCCTCGTCGATCTCGACACGCTGACCACCCACAGTTACTCCGCATTCGACGATGCTGCGGTCAGCCACCTGTTTAGCGTTGCCTGCGGGCTCGATTCGGTGGTGCTCGGTGAGACAGAAATTCTCGGCCAGGTGCGTGCGGCATGGGACCTTGCTCGTGCCGAAGGCGGTGCTCGTTCAACACTGAACTTGTTGTTCCGTCATGCGCTCGAAGTGGGCAAGCTCGCTCGAACGGAAACGGCAATCGCGCAGGGCACGGCATCAGTCAGTCACGCCGCGGTCGAAATGGCACGTGAATCGCTCGGTTCCCTTGATGGCCGCTCCATCGCAGTCGTTGGCGCAGGGTCGATGGGCGAAGGCATCGCTGTGGCCTTGCACGCCGCAGGAGACGTTGACGTCACCGTCGTCAATCGGTCGATCGAGCGTGGCCAACAGGTTGCTGATCGCATCGGTGGTCGCGTGGTCGGCTTTGATCAACTCGGCGCGGTCATGAGTGCAGCGGATGTGGTGCTCACTTGTACCGGTGCCAACGAACCGGTGATCACTGCTGAGGTGGTTGAACCTCGTGACGCCGATCGCCCACTCGTGTTCATCGACATTGCGGTGCCTCGTGACGTCGCTGCCGAAGTGGCTGCGCTCGGGGGCATCACGGTGCTCGACCTCGACGATCTGAAGGCGTGGGCTGACCGTGGACTCGAACAGCGGGTCGCTGAAGTTGCGGCGGTGCAGGCCATCGTGCGCGGTGCTGTTGATCGTTATGCCCTCGATGCATCGGCGATGCAAGCAGCGCCGCTCGTGTCGGCTCTGCGAGGCAGATTCGAAGAGATCCGCAGTGCCGAGGTGGCGCGTCATGAGGGGCGTCTCGATGCTGACGCTCTTGAGATGATCGATGCGGTCACCCGCCAGTTGGTGGCCAAGCTCTTGCACGAGCCGTCGGTTCGTTTGCGTAACGAGGCCGGTTCGCCGAGCGGTGCCCGCATCGCTGCTGCCGTGGTCGATCTGTTTGACCTCGACGACGCGGTGCTCCCGGCGCCGAGCGAGTGATCGGCGCCACGCCATGACCGAGTGCATCCGGGTCGCGACCCGTGGCAGTGACCAGGCACGCGCTCAAGCACGCACCATTGCCGATGCGTTGTCGGCGAGCGGTGTTGACTGCGAATTGGTCATTGTCGACACGCATGGCGATCGCACGCAAGCTGCCCAAGTGCCGCTCCACACGATCGGTGGTCAAGGGGTCTTCACCAAAGAGATCCAAGCAGCAGTGCTCGATGGGCGCGCCGACGTGGCGGTGCATTCAGCCAAAGACCTACCGACCGCGACGCCGGATGGTTTGGTGATCGGTGCGTTCGGTGTGCGTCGTGATCCGCGTGATGCACTCATCGGTCGGTCGCTCGCTGCGTTGGCCCATGGCGCCCCCGTCGCGTCAGGGTCGGTTCGCCGCCGATCGCAGTTGCGTCTCGTGCGACCCGATCTGCACTTCGTCGAATTGCGCGGCAACATCGCGACGCGACTTGAACGAATTCCTGACGACGGTGCGATCGTGATGGCCGTTGCGGCGTTGGAGGTCCTTGGCCGCACCGATGAGATCGCTGAGATCCTTGATCCCACCGTGTTCGTGCCGGCAGTTGGCCAAGGGTGTGTGGCGGTCGAATGTCGATCGGGTGATGCCGCCACCATCGCAGCGCTTGGCGCGATTGACGATGCGAATGCTCGGTCAGCGGTGATGGTCGAACGGGCATACCTCGGGCAACTCGGCTCCGGCTGTTCGTCGCCCGTGGCTGCGTATGCGACCGAGGGCGAGTTGCATTTGTACCTAGACGGTCCGCTCGGAGTGCACCGCGAGGTGATGTCGCTCACGGGCGAGCTCACTCTCGACATGGCTCGCGCTGGTGATGCTGCAGATCGCGCCCGTGTCGCCGCTGGTGTCTGACATGGGAGCGATGCCCGACGCCCCGCTCGCAGGTCGGCGGGTTGTCACCACGCGTGAAGCACCAGGCACACTCGATGACCGTCTTGCATCGCTTGGCGCCACAGTGCAGCACCTTGCGATGATCGCGACCGTTGACGTGGTGTCGAACATCGACGTGACGAACGCCGCCTGGGTGGTGGTGACATCGCCAAATGGGGCACGTCGAGCCGGGCCGTGGGTGCAGTCGAACGCGACGAAACTGGCGGCGGTTGGCGATGCGACGGCAGGCGTGTTGGCCGGCATTGCCGGCCGCTCGGTCGATCTCGTGCCTGAACGGGCGAGCGCTGCCGACCTCTGTGCGGTGTTGCCGGCTCCGGCATCAACCGACGAGCGACTGGTTGTCGTTCGGGGGGAACTCGCAGACGATGTGGTCGTGGAGGCTGCTCGATCGATCGGCTGGCAGGTTGACGACGTGGTCGTGTACGCCACCACGCTGTTGGAGCCCGCGACCGATGAGGTGGCGACCGCCGCGACCGCCGACGTCGTGCTGTTGGCAAGCGGGTCGGCGGCACAGGCATGGGCGAACGCTGTTGCTCGTGCTGGGGTTTCATCACCACCCGTCATTGCGATGGGGCCGCCCACCCGTGATATCGCGCTCTCGCTCGGACTCGAGGTGCGAGGCGTCGCCAACCCGCCCGGGGTCGACGGCCTGATTGACGCAACGCTGCAGGCATTCGGTCGCGCCTGAACGACAACAGGTGCCTCCGGGCGGGTGTCGTCGTACCATGCAGCCATGACCTTGCTACCCGGTCCGTTTCCCGGTCATCGCCCTCGCCGGCTGCGCTCCACGATGGCCATGCGCGACCTCGTGGCTGAGACCGATGTCGCAGTGTCAGATCTCATCGCACCGCTGTTCGTGCGCGAGGGCATCGACGCCGCACGAGAGATCTCATCGTTGCCCGGGGTGTTTCAGCACACGGTTGAGTCGCTTCGCCGTGAGGTCGCTGACCTCGCCGCACTCGGTGTGCGCTCGGTCATGGTGTTTGGTGTCCCCGCCGACAAAGACGCGACGGGATCACAGTCGTGCGCGGCCAATGGCATCGCGCAGCAGGCGCTCGAAGCACTCCGTACCGACATGGGCGACGACATGGTGATCATCGCCGACCTTTGCGTTGACGAATACACCGATCACGGTCATTGCGGCATCGTCGACGAGCGCGGACGCGTCGACAATGACGCAACGCTCGAGTTGTATGCCGCTGCCGCTGTGGCTCAAGCCCGCGCTGGCGCTCACATGGTGGCGCCGAGCGGAATGATGGATGGCCAGGTTGGTGCGATCCGCGCCGCACTCGACGCTGATGGATTCAGTGAGATTCCGATCATGGCGTACTCAGCGAAGTACGCCAGCGGGTTCTACGGCCCCTTCCGGGACGCCGTCGATGTGACGATCGCCGGTGGCGGGGATCGCAAGGGCTATCAGCAGGATTGGCGTAACGGCCGCGAAGCATTGGTGGAGGTTGCCGCCGATCTCGCACAGGGCGCCGACATTGTGATGGTGAAGCCCGCCGTGACCTACCTTGATGTGATCAGTGCGGTTCGTGCCGCCGTCGATGTGCCAGTGGCGGCGTATCACGTGAGCGGTGAGTACGCCATGATCAAGGCTGCTGCAGCCAATGGATGGATTGACGGCGACGTGGTGGCGCTCGAACAACTCACCGCCATCAAGCGGGCCGGAGCGGGGATCATCCTCACGTATCTCACGCGATGGTTCGCCGAAGGTGCCGGTGGGCTTCGATGATCCCGCTCTGCGATCCGGTGCGTTGTGAGGCGGCCGGTTGCACCGCCGCCACGTGCACGGGAGCGGGTGTCGCGTCGAACGACGAACTCTTCGCTCGTTCGCAGACGGCGATTCCGGGCGGGGTCAACTCGTCGATCCGTGCGTTCAAGTCGGTCGGTGGGCGCCCGTATCTCGTGGCACGCGCCGAGGGCGCGCATGTGTGGGATGTTGAAGGTCGCGAGTACATCGACCTCGTGCAGAGCTACGGCGCGGTCATTCTCGGGCATGCCCATCCGGCGATTACCGCTGCGGTGTCAGAAGCGGTGACCGGCGGCACCTCGTATGGTGCGCCGACTCCTCGAGAGATGAAACTCGCCGAGGCGATTCGTGAACGGGTGCCATCGTGCGAGTTGGTGCGCTTCATGAATTCGGGAACCGAGGCCACGTCGACGGCGGTTCGTCTCGCCCGCGGCTTCACCGGTCGCGATCGTGTGGTGATCTTCCACGGCAACTTCCACGGCGCCACCGATGCATTGCTCGCCGCCGGTGGCAGCGGTGTGGCCACGCTCGGACTTCCGGGCACGGCAGGGGTCCCGGCCGGGGCCGTTGCCGAGACCTTGGTCGTTCCGTATAACCAGGTGCCATCGCTCGATGAGTCGGTCGCCGCGGTCATCGTCGAACCGGTGGCTGCGAACATGGGCGTTGTTGCCCCAGCACCGGGCTTTCTCGAGGGACTGCGCGCCGAATGTGATCGTGTTGGCGCCCTGCTCGTGTTCGACGAGGTGATCACTGGTTTTCGTCTTGGTGCCGGTGGAGCTCAAGGCCGCTATGAAGTCAGCCCTGATCTCACCACGTTTGGCAAAGTGATCGGTGGGGGGCTGCCGATCGGCGCGGTCGGTGGTCGGGCTGAGGTGATGTCCACGCTGTCGCCACTCGGTCCGGTGTTTCATGCGGGCACGCTCGCCGGCAACCCCATCGCGACCGCTGCGGGACTTGCCGTGCTCGGTCTGCTCACCCCTGACGTCTACGGCGAACTCGAACGCCGGGCACAACGCCTCGCTGATCTGCTCACCGATGCCTGCGCGAGTGCCGGTCTTGCCGCCACCTTCCCGGTGGTCGGCTCGCTGGTGGGGATGTTCATCGGTGATGGCGACGCGCCCGTCGATTTTGCCGGGGCGAAAACGACCGATGAGGCGACCTATGCGCGGTTCTTCCATGCGATGTTGGCCGAAGGTGTGGCAATGGCACCGGGGGCGTATGAGGCGTTGTTCGTCGGTCTCGGACATCACGATGAGGTGCTCGATGAGCTTGCTGAGCGTGCGATGCGGGCCGCAGCGATCACCGTTGCTACTGGCTGACCACGCGTAGAGTCAGCCGCGTGATCGACGTCGAGGGCTTGACCAAACGGTTTGGCCGTCACACAGCGGTCGATTCGCTGAGCTTCACCGTCGCCGAAGGTCGTGTCACGGGCTTTCTCGGGCCGAATGGTTCAGGCAAGTCCACCACCATGCGCTGCATGGTTGGGCTCGACCATGCCGACGCTGGCGTGGTGCGATTCGATGGCCAGCCCTACGGTGCATTGCGTCAGCCGCTTGACACGGTGGGGCTGTTGCTCGACGCGTCGTATGTGCATCCGGCTCGCACCGGTCGAAACCATCTTCGATGGTTGGCCGCGTCCAATGGGATCAGCAAGCACAGAGTGGAAGAGGTGCTTGGCCTTGTTGGTCTCACCGACGTGGCGAACAAGCGGTTGAAGAACTACTCGCTCGGTATGAAGCAGCGTCTTGGTCTCGCTGCTGCGTTGTTGGGCGACCCCGCCACAGTGATTCTCGACGAGCCAGCCAACGGCCTCGACCCTGAAGGCATCCGCTGGATCCGCGACATGCTGCGGTATCTCGCCTCGCAAGGGCGTGCCGTGTTGGTGAGCAGCCATCAACTCTCGGAGATGTCGTTGATGGCCGAAGACTTGATCGTGATCGGTCGCGGCCGACTCATCGACCAATGTTCAGTGCAGGACTTCGTGCGACGCAACACGACGACCCGTGTTCGAGTGCGCAGCCCGCAGGTGGGCGAGATTCTTCGCCAGATGCGCACCCTCGGTGCGACAGGTGAATATGTCGGCGATTCGGCCGTCAGTGACATGGCGTTGATCGCCGGAGTATCGATCGTGACGGTTGGAGAGACGGCAGCGAAAGTCGGCGCCGTGTTGCACGAACTGTCGGAGGTATCCGAGAGTCTGGAAGACGCGTTCTTGGCGGTGACGGCGTCCGACCAGGAGTATCGCTCAGGGGGCGCATCGTGA
>JAPOJQ010000030.1 GCA_029978335.1 Actinomycetota bacterium
CGTCAATGCCGCTCACTTTGGGGAGCATGACATCGAGCAGGATGAGGTCGGGATCGATTTCGGCGAACCGCTCAAGCGCCTCTGCCCCGTCACGAGCAATGGTGACGGTGAATCCTTCTCGTGTGAGTCCGATCTGCAATGCCTCGATAAACGACTCTTCGTCCTCGACAACAAGTACGTGCTGGCTGCTCATGTGACCAGAACCTCATCGCTCGTCGTGCCAGATGACACCGTAGGCGGAATGGACAGAGAAGGTGAGGCGGGCAGGTGCAAGGTAAACGTGCTGCCTTCACCTTCAATCGACGACACGGAGACGTCGCCACCGTGATTCACCAGGACATGTCGCACGATGGCCAGCCCCAGCCCGGTTCCACCGGTGTCACGGCTCCGGGCGCGATCGACTCGATAGAACCGTTCGAAGATCCGCTCGAGGTCTCTGGCAGGGATACCCACCCCAGCATCGCGAACCTCGATGTCAATACGGCCAGCGACTGCACGAGCACTCACGATGACGGCGCCCCCGTCTTCGGAGTATTTGATGGCGTTATCGATGAGGTTGCCGAGCGCTGACGACAGTTGTCGGCGATCACCAATAACGCTGAGCACTGCGCCAGGTTCACGGCGCAACGTGACCCCTCGCTGTTCGGCAGCGTGAGCAAACCGTTCGATGACGCCGTCAATCAACTGGTTGATCGCGACCGTGGTGGGCTCTGCAATGGCACGCTGCTCGATTTCGGAGAGTTCGAGGAGATCGTCAATCGTTCGAGTCGCACGCTCCGCTTCACCCACCATTCGGAGGATGAGCCGCTGCACCACCTCGTTGTCGTCTTCGCCAACGAGCGCATCGGCGAGCACCGCCATCGCGCCAACGGGTGTCTTCAACTCATGGCTGATATTGGCCACAAAGTCGGTGCGCATGGCATCGAGCCGACGCCGATCCGTGACATCGTCGACGATCGCTACGGCGCCGCCAGAGGGAAGCCGCACCGCCGACACGACAACCGTCTGCTTGGGTGGCCCGTAAAAGTCGATGGTCTCTGCGGTATCACTGCCGTGCAGCGCTCGTCGAAGATGACGTTCAACAGCTTCTTCGATCAGCAGTCCGGAGTGTGAGCGGTGGAGTTGCTCAGCGGCCACATTGCGCGAGAGCACAGCTCCTGTGCGATCGGCGAGGATGATCGCTGAGGCAAGAACGTCCAACGCCTCACCCGACACGTCGTCGTCGACCACAGGTTCCGACGCCATGGTGGGCGCTTGGCGCTGTCGTCGACCGAGAGCCAGCCCGACGACAACGCCGACGACTACCGCAACGATGATGGCCACTGCGGTCACTGCTGGACCTCGTTCACTCCGTGCCTGAGCTGTCCGGCTCGCTATCGCGAGCCCGAAGGCGAGCGAGCGCCTCCTGCTCAGGCATCCAACCTGAGGTGATGTAGCGAACCTTGTTACCAAGGTTGACCGCATGGTCACCGAGGCGCTCGTAAAAGCGCGCTACCAAGGCCAACTGCACCGCCACTTGAAGATCGATCGAACCAGCGGCATGGCTCTCAATGATCTGCTGAAGGAATTGGCGGTGCAGGTCATCGAGGTAGCCGTCGATGTCGGGAAGCGCTGCTGCCTTGACTGGATCGGCATTCACGTACGCATCGAGTGCTTCGCGGTATTCCTTGGTCGCCTGATCACTCAACTTTTGGATGATGCCGCGCAACTTCGGATCGAGTTCGTGGCCGTAAATCCGACGGGCTGCTTTACAGACATTGCAGCACAGGTCAGCCGAGCGCTCCATGTCAGCCGAGATCTTCAGCGCCGACGCCACCTCACGAAGATCGCCCGCCACCGGTGCCTGTAACGCGAGGATTCGTAGCGCACGGTCCTCGATGTCGAGCGCTCGGGCGTCGACGTCGGCATCACCGAGCACGACATACTCGGCGCCTTCGAGATCTTGGTCGAGGAGCACCTCGGTGACCCGCGGGATCAACTCGACGACAAACGCCCCGAGTCGACCAATTCGGCTCCGGATCTCTTCAAGATCGCGGTGAAAGTTCTGACGCAAGTCCGTCATCAGCCGAACCTCCCCGTGACGTAATCGGATGTGGCCTGTTGGCTCGGGTTGGAGAAGATCTTCTCGGTGGCATCCATCTCGACGACGTAACCGGGTTGTCCTGTTCCATCGATGTTGAAGAACGCCGTCCGATCACTCACACGCGCCGCCTGTTGCATGTTGTGCGTCACGATCACGATCGTGTAGTCGCTCTTCAGTTCAAGCATGAGCGACTCCACCGCCATCGTCGAGATCGGATCGAGTGCAGAACACGGCTCATCCATGAGCAGTACTTCAGGCTCGACGGCAATGGCTCGGGCGATGCACAAGCGCTGCTGCTGCCCACCTGACAGTCCAGATCCCGGCTGGTCGAGGCGGTTCTTCACCTCGTCCCAGAGATTCGCCCCTCGCAACGACTTCTCAACGATGTCGTCAGCAGCCGAGCGAGAGAGTCGCTTCGCGTTCAACCTCATACCGGCGAGCACATTCTCCGCGATCGACATGGTGGGGAATGGATTTGGTCGCTGGAATACCATGCCAATCTTGCGGCGGATCACCACCGGATCGACTCCCGGGCCATAGATGTCCTCGCCGTCGAGGAGCACCGTGCCATCAACTCGGGCCCTAGGGATAACCTCGTGCATCCGGTTCAGCGAACGCAGAAACGTCGACTTACCGCATCCGGATGGCCCAATCAGAGCAGTAATCGACCTTGGTTCGATCGCCATGTTGACCTTGCGCACCGCCAAGAAGTCGCCATAGTAAATGTCGAGGTCGCGAGCGGTGATGCCATGGTCACCTGTCGGGGCCTTCGCATCGTCGATGGTCATCACATTCTCCTCTGTTCCCTGCGCGGTCTCGCTCATCATCGCAGCCCCTTCGGTCGAAGAACCCGAGCGAGGATTCTCGAGACCGTGAAAATCACGAGGACGAGCACGATCAGTAGCAGCGCCGCCGACCACCCGCGTTCGTAATCGGCCTCGGGTGGAAATCCTGGCGCTGCGTACCCGTAATACGACATCACCGGCAGCGACGTCATGCGTCCACTGAACGGGTTGAGATTGGTGTCTTGTGCCAGTCCGGCGGCCACGAGCAATGGAGCCGTTTCGCCGATCACACGAGCGATCGAGAGCGAGACACCAGTGAGCAGCCCAGCCACGGCCGTCGGGATGACCACCTTGGTGATGGTTCGCCACTTGGGAACCCCAAGCGCATACGAGGCCTCGCGCAGTTCGTTGGGCACCAACCGCAGCATCTCTTGGGTTGAGCGCACCACGATTGGCGTCATCAACAGCGCAAGGGCAACCGAACCTGCAAACCCTGAGCGAGCACCAGGCCCTTGAATCAGGGAGAACAGAGCGTACGCAAACAAACCAGCGACAATTGACGGAATGCCCGTCATGACGTCCACCATCGAGGTCGTCACGCGTGCGAGGCGACCTCCTCGGGAGTATTCAACGAGATAGATGCCGGTGAAGGTGCCAATCGGTACCGCCATCAACGATGCCAAACCGGTGATGATCGCAGTGCCGATAATCGCGTGTTTTGCTCCTCCGCCTTCACCGACCACGCTGCGCATCGTTTCGGTGAACAGTTCAAGGTCGAATCGTGCGGTGCCACGAGAGAGCGCGGTCCACAACACACTCAACAGGGGCACCAAGGCCGCCACCATCAAGGTGGTGATCACCGAGGTTGCCGTTCGGTCCACCGCCCGACGATGCCCCTCAGCCCGACGCGACACCACGTATGTGAGGGCCAGATTGACAACACCACCAACCACGATCACGATCGGGATGTTGATGCTCCCAGCCACGGCGAATGAAAATGCTCCGGCCGCCACCAGCGCCACGACGACCAGTACGGGAAGTACCGAGCGACTCAGTGGCCGGATGAGCCCGGCGGGCTGCGTTGCGGTATCCATCAGTCGTTCACCTCTCCACCGGCAACGCGTCGCGCCATCGCGTTCACCACAAATGTTGCGGCAAACAGCACGAGTCCGGTGGCGATCAACGTGTTGACCTCAAGTCCTGTCGACTCGGGAAATTGCAACGCGATGTTGGCGGCAATCGTGTTGGGATTCTGATTCGTCAACAACTTGAGCGAGATCACATCGGCAGGCGACAGAATCAGCGCCACCGCCATCGTCTCACCGAGCGCTCGACCGAGTCCGAGCATCGACGCAGCAATCACTCCTGATCGGCCGTACGGCAGCACCGTCATGCGAATCATCTCCCAGCGGGTGGCGCCGAGTGCGAGCGCCGCCTCCTTGTGGAGCGCGGGTGTCTGTGTGAAGACCTCTCGGGAGATCGCGGAGATAATCGGCAAGATCATGATGGCCAGCACCACCGCAGCGGTCATCATCGTTCGGCCACTGGTGGACGTCGTGCCGGAGAAAAACGGAAGGAAGCCCAAGTTGTCGCCGAGCCATGGATAGACGTTTCGGGCCAGAACCGGTGCCAAAACGAAGATGCCCCAGAGCCCGTAGACCACACTGGGAATCGCTGCAAGTAGATCGATGCCGTATCCCAATGCACTCGCAATTCGCTTCGACGCATACTGCGTAATGAACAAGGCAACGCCAACGGCAACGGGCATCGCAATCAATAGGGCGATCAATGCGGCCCACACCGTGCCGAAGAGCAACGGCAGTACGTACGACAGAAAGCCTTCACCTTCACCGTTGTCGCCTCCGACGCCGATCTCATTCTGGGCCGAGGTGAACGCCGGCAACGCTCGAAAGACGAGAAACACAGCAACCGCCGCAAGCGCCACAAGCACCGTGACGCCGGCGCTCACGGAGAGTCGACGAAAAACACGATCACCGAGTGGTCCTCGTGGGGCTGTCGTAGAAGGGGTCATTGCGTCAGTATTTCATCGTGTGATCGAGCGGCTGTCGGGATGCCGACAGTTTGACATGAGCGGGGGTCGTGGCGTCCACTACAAGAACAGCGGGGTGGGTTTGGGCCCAATGGCCCAAACCCACCCCCAACGCTGTAGTTCAACTCAGCCTGCAACCGTGATCATGTCGATGGCGGTCTCGAGTTGGGCAGTCAGCTCAGCCGAGATCGGCGCTGAACCAGCAGCTTCCGCAGCAGCAGCCTGACCCTCAGCCGAACCGACATAACGCATGAACGCCTTCACGAGATCGACCTCTTCCTGCGTCTCATACTCGAGACACACGATGTGGTAGCTCACCAACGTGATCGGGTACACACCGGCCTCGGTCGTCGTGCGATCCAACGAGAAACCGAAGTCGAACTCTGTCCGACCCTCGATCCGGTTCGACGCATCAACCGAACGGGCAGCAGCTTCAGGCGAATACGCCGTCCAGTTGTCACCAACCTGAATCACCGCAGCACCGAGATCACCGATCTGGGAGGCATCGGCATAACCGATCGAACCCTCACCAGCACCGATCGCCGCCACGACACCCGACGTGCCCTGAGCACCCTCACCGCCGACCTCAGGCCACACCTCGATCGCACCGAACGTCCACACGTCCGGCTCAACCTTGCCCAAGTACTCGGTGAAGTTCTTCGACGTACCCGACTCATCAGAACGATGCACCGGGTTGATCGCCAAATCAGGCAACTCCACACCGGGGTTCTCGTCAGCGATCATCGGATCGGTCCACTCGGTGATCTCACCAGCAAAGATCCCCGCCAACGCAGCCGTCGACAGACGCAACTCATCGACACCAGGAAGGTTGTACGCCACCGCAATCGGCGACACGTAGTGCGGAAGATTGATCGCACCCAAATCACCGGCACAACGATCCTTCGACGCCTCCCACTCCTCATCTTTCAGATACGCATCCGAACCAGCGAACGACGTACCACCAGCGAGGAACTGCTCACGACCACCACCAGAACCGATCGGGTCATACTCCACCGTCGCATCCGGATTAGCCGCCTGGAAACCAGCCTGCCACGCCTGCATCGCCGCCTTCTGCGACGACGCACCCGCACCAATCAACGTCCCCGACACGCCGCCAGCAGGCACGGTATCGGCAGTCGTATCGGCAGTCGTGTCTTCTGAGGCCGGGGCATCGGCCTCGTTATCGTCACCGCCACAAGCGGCGAACGCTAGCGACGCAACGACCGCCAGGGCCGTGAATCGCTTGGTACGAATCATCACGTTGTCATCTCCAATCAGATGTGTTCACGGGGGAGCGTTCGTGAAACCGATCACGAACATCTCAGAACCTAGAAATCGCAGGTGAACTCCACCCCGGAGCACGGTGAACTCATGGTGAACACCTCCCATCGGGCAGGTGAAGCCCCTGATCAGCGTCGCTGCGCGAGCTGTCGCTCGTACGCCCAGCGATACAACATCTCCTGCGCATCGGGCGTGAACGAGTCCCGTGGACCCATTCGTTCCCACGTGTCGTCCGGACGTTGCTCCCACCGCACGATGTCAGGTGACAGGTCAAACTCGAGCACTTGATCCAACCAATCGCGATGCTTGGGATGCTGGATCGGCACCAGCACCTCCACTCGTCGCTCAAGGTTTCTCGGCATCAAGTCGGCAGAGCCGATGAGGTACAACGGGCCACCATCGTCAGCTCCATGCGCAAATCGATAGATCCGGCTGTGCTCGAGGAACCGCCCGAGGATGCTGCGGACACGAATGTTGTCGCTCAGTCCAGTGACGCCTGGCCGGATGCATGAGATACCACGAACGATCATGTCGACTGGCACCCCGGCCGCGCTCGCTCGATAAAGGGCGTCGATCATCACCGGATCGGCAATTGAGTTGCACTTCATGATGATCGAACCCTCGGCGCCGTGTTCCATCTCCCGCTCGACGAGGTCGATCAGTTGCGGTCGAAGACTCTTTGGAGCGACTAACAACGTGCGGTATTCATCACTACGACTGAAACCGGTGAGGTGGTTGAACAACTGCACGACGTCGTCGCCAATCGCATCGTCGGAGGAGATGTACCCAAGATCTTCGTAGGTGCGGGCCGTTCGCGAGTTGTAGTTGCCCGTGCCGATATGGCAGTAGCGACGTAGGCGGTCGCCATCGTCACGAACGACGAGCACAACCTTTGAATGGGTCTTCAATCCGACCATTCCATAGGCGACATGGACGCCGGCCCGTTCAAGACGGCGAGCCCACTGGACGTTGTTCTCCTCGTCGAAACGAGCCTTGATCTCAACGAGCACCGCCACCTGCACGCCGCGTTCGGCAGCCCGTATCAAACTGCGCAGAATCGGGCTATCGCCACCGGCTCGATACAGGGTCATCTTGATCGTCTGCACCGCCGGATCGTCAGCGGCCTGGGCGATGAACGCTTCAACACTGCTCGCGAAGCTCTCATACGGGTGATGCAGCAGTAACGCCCGATCATCGACGACGTCGAACAGTGAGCGTTCGGCTTCCTCTGCGGCATGGATTCGACCTGCCGTAATGGGAATCCACGGTCGATCCTTAAGATCCGAGCGATCGAGCGAATGCAATTGCATGAGGCAGGTGAGGTCGAGCAGCGTTGCATGTCGGGTGACGTTTCGCGGGTCGATGTCGAGCTCGCGGATCAACAGTCCCAACATCTCGTCACTGATCGAGCGGTGTACCTCAAGTCGCACTGGACGATTGAAACGGCGACGACGGAGTTCGACCTCGACCGCCTCGAGCAAGTCGTCAGCGTCATCTTCTTCAAGCGCAAGATCAGCGTTACGTGTGACTCGGAAGGTCGCCCATTCTTCAACCACCATGCCGACGAAGAGGGTGTGCAAGTGCGCAGCGATCAGTTCTTCGGCGGGAACAAACCGACCGTCGCCGAGTGGGACGAGCCGGGGGAAGACCCGAGGGATCTTCAACCGCACGAAGCGTCGCTCTGCGGTCGAGGGGTCGGCAACGGTGATCGCGATCGAGAGCGCCAAGCTCGAGATGTACGGGAATGGGTGACCAGGATCGACCGCAAGTGGTGTGAGCACGGGATGGATGCGGTCGAGGTAGTACGTCGACATTCGCTCACGATCCATCGGCGAGACGTCGTCCCACCGAACGATGCAGATGTTCTCCGCAGTCAGTGCTGGGATCAGTTCGTCAATGACGAGGTGCTCTTGCCGATCCACCATTGCCCTGACGCGAGCGCCGATGGCCTCAAGCTGCTCGAGTGCCGTGCGCCCATCGGGAGTGCGGTCCTCGACACCGGCGGCCAACTGGTCCTTCAGTGCAGCGACTCGAACCTGAAAGAACTCATCGAGGTTCGACGAGGCGATTGACGCGAACTTCACTCGTTCGAGCAGCGGTAATCCTCGCTCCGCCGCAAGCGACAGCACGCGCTCGTTGAAGTCGAGCCAACTCAGTTCGCGGTTGAGGTATCGACTCACCGCAGGCGGGGCTCAGGCCCCGAACTCGTCCTCAGGGTGACCGAGGTCCCACTCGAGCGAGATCAACTCGCGCTCGCCATCGCGGTTGATGCGTTCACGGTTACGGCGGAACTGCGGATCGTTCTCGGTGATGAGCACGAGACGAGCAAGCGCACGGGCCCGGAACTCGTCGAGCAGCTTCCCGTCGCCCCAGTCGGCGTAGACCTCCCAGTGCGGCGCGACCGGCCCGAGGTACACGATGCGGGCATGAGCCCTCGGTGGGGCGTCGACGGTCATATCACTCATAACCCACGATGCTACCGGCGGTTGCCACAGCACGAGACTTGGGGAGGTGAACACCGAGCGAACCTTCACCGACGCCGATGGGAACTCGCGCGCCCTTGATGGCGTCGAAGAGACCAGAAGGCCCGATGCCCATGTCATCATTTCGTAAGAAAATGGTGTGAAGCACTCGAAAACACTTGACAATCAATTGTTCTTCATTACATTTGTGTTACCGTACGTCATGAGATGTCCATCAGCCCGACTCGCACCCAGGAGGAACGATGCATCAGAACAACCAACACACCCCAACTCCACGCCGAATCGTGGACCCCGAGTCAGTGACGGCATGGATGGCCGACGGCAACTGTCGGCTGCACCCACCCGAGGTCTTCTTTCCAAGTGATGGCGCCGGTGTCGACCGCGCACAAGCAATATGTGGGCGCTGCCCCGTTGCACACACCTGTCTCGAGTACGCCCTTGAGCACCGCATTGAGCATGGGGTGTGGGGCGGGGCCAGCGAGCGTGAACGCCGCCGCATCTTGAAGCGTCGCCGCCTCACCGTCACCGCGGACTGATAGCGCTGGGGTGGCCGACCAGCGGTGTGATCGTTACTTCGATTCGTCCGAGGCAGCGTCCGCGTCAGCGGCGCCCTCGGCGAGACCCTTCTTCAGTTCTTGCTGAGCACGACCGAGGTTGCGGGCCATCTTCGGCAACTGCGAGCCACCAAACACCAAGAGAAGAACGGCGAGAACGGCGAACCATTCGAATGCGCTATTTGGCATGCCCGAACCCTACCCCTGCGGTGCAGGAAAGATCACGCGCCGGTTTCACCACGAACGGCCTGCGCCCGCTGACGACGGATACGACGCCGTTCCCGCTCTGACAGACCACCCCAGATGCCAAATTTCTCGCCATTGCGAAGTGCAAATTCAAGGCAGTCCTCGCGGACCACGCATCCACGGCACACCTCCTTGGCCTCGCGCGTTGAGGCGCCCCTTTCGGGGAAGAAGAGATCGGGGTCGACGCCGAGACAGTTCGCATCGTCCTGCCAGGCCTCGCTTGACCCGTCGTTCTCGTACATGTGTGCTCCGTCCGTATTCAAATTCGTCTCACTCGACGATGGGGTCCTGAACACCCCTGTAATTACAACGGTGTCATCATCGCATAGCACACAGGAATTACGCAAGTAGGTATTGCGCAGCGGCGTGATCAGGCGCGACGCGCATTCATTGCCGCATTAACCGGCGCGACGCCTCGATAGGCGCCGGCGACGCTCCACAAAGTCGACGAGTACGTATCCACCGAGCTCATCATTCGTCGTGTGGAATGCCCGGCCGCCGTTCATTTGTGTCATCCGATCAATGAATGCGTCGAGTGACGCCGTGGCATCCAGCACGAATGTGTTGATACGGATGCCGGATTTCGTGCATCGGAGCACTTCACGAAGCGTTGCTTCAAGTGTCTGCGGCGCAGGCGGGTAGTCGAAATAGACATCACCGCTCTCCGTGATGTGTGCGGTTGGTTCACCGTCGGTGATCATGATGATCTGCTTCGTCCCCTGCTGGCGATCGAGCATCCGCCGTGCCAGGGTGAAACCGTGATGCATGTTCGTGCCGTAGACGTAATCCCACGACACTTCTGGCAACTGAGCTGCGGTGATCTCACGGGCGGTTTCTGAGAACCCGACGAGACCGATGAAGTCGTGGGGGAACTGCGAGGTGATCAGCGAGTGCAACGCCATCGCCACCTTCTTCGCCGGCAAGAAGTTCCCTCGCATCGGCATCGACATTGACAGATCCACCATCAATACGGTGGCTGCCCTCGTCAGATGCTCGGTTCGTTCAACCTCGAAGTCCTCAGGGCGAAGGCGCACCGGCGTCCCTCCCCCACTCCGCCCGATGGCATTTCGAATCGTTCGATGCAAGTCGAGATTGAACGGGTCGCCGAACTCGTACGGCTTGGTGTCGTGTGCCAATTCGTGGCCCTGACCAAGCGTGGGTAACGGGTGCTGACCGAGTTGATCGCGACGCAAACCGGAGAACAGGTCTCGCAATGCATTCGACCCAATCGCCCGTAGACCCCGAGGCGACAGTTCAAGCCGGCCCTCGACCCGATCGACGAGGCCAGCCTCGATCAACTGCTCGGTCAAGCGAGACAGCTGCTCGAGAGCCGCAGATGCATCGTCACCAAGGAGATCTCGGACGCGTTCCGGATCGATTTCAGCAAGATCCGCGGGCGACGTCGCTGCATCGAGCATTCCCTGCAACTCATCGAGCCGGCCCATCTCCGCCATCGCGTCAATACCTTCGCCGAGGCTCAGCGAGGTATCCCCGTCCATCTCGTACGACGCCTCCCAGTTCATCGAGCCAAACTCCGCTCGCAACGACGACGACAACCGGTCGAGTTGCCACTGGAGATCCATATCGTCCATGAACTGCTGCGACAGGCGCTGCAACTGCTCACGCTGGGCCTGACTCATTGAATTCATCAAGGCCTGAGCAGCAGCCATGCGGCGAGCGATCGACTCGAGGAGTTCGTCGAGGTTCTGGGGATCATCGGGGAACATGTCCCCAAACCGGTCCATGAAGTCATCGAATTCCGGGTCCTCGCCCGCATCTCGCCGCTCGATCATCTCATTCAGCGCAGACAACATGTCTTTGACTCTGGCCATGTCTTCAGGAGTGGTTGACGCCATGTCATCGCTGACCTGATCGACCACCTGTTGGAGGAGTTCTGACCGCAGCCGATTCTGCAGCTCTTCGAAACGTTGCGCAGCCTCTTGGGACTCGAAGTCATATGACGCCAAGTCGCGAAGGCGGCCAGCAAGGTCGTCGGGCAGCAGGTCGAGCTGCATCATTCGCTCGTCTGCCGCCGAGCGCGCTGTCGACTCCCGGCGCTCATCGCCGCTTCGCGTTGCATCGGCGACCGCACGGTCGATGGCATGCCGTTCCTCATCGAGAATGTCAGCGAGCTCGCGGGCCGCATCAGCAAGCGGACCCTCAAGGTCACCGGAATCCTGAATCTCCTCACGACGTTGACGAAGCCGCTCACGCATTTCGGCAAGGCCGGGCATCGTTCGCCCATCGGGCGTCTGCATCCCACGTTCCATCAAACGCCGCAAGGCAGCGCCGACATCACCATGGTGGATGATCTCGTCGGTGAGTTGATCAAAGAGCACGTCAGCATCAAGGTCAAAGCCTCGCTGGGTGCCGTCCCAGCGCGAGTACACGAACCGACGCGCCATGGGTGCACCGTAGTGGTGACCACGGGTCAGCACCCGATCGTGGGCGATACAGGCTGGTGCAATAGATTCACAGCAATGCGCGTGCCGAGGACGTTCGTCTTCCTTGATCTTTCAGGGTTCACGAATTACACGGCCGCGTACGGCGACGATGCCGCCGGCAAAGTGCTGTCAACCTTCCGCACCGTGGTGCGCGAGGTCGCATCCGAGCGCGGCGTTCGCATCGCCAAGTGGCTCGGCGACGGCTGCATGATCGTGGCCGTCGACCAATTTGGCGCCATCGAATTCGTGATGGACCTCGAGCGACGGGCTGCTCGTGTTTGTGCCCCGCTCACCCTGCGGGCCGGAATTGCCACGGGTCACGCCCTGCTCTTCGAAGGCGACGACTACATCGGCTCAGCGGTCAACATGGCATCACGGCTGTGTGACCATGCAACCGGATACGACGTGCTCATTCCGGCTACACACGTCGAGCATCTTCCCGAGGGCATCACGGCGGAGCCCTTTGGCGAAGTGCACCTTCCCGGATTCCCTGGTGCCATCGAGGTCGTTCGGCTCACCGGCACCCCGGTTCGAGCTGATCGAAACGACACGGGCGAACTCTGGACCCGCACTCCCTTTGGCTGATCAGCCCCTGCTGCGGTAGGTGGCCGATTGGCCGGCGTCGTCTTTGTTGAGTCGGCGCGTGAGGTGCAGACCTTCAAGCACGAACTCGATCGCCGCCGCAATCATCGCCGGGTCACGAGAACCATCGGTGAAACGCTCAATGGCTGGCGCCAACGCCGGGACATCATCGATCAACTGGGCGAGTTCGGCGCTCGAACGGTCAGCACCGGTGTGCGCCACAAGCCCCGACTCGAACGCTTCGACAATCGCCGACGAGGTCGAGCCATCATGGCGGTTCACGAACACCTGGTGGACCGCAGCCCTGATCAGATTGTCGAAGATCACGCCTTCCCGACCATCGTCCATTGACTCGATTTCGATCTTGCCGATCGACGATGCGGCGAGCGCGTCGAGGTCGTCGATGCGCGCCACCACCGGATTCTCCCCCGCACGCAAGCCACGACGCAGTGCATTGGCTGCAAGCGCCTCATAGTTGGCCACGCTCAGGCGAACACTCACACCGCTTCGCTGGTTCACGTGGCTACTTGAACGAGCGAGATGGCTGAACTCGGCAACCACCGACCCGAGGTACTCGGGCACGATGACCTCGATCCCCGCCACCGAGGTCGGCCGCGCCTCTTGCAACATGATCTGGTACTCCAGATCGACCTCGAGCGGATAGTGCGTGCGGATCTGGCTGCCAAACCGGTCCTTGAGCGGCGTGATGATTCGACCACGGTTCGTGTAGTCATCGGGGTTCGCCGACGCCACCAACATCACATCGAGCGGTAGTCGAATGCGATGGCCCCTGATCTGTACGTCGCGTTCTTCGAGCACATTGAGCATGCCGACCTGGATTCGCTCTGCGAGATCGGGAAGTTCGTTAATCGCAAAAATGCCGCGATTGGTTCGCGGGACCAGCCCGTAATGCAACGTCAACTCGTCAGACAGATAGCGCCCCTCGGCGACCTTGATCGGATCGACTTCGCCGATCAGATCGGCAATCGACGTGTCCGGCGTTGCCAGCTTCTCGCCGTAACGATCCTCGCGATGCACCCACTCAATCGGGGCGTCATCACCCAACTCAGCCACGAGATCTCGCGCGTGCTTGGACACCGGCGCGTACGGATCATCGTTGATCTCACTTCCCGCCACAATCGGCATCCACTCGTCGAGCAGGCCCGTGAGCGACCGAATCATCCGAGTCTTGGCCTGGCCACGCTCGCCGAGGAAGATCACGTCGTGGCCAGCCAGCAGCGCATTCTCCAACTGCGGCATCACCGTGTCCTCATAACCAAGCACCCCTGCAAATAGCGGTTCTCCCGCTGCAATTCGCGCTACCGCATTCGCCCGAATCTCTTCTTTGACGGGCCGCGATGCCCAACCTGAGGCCCGCAAGCCGCCGATCGTCGTCGGAAGATCAGTGGGCACTGCGACATCGCTACGAGTCATACGGCGAACCTAGTGGTCGATTGCGACGAAGTCCGATCCGGCGACGATCATCCGACCACGGCGAGCAAGAGCCAGAACGTGACAAGCCCCGCCGACAACGACCAGAGCACATTGCGATGCCACCACGCCACGGCTGCCGCCACCGCGAGGGCCGACAACTCGGGAACGTCAATCGATGGCCACGACCCACCGTCACCTGCTGCGATGCTCGCAACCAGCGCCGCAAGAACCGCAGGACCGACATGACGAAGCGCGCGCTCCACTACCACCGGTACCTCACGGTCAGCGAGGAACCAAATCCCCACCGACCGACTCGCATAGGTGACCACCGACGCAAACACGACAATGACCCACGCCTCTGCCCCGCTCATGACAACGCTCGATCCCGTGACTCGACAACCGAGCCAACGATGACACCGACAAGAGCACCGAGAAGAATGCCGAGGCGATCACGCAGTCCGACACTGGCACCGCTCACGACCGCCGCAGCGATCGCCGCTGCCGCCGCAGCGCGCGGGGTTGACGATGTGCGAATCGACAGCACAACAAGGCCAGTGAACATGACCGCTGGGGCAAACCCAAGGCGAAGACCTGCAGGAATCGCCGGACCGACGACGATGCCAATCGCCGTGGTGAGCTGCCACACCACCCAGAAGCCGATACCCGCAGTCAAGTAGTACCGACGCACCGATCTCGGATCATCGCTCGGGTACATCGACATCAAGGCGAACTGCTGGTCGACGAGCACCATCGGGGAGATCAACCGCATCCACAACGGTTGCTCTCGAAACATTGGTGCCAACGCCGCCGAGTACATCACGTGACGGGCATTGATCACCGCTACGGCCAGCACGACAGCCCACCACGACGCGATGCCGGCAAGGCTCACCGTTGCCAACTGCGCAGCGCCAGCAAACACCGTGGTCGACAGCGTCTGGCCGGCGGCGAGCGGCATCGCCGATTCGCTCATCGCCAACCCGACCACAAGTCCAAACGGCACCGCAGGGATACACAGTGGCACCATGTCACGCACGGCCTCCCAGTCGATGGGCCCCGATCGTTCATCCGGCACGAAGGGCACCGTACCGGCAGCGTGCGACGAACCCGTTCTTGGTCAGGTCAGTACGATCGGGCCGTGCTCGTGTATCCCCTCGATGGGACTTGGCGAACGTCATCGGTGACCGACGGCGATCGAGGACTGTTGATCGGCCTCGATATCGATGATGCCCAGTGGACCACCATCGAAGTGCCAGGACACTGGGCCTCAATGGCCGTCCCGCCAACACGGCACGGCCCACTGCTCCACCGCCGAGCTTTCAGCCTCGCGCCGCCGGAGGTCGGCACTCGTCGATGGATCGAGTTCGACGGCGTCTTCTACCAGGCCGATGTCTGGCTCGACGGCGCCTACCTCGGTGACCCAGAGGGCTACTTCGCTCCTCACGCCTTTGACGTGACGGCGCTCAGTCGCCTCGGCACCGATCATGTCCTGGCCGTTGAAGTGACCTGTCCACCAACGAGCGATGGCCCACGGCGAGCGATCACGGGCGTGTATCAAGACCCACACGGCCCCGCACTCGCCGAACCCGGTGGGATTTGGCGGTCGGTCAGGATTGTCGACACCGGACCGGTACGGCTTGACGCCGTCCGCGTGCTGTGCCGCGACGCCGACGCGGAACGGGCACACGTGCTCGTGCATGCACGTCTCGACAGCGATACCGGTCGGGTCGTCATCGCTCGAACCCATATTGATGGGGAACTCGTAGCTGAGCACCGCATCGCTCTGGCGAGCGGTGCGAACGAGGCCTCATGGACGGTCGATATCTCACAGCCACCGCTTTGGTGGCCTCGGGATCTCGGCGACCCTCAACTCGTTGATGTCCTCGTCACCGTTGAGGTTGATGGCACGGAGAGCGACCGAACGCTGCGCCGAACGGGTCTACGCCAAGTGCGATGGGATGACTGGGTGTGTTCGGTAAACGGCGAGCGCATCTTCATCAAGGGCGCCAACCTCATGCCGATTTCGGACCTGCCCGGTCTCGTGTCCGACGAACGCGCCGGGGCGCTGATTGATACGGCTACCGAATGTGGCCTCGACGCACTCCGGGTCCACGGCCACATCGCAAATCCGGCGGTGTATCAAGCAGCAGATGCTGCCGGTCTCATGCTCATGCAGGACTTCCCGCTTCGGGGTATCCACTCACGGCACGTGCGCAGCACCGCAGTTCGCCAGGCACGAGCAATGGTCGATCTGCTCGGGCACCATCCAAGCATCGTGTCGTGGTGGGCCCATGACGAACCGGGGCGTCGACCATCTGATGGTTCCGACGAGGTCAACGAAGTCGACCTGCCCCGAAGAGTGCGGGCGGTGCTGACCCGGGCAGGTCGATTTGCCCGTCAGCAGGCACCGACGTGGAACCGATCGGTGCTGGACCCCAGCATCAGGCGCGCCGTCGAACAAGCAGACACCACCCGACGCTGCGTCGCACACTCTGGTGTACTCCCACATCTCCCACTGTTCGAAGGCACCGACTCGCATCTCTACCTCGGCTGGTCCGATGGGCCGATCGATGATCTTCCCCGAGAGTCGGCGCGGTTTCCTCGTCTGTTTCGTTTCGTGTCCGAGTTTGGGGCACCCGCAGCCCCGCGCCGTGGCCAAGGTGCCGACGCCCTCCGAGGTGGTCGTTGGCCCGACGCCGACTGGGATGCTGTCATGGAATCCACCGGCATCGATCGGCGTCACTTCGATGACCACGTACCGCCGGCCCGCTACCAGCACCTCGATGAATGGTCGAGCGCCACCGAAGCGCACCAAGCCGATGTTGCGCGTCGATGGATCGAACACCTCCGGCGCATCGCGTATAACCCCACCGGCGGGTTCTGCCTTCGAGCTCTCAACGATCCGTCACCGACGAGCACCTGGGGTGCCGTCGATGACGAGGGAACGCCACGACCACTCGCCGAGGCGCTACGAGACGTGTGCGCCCCCGTGATCGTCGTCCTTGATCGACTGCCGGCATCGGTTGCTCCGGGATCACGGCTCACCATTGCCGTGCACGTCGCCAGCGACCTGCGCAGTGCTCTTTCCACTGCAACGGTGACCGTCCAAGTGAATGGACCAGATTTCGAGAGCAGCCATCACTATGTGGGAACCATCGACGCCGACAGTTGCACGCGGGTCGGCACCGTCGAAATTGCTGTCCCCGAGCGGTGGGGCCATATCGACATCGTCGCCACGCTGACTGCGGGCGAGCACCGGTCGGTGTTCACCGACCGGACTGCAATTGATGTGCCGCTGAACTAGTGGCTGATCAGCTGCGGGCGAGCTGCTTGCGGTTCTTCACTTTGGCCTTGCGGTAGTCAGCGTTCATCAAGGCGATCATGTCGATCGAAATCTCCTTGGGGCACGCTGCCTCACACTCGCCGTGGTTGGTGCACGAACCAAAGTGCTCGTCCATGGTTTCGACCATGTTCTCGACTCGAGAGAACCGTTCGGCCTGTCCCTGCGGCAACAGGTTCAAGTGGCTGATCTTCGCTGCCGTGAACAAGTTCGCCGCACCATTCGGGCATGCAGCAACACATGCGCCACAACCGATACATTGCGCCGCGTCCATCGCGGCATCAGCAACCGGTTTCGGGATCGGAATCAGGTTGGCGTCAGGCGCCCCACCCGTCGCCGCGGTGATGAATCCACCCGCTTCCACAATGCGGTCGAAGGCCGAGCGATCGACCATGAGATCGCGCACGATTGGAAACGCACTGGCGCGCCACGGCTCGATCACGATGGTGTCACCCGAGGAAAACTTGCGCATGTGCAACTGACACGTCGCAGTGCCGCGTTCAGGACCGTGCGCTTGACCGTTGATCATCAACGAGCATGTGCCACAAATCCCCTCACGGCAGTCGTGGTCAAACACGACCGCCTCATTGCCTTGCGAGATGAGGCGTTCGTTGAGGATGTCGAGCATCTCGAGGAACGACGCCTCGTCGGTGATCTCGTCGATGGTGTGCGACTCGAAGTGTCCCTTCGAGCCGGGCCCGGCCTGGCGCCAGACTTTCAGTGTCAGGTTCTTGAGAGTGCTGCTCACTTGTAGCTCCGGGTCTGGAAGTGGACCTCTTCATAGACGAGGTCTTCAACGTGTCGGTTCGGGGTCATTGGATCGCCGGTGAATTCCCACGCAGCGACATGAGCGAAGTTCTCATCGTCGCGAAGGGCTTCACCTTCTTCGGTCTGATATTCGGACCGGAAGTGGCCACCGCAGGATTCACGGCGCTCGAGGGCATCGCGGCACATCAACATGCCAAGTTCAAAGAAGTCCTCAACACGGGCCGCCTTCTCCAGCGTCTGGTTGACACCATCTTCGCCACCGGTCACACGCAGATCCTTGTGGAACTCTTCGTAGAGGGCCGGAATCTCCGACAGGGCCTTATCGAGGCCGGCCTCGGAGCGCTCCATACCGCAGTAGTCCCAGATGATCTTGCCGAGTTCACGGTGGAACCAATCAGGTGAGCGGGTGCCGCCGATCGACGCAAAGCGGTGATACCGCTCGCGGGCCTCGGACTCGACACGAGCAAACTCGGGATGGCTCGTGTCCGGTACCGGCTTGTTCAGCCACTCGGCGAGGTAGTTGGAGATGGTGTAGGGCAACACGAAGTAGCCATCGGCAAGGCCTTGCATCAGTGCCGAGGCGCCAAGACGGTTGGCACCATGGTCCGAGAAGTTCGCTTCACCGGCGGCGTACAGACCAGGGATCGTGGTCATCAACTCGTAGTCGACCCACAGTCCGCCCATCGTGTAGTGCGAGGCCGGATAGATGCGCATCGGCACGTCGTAGGGGTTCTCGCCGGTGATGCGCTCGTACATGTCGAACAAGTTGCCGTAACGCTCGGCCACCACGTTTTTGCCGAGGCGACCAATCGCATCGGCGAAGTCGAGATAGACGCCGTTCTGCTTATCGCCAACACCTTGACCGGCGTCGACAGCGCGCTTGGCCGCACGAGAGGAAATGTCGCGCGGCGCCAAGTTGCCAAAGCTCGGGTAGAGCCGCTCGAGGTAGTAATCGCGCTCGTCCTCTGGAATGAGGTGTGGCGCTCGTGTATCACCTGCGTTCTTCGGCACCCACACACGGCCGTCGTTACGCAGCGACTCCGACATCAGCGTCAACTTCGACTGGAAGTCGTCGCTCTGGGGGATGCAGGTCGGGTGGATCTGGGTGTAGCACGGGTTGGCGAAGTAGGCGCCACGCTTGTGCGCCCGCCATGCAGCGGTGACATTGCACGCCATCGCGTTCGTCGACAAGAAGAACACGTTGCCATAGCCACCGGTTGCGAGTACCACGGCGTGAGCAGAGTGAGACGACACCTCACCGGTCATGAGGTCGCGAACAACGATGCCCGCACAGCGACCATCGATCGTGACGACGTCGACAAGTTCGGTGCGGTTGAACAGACGAACGCCACCAAGTCCGATTTGGCGAGCCAACTGCTGATACGCGCCGAGGAGCAACTGCTGACCCGTCTGGCCACGGGCGTAGAACGTGCGGCTCACCTGAGCGCCGCCGAATGACCGGTTGTCGAGCATGCCGCCGTACTCACGAGCAAAGGGCACGCCTTGGGCAACCATCTGGTCGATGATGTCGACCGACACCTCTGCAAGGCGATGCACATTCGCTTCACGGGAGCGGAAGTCACCGCCCTTGATCGTGTCGTAGAACAAGCGGTGAACCGAGTCGCCGTCACCGCGATAGTTCTTTGCAGCGTTGATGCCGCCCTGAGCAGCGATCGAGTGCGCTCGGCGAGGCGAGTCGTGGAAGGTGAAGGCGTCGACCTGATAGCCGAGTTCAGCGAGCGTGGCGGCAGCCGAGGCCCCAGCGAGTCCGGTGCCGACGACGATCACCTTGAACTTGCGCTTGTTCGCCGGGTTGACGAGCTTCTCGTTCGCCTTGAAGTTGTTCCACTTGTCGGCAACCGGGCCGGCTGGAATCTTTGCATCGAGTGTGGTCATGGCTGTGGCCTTTCGGTCCTGCTCAGACGGGCTTGTAGGAGATGACCCCGGCGAGGGTCATGATCGGGAACGAGACATTGCCGACGACGACGATCGTGGCGATTCCTGTGGCCAGCCCTCGACGCCAACGGTTGAACCGCGGGTTATTCCAACCCATCGACTGGAAGAGGCTCCAGATGCCGTGGAACAGGTGCGTGCCAAGAGCGATGTTCGCCACGATGTAGAGCAGCGCGACCGGCAGCCGCGAGAGCGACGCGTCGAGGTTGCGGTACACCTCGCCGTACTCGTAGCCCGGGTTGACCCAGCCCCACGTGAGGTCGGCGAGATGCCAGGCGATGAACAACACAACGAGGATGCCCGTCATCCGCATGCTGCGACTGGCGAAGCTCGCCACCTGGTAGTCACGAGCACTCTGGTAGCGCACCGGACGGGCCTTGCGGTTGAGCACGGTCAGCGACCACGCGGCGTGCAGGTGCAAGACGAGGGCGGCGATCAGTCCGAGCCGAAGACCCCACAGGGCATAGCCCTCGGGGACAATGGGCACGAGCAACTCGCGAAGGAAATGGGCGTAGACATCGAGGTCGTAGGCCTGCTCGCCGTTGTGCTCCACCACACCGATGTAGGCCTTCAAGTTGCCCACCATGTGACCAATGATGAACAGGATGCCGATGATCCCCGTGACCGCCATGACGTATTTCTTGCCAACGGCGGTGGCGTAGAGATCGAGAAGGAACGGCCGGCGGCGAACCGGTCGTGAGGCGGCGGTACCCGACACCGGGCCGCGTTGCATCGTCTGCGACATGCGCAAGAAACTAGTGGCCCGCCGGCGCGTCTGGCATATCCGCCGCCGAATCACCGTCAACCTGACGACGTTCGACGCCACGAATTGCTGTCGGGCCAAATGTGGTTCGACAGCGCCGACACCAGAACGCCTGCTCGAGTTCCGTGCCACACGGGGCATGCACCAACGCAGTTGGCGTCGTCGCTCCGGGCGCATGCTCCTCGCTCCAGCGCACCAGCGCCACCAGCACCGGCGAGAGCGCGATGCCGGCGTCGGTGAGTCGATACTCGTAGCGCACGGGATGATCCTGATATGGCACTTTGATCATCACCCCGTTACGCACCAGGCGTCGCAAACGTTCAGTGAGGATCGGCCGAGCAATGCCGAGGTCTTCGCAGAAGTCGTCGAATCGTCGAATCCCGCGCAGGGCTGCTCGGACGATGAGGATCGACCAGCGATCCCCGATCACTCGGAGCGTGTGTTCAATCGCGGAAGGGGCATCGCCCGATGGCGGCATGGCGTGATCGTACGCCGAACATCTGGGTTCTGTTTTAGAACTCACTCGTGCTACGGTCCGCGTCGTGAGTGCAACACCCGTGTCGATGTCGGCCCGTCGAGGCAACGACCTGCCAAACGAAATCACCGATCTGCTCACGCTCGACCCGCGCCAACTCATGGCAATGGCGGCTGCTCGGCGCGATCGCCACCACGGATCGCGCATCACCTATTCGCCAAAGGTGTTCATCCCTCTCACGATGCTGTGCCGAGATCGCTGCGGGTACTGCACCTTCGCTCAGCCGCCAGCGCGCCTCGACAGCCCCTACCTCACCCCGGACCAGGTGCTCGACATCGCGCGACGAGGTGCACGAGCCGGCTGCCATGAAGCGCTCTTCACCCTCGGCGAGGCACCGGAAGAGCGATACGACGTCGCACGAGCGTGGCTCGCCGACCACGGCTACGAGTCAACGGTGCACTACCTGCATGCCATGGCTCAACTCGTTCTGGACGAGACCGGACTCTTGCCTCATGCCAATGCGGGAGCACTCGACGCCTCCGACCTTGCCTTGCTGCGACATGTCTCGCCGAGCCAAGGGATGATGATCGAGACACTGCGATCCGACCTCGCCTGCCACCGTGGTGCCCCCGACAAAACACCTGAGCGTCGATTGGCAACGCTCGACATCGCTGGCGAACTCGCCATCCCGTTCACCACCGGCATCCTCGTCGGCATCGGCGAGACTCGGCTCGACCGACTCGAGGCACTGCAGGCGATTGCACTCAGCCACCAACGCCATGGACACGTGCAAGAAGTCATCGTTCAGAACTTCCTGCCCAAAGACGGCACCGCCATGCGCGATGAGCCGGCGTGTCCGACCGATGAGTTCACCTGGACTATCGCTGCTGCCCGCATGGTCCTCCCGCCTGAGATTCACCTCCAGGCACCCCCGAATCTCTCGGATGATCTCGGAGCGCTGATCGCAGCAGGTATCGACGACTGGGGTGGTGTCTCGCCGGTCACCGCCGACCACGTCAACCCCGAGCGCCCATGGCCCGAACTCGATCGCCTTCGCGAGGCCACCGAAGCCGCCGGGCATGTGCTCGCTCCACGCCTCACCGCACACCCCGAATTCGTTCGGGACCCCGATCGATGGATCGATCGAGCGCTGCACTTCGCCCTACTCGACCGATCTGATGCTGAAGGACTCGGGCGCGATGACCCAGGTGCCGTCTGGCCAGAGAAGGTCACCGCAGCCGATGTGGTCCACGATGGCGCCGAAGTCGTACTCGTCGGCCATCGGTCGACTGCGTGGTACTCCGGAGCAACCAACCCGCCGCCGGTCTTGATCCCCGCACCGACGTCACTATCAGCGTCATCACCGGTCCGCCGAGTGCTCGATCGGGTCAGATCGGGAGAGACGGTCGACGAAGGCGACCTCGTGACGCTGTTCGCTGCGCGTGGACCCGAGGTCGCCGCCATCGCCGAGTTGGCTGATCAACTGCGTGTTGAAGCGGTGGGCGACACGATCACCTGGGTTCATAACCGCAACATCAACTACACCAACGTGTGCACCTTTAAGTGTCGGTTCTGCGGC
>JAPOJQ010000067.1 GCA_029978335.1 Actinomycetota bacterium
CGAACGCTTCTTAGGGGCGGAAGATGTGCGGGCAGCCACGTTGGGCGAGGCTAACGGCGCTTCGGTCAGCGGGCGTCACGGAGTTCGCGACGCAATTCAGCGATCTCATCTCGGAGACGGGCCGCGTATTCAAACTTCAGTTCGACCGCAGCCTCATGCATTTCTTCTTCGAGGCTCTGGATGAGCCTTGCCAACTCGGTTTGTGGGAGCGACTTGAGTTCACGTTGCACTTTGTCGCGCTCGCGCTGGCGTCGCCGATCCTTTCCGGGAACGGGAGCGGTGCCGCCATCAGGGCGAAGCATCGTCAGGATGTCGCCCACTGCCTTGCGGATGGTCTGGGGATTGATGCCGTGCTCGGCGTTGTACTCCATCTGCAGCTGGCGGCGACGTTGCGTCTCCCCAATCGCACGATCCATCGAATCGGTGATGCGATCTGCGTACATCACCACCTGCCCATCAACGTTTCGGGCCGCGCGGCCAATCATCTGAATCAATGATGTTTCGCTTCGGAGAAAGCCTTCTTTGTCAGCATCGAGAATGCACACCAACGACACCTCGGGAAGGTCAAGACCCTCACGAAGGAGGTTGATGCCGACCAACACGTCGAATTCGCCAAGGCGCAGGGCTCGGAGAATTTCAATTCGCTGCACCGTGTCGATATTCGAGTGGAGATAGCGAACTTTGAGGCCTTGTTCGAGCAGGTAGTCGGTGAGGTCTTCGGCCATCTTCTTCGTCAGCGTCGTAACGAGCACCCGGTCACCCCGAGCAACCCGATCCTCGACCAAGCCGATCAGATCGTCGATCTGCCCCTTCGTCGGACGAACGATGACCTCCGGATCCACCAGGCCCGTTGGTCGCACGATCTGTTCAACGACGCGCTCGGAGATCGATAACTCGTAGTCGCTCGGCGTGGCCGACAAGAACACACATTGGTTGACGCGCTCAAGCACCTCATCGAAGGTCAGTGGTCGGTTATCTCGTGCGCTCGGCAAACGGAAGCCATGCTCAACGAGCACGTCCTTTCTGCTTCGGTCACCCGCATATTGACCACGCAACTGCGGCACTGCAACGTGGCTTTCGTCGACCACGAGCAGATAGTCGTCCGGGAAGTAATCGAGCAAGGTAAACGGTGGATCACCGGGCTGGCGACCATCGATATGCATCGAGTAGTTCTCGATGCCCGAGCAGTAACCGACCTCCGCCATCATCTCAAGGTCGTACTGCGTTCGCATCCGCAATCGCTGCGCTTCGAGCAACTTGCTCTCGCCTTCAAACGATGCCAATTGCACCTGCAGTTCGGCCTCGATGCCCTGAATCGCTCGCGCCATCCGCTCAACACCGGCCACGTAGTGCGTTGCCGGGAAGACATAGGCGCGCTTCAACTCCTCAAGGGTTTCGCCGGTAAGTGGATCGATACGCGTCAATCGATCGATGGTGTCGCCGAACATCTCGACGCGCAGCACCGACTCCTCATAGGCCGGATGCACCTCGATGGTGTCACCGCGAACACGAAACTTGCCACGCACGAGCGTCATGTCATTGCGGTCGTACTGCATGTCAACGAGTCGACGCAGAATCGACCGCATGTCGTAGTCGACGCCCACACTGAGGTCGAGCAACTGACCTCGATACTCGTCGGGCGAACCCATGCCGTAAATACACGAGACCGATGCAACGACGATGGTGTCGCGACGGGTCAACAATGCTGCGGTCGCTGAATGGCGCAATCGGTCGATCTCATCGTTGATCGACGAGTCCTTCTCGATGAACGTGTCGCTCGACGGGATGTACGCCTCTGGCTGGTAGTAGTCGTAATACGACACGAAGTATTCGACGCGGTTATTCGGGAAGAAGTCCCGCATCTCCTGTGCCAACTGGGCGGCCAGCGACTTATTCGGCGCCAAGATCAGTGTCGGACGCTGCACCTGTTCGATCGTCCAGGCGATCGTCGCCGACTTTCCCGACCCGGTGATGCCGAGCAAGGTTTGGAAGCGCTCGCCGGCGTTTACCCCCTCCGCGAGCGAGGCAATGGCTTTGGGCTGATCGCCCGCCGGTTCGAAGTCTGAAATGACGGAGAACCGCTCGTCGTGAACCGAGGCGGTCTCAGCGCTCACGACACCCTCGGAGGGTCCACCCTCGACACGTCGAGCACGGGTACTTCTGGCGCGGGCGTCGTTGAGCGATAACGGTCGCCTTGGCCTTCGAGCAGTACCTCGAACGCATCATTCACGAGGTTCCAATATCGAATCTCAATGCCCGCTCGACCACGGTCACGAGCCTCGGTGTAGATGTCGAGCGCTGCCTGACGCGGCACATAGGTCACCACCCGATCGATGCCCATCGTCCAGGGGCCATCTTCGAGCAAGCGAACACCGTCGGTCACGTCGACGCGGTCGTAGTTGCGCTCCCGACGATCAAGGTCCTCGAGTTCGGCTTCGGAGACCACGGTGATGATGCCGTTCATGCAGGCGGCATCATTGGGCACGACCCCAAGTGCCACCACGGTGTCGATCATGTCCACCTGCGACCCGGCATAGGTCATTCCGCTCATCGGATGGCCGTAATTCCAGCGCCGCTCCCAACCATCGCATTCGGCCGCAAGGAAGTCCACACCTCGTCGGGGAGCACGGCCAAGGGTTGACCCGAGCGAGGTCGGACTCACCAGCGAGCCATAGCCAAAGACCCACGTCGTCATGTCAGCGCCGCCCACACCGCATCGACGTGACCACGCAACGACTCGAGATCACCGGAGTTGTCGATCACGTGTGTCGCAATCGCCACGCGCTCCGCCCTCGAAATCTGGTTGGCGATTCGATTTCGCGCATCGGTTTCATCCATGCCACGTGCTGACACGAGGCGCGCCACCGCAATCTCTGGGTCGACATCGACGACGATCGTCGCATCGAGATCGTTGCGCGGGTTTTCCGCCAACAACGGGAAGTCGAGTACCACGATCCGATCGGTGTCGCGTTCGGCCTCAATCCGGCGACGAATCTCATCCTGCATCGCCGGATGCACCATCCCATTGAGATCTGCAAGCGCCTGACGAGACGCATCATCTGAGCCGAACACCAGCGACGCAACCGCCGCACGATTCAGCGACCCGTCCGCATTCAGGATCTGTTCGCCAAACCGCTCCACCATCGACAACAACACCGGTGAACCCGGTTCTTGCAGTTCTCGTGCGATGCGGTCGGCGTCAACGATCACCGCCCCACGGCTGGCGAGCATTTCCGACACCGTCGACTTGCCGGCGCCGATACCACCGGTCAGGCCGACGAGCCGCACGTCAGGCCTGAGATTCGTCAGCGACCGACTCGACCGCCGGCTCCACGCTGCTCTCGTACTCGGCCCACGCCTGCTCGACCTGCTCGCTGGCAGCCCAGTTGCCCTCAGAGTCGACCTCGAAGTGCTCGCGGTACTCAGCGGCAAGTTCGCCACCTTCGGCAGCCTGCTTGATCGACAAGCTGATCCGGCGACGCTGGAGGTCGAGATCGATGATCTTCACCCACAGCTCTTCGCCCGGCGTCACGATGTCGCCCGGGTTCTCGACGTGGTGGGCCGACATCTCAGAAATGTGTACAAGACCCTCGATGCCATCGCCAACCTGAACGAATGCACCGAACTGCACGAGCTTGGTGACACGACCGTAGACGAGCTGTCCAACGGCGTGACCCTCGGCGAACTCGGCCCACGGATCTTGCTGGGTGGCCTTCAAGCTGAGGCTGATCCGCTCGCGGCTGAAGTCAACATCGAGCACCTGCACGGTGACGGGGTCGCCGACGGCAACCACCGAACCAGGGTGATCAACGTGCTTCCACGACAGTTCGCTCACGTGGATGAGGCCGTCCATTCCGCCGAGATCGACGAACGCACCAAACGAGACCACAGAGGAGATCGTTCCCGAACGAACCTCGCCAACCTTGAGGTTGGTGAGGAAGTTGTCGCGGGTCTCCTTCTGGTTCTCCTCGAGATACGCACGACGCGACAACACGACGTTGTTGCGGTTCTTGTCGAGTTCGATGATCTTGGCCTGAACGACCGTGCCCACGTAGGGCTGCAGGTCGCGCACACGGCGCAACTCGACGAGTGACGCCGGGAGGAAGCCACGAAGTCCGATGTCGACGATGAGTCCGCCCTTGACAACCTCGATAACCGGACCCTCGACGACGGCGTCGGCTTCCTTCTTCGCCTCGATGTCGCCCCACGCACGCTCGTATTGCGCACGCTTCTTGGAGAGCAGCAGACGGCCCTCTTTGTCCTCTTTGGTGAGCACGAGCGCTTCAACGCGCTCGCCCATCGACACAACCTCAGCGGGGTCGACGTCGTTGCGAATGCTCAGTTCCTTCGAAGGGATGACGCCTTCGCTCTTGAAACCGATATCGAGCAACACCTCGTCGCGATCGATCTTCACGACGGTGCCGGTCACGACCTGCCCATCTTCTACTTCTGGAATGTCGCCGACCGCTTCGGAGAAGACGGTGTCGTTTTCGACGATCTGACGGGGGGTGTAATTGCCCTCATCGTCGAACGTTCCCATGGTGGGATCGACGACGGAGGTGGTCGTGGTGTCGGACAAGGCTCGGTACTGCTTTCAACAATGGACGGGAACGGATTGCGACTAGTTAGACGCAGGTGCGAATGCTATCAGTGGCAGTGCACAGTCACATCTGGCGAGCGACGAGGAGAAACTCAGGGTGCGTGAGCGCAGGCTCATCGCTCCCGTACGCCCCAGGCTCCACCCCTGACACCGACACCACTTGAAGTCCGTGCATCGCCGCCAGCAGCCGCAACTCGCGCGGTGTGTAACACGCAGTCCACAGGTCAACTTCCTCGGCCACGCCTGCCGGCGAGCGAACCTCGGTGCGCTCATGGGTCACACCACTCGCCACATCGAAGGTGGCGTCGTAGTTACCGAGCGCTGAGGCGTTCACCACGAAGTGGCTGGAAAAGGCCGAGAGCGCGAGCATCCCGCCTGAACGCAGCGCCGATGCCATACCCGCAAAGATCGTGCTGTTGGCGTCCACGGGCTGCCCTGCAGCATCAATCGATCCGTCAGATGCCGTCATCAAGCCAAACGCACCCTGGCAAAGACAGATCACCGCATCGAAACGGGCGTGAAGCCGTGTGGTGACCGCGAGGTCTCTCGCATCGAGACGCTCGAACGTTGCCCCAGCCGGTGCGTCGCTTCGCGCCAAGTTGACGAACGTCTCAGAGATATCGATGCCCAGCACCGTGTAGCCACGACGAGCGAGTTCGTGTGCATGCCGGCCAGGGCCACATCCCACGTCGAGAATCGAGGCACCCGGCGTCAACGAGAGTGCCCGCTCGAGATAGTCGCACTCTTGCGCTGTGCCCTTCGTAAACGAGTACCGCAGATACGCAGAACCGAGATGATCAGCGATCGGCTCGAACCAGTGATGCGACGACACCATGTCAGCCTTTTGCATCAGCCCAAGTCGAACCCCATGCCACATTCACTTCGAGTGGCACCGCAAGTTCCACGGCGGACCGCATCAAGCCGATGACCAACGGCCCAACGATCTCCCGTTCGGCATTGGGCACCTCGACGATGATTTCGTCGTGCACCTGCAGCACGATTCGCGCATCGTGGCCACCGGCCTCGAGCGCCGCATCCACCTGAACCAACGCAATCTTGAACACATCAGCCGCGAGGCCCTGGATCCCGGCATTCATGGCCTGACGCTCACCGGCTTGGCGCCCCCGCCAGTTCGAATCGAGCAACTCAGGGATCGGACGACGACGGCCGAACAGGGTCTCGGTGTAGCCCTTGGTACGTGCATCGGCCACGGCCCGGTCCATATAGGAGCGCACTGAGGGGAATGCCTCGAAGTACGCCTCAAGGATGACCGATGCCTCATCAACGCCAATTCCCAGACGCTGGCTCAGGCCGTATGCCTCCATGCCGTACGCGAGGCCATACGACACCATCTTCGCCTTCGAGCGCTGATCGACCGACACCTCGTGCGGATCAACGCCGAACACGCGCGCTGCCGTCGCATTATGAATATCCGTTCCCGCATTGAAGGCCTCAAGCAGACCGGGATCACCGGAGAGATGCGCGATGCAACGCAACTCGATCTGGTTGTAGTCCGCAACCAACAACTCGCAACCTGCCGCCGGCACAAACGCCGTACGGAAGACCCTTCCCTCATCAGAACGCACCGGGATGTTGTGCAAATTCGGACGATCTGAACTCAAACGACCTGTTCGAGCCACCGTCTGATTGAACGAGGCATGAATACGGCCATCAGGAGCCACCTCGGCGAGCAACCCATCACCGTAGGTGCCCCTCAACTTGTCAAGTTCACGATGCCGCAACAGCGGTTCAATGAACTCAGGCCATTGATCACGCAACTTCTCAAGCGTGGCCGCATCGGTCGAGTAGCCCGACTTCGTCTTGCGGACGCCGGCCGGTGAAAGGCCCCGATCGTCGTAGAGCAAGGCGCGTAACTGCGTCGGCGAATTGAGATTGAGCGCCGGCATGTCAGCGACCGCTCGCAGTTCTGTCGCCAAGGCGTCCACGCGTTCGTTGAGTTCACGCGCAATTCCCGACAACACCTCACGATCGACCGCAATGCCGATGTGCTCCATTTTGGCGAGCACCCGAATGAGCGGCACTTCAACATCGCGATGGAGATCAGCAACACCCGAAGCCGTCACCGCATCGAGAAGGTTTGGTGCGATTTCCCCGATAACCAGCGCCGCGCCTGCAGCATCGGTTCTTCCATCGTCACCGGAGCCGTCGAGGTCGAGTTGGCCCGCAGCAACGCTCGCCGAGGCAGGGGCGAGTCGACGGTTGCCGAACCGATCCAACAACTGCTCAATTGCGAATCTCGCATCGGTCGGGTCGACGAGATACGCCGCGACCTGCGGGTCGAACTCGAGTCCGCGCAGATCGATACCAAGATCAAGCAGCGATCGCATGACTTCTTTCGCTCGGCTCGCTCGGATGCGACCGTGAGCGCCCAGTGCTGCCCCGACGCCGTTATCGGCGATCACCGACGCGGGCAACCATGCGACACGATCCCCTTTGCCATACGCCACAGCGAGACCGTTCAGTGCAGACCGACCGGGATCCCCCATCCACGCTGCAGCGAGGTCGACCACCTCGAGCGCGCCAATCAGCGCCACCGCTTCAGCGACGTCGACGGTGATGATCTCGGGCTCGATCGCGTCAATCGGTGCAGCAACGACCTCGTCGTCGACCGAGCCGACAGCGAGCACCTCCACCATGCGGTCAAACAGCGTCGAGAACTCGAGCACATCGAACATCCGACGCATCTCGCCGAGGTCTGGCGTTGGCGCCAGCGTCGCCGCCTCAATCTCACCGATCGGCGCATCACGACGCAGCACCATCAACTCGACATTTCGACGGGCTCGATCTTCGTTCTCCGCCAGGTTCTGACGAAGCTTCGGCGTCTGTTCATCAAGCGCCGCAAAAATGCCATCAAGGCCGCCGTAGGTCGTGATGAGTTTCGCCGCCGTTTTCTCCCCCACGCCGGGCACGCCCGGCAGATTGTCGCTCGGGTCACCGCGCAGGGCGGCGTACTGGGGATAGAGCGCTGGGGTTACACCGGTGCGTTCAATGATGCCGGCCTCGTCGTAGAGCGCGTAATCGCTCACACCGCGCTTGTTGTACATGACACGGATATGAGGGTCAGCCACCAGCTGGTAGCTGTCACGGTCGCCGGTGACAATCACCACGTCGTCGCCGCGGGCCGCAAGCTCAGTAGCCGCCGTGGCGATGATGTCATCGGCTTCCCAGCCGGCGCACTCCACCTGATGGATGCCGAGCGCCACCAGCACTTCACGCACGATCACCATCTGTTGGCG
>JAPOJQ010000004.1 GCA_029978335.1 Actinomycetota bacterium
GCGACCAATTCGCGTAGCCGTCTTTCACCTTGTACGGCTCAGCGCCGAACAGACGCGTGTAGAACTCGATGGATGCATTGAGATCAGCCACATTGATCGCGAGTTGGAGCCGCATGAGGCGAGTCTGTCAGCCACACTGTGGGAATGTCCATACACCGCGTCGGCATTATCGGACTCGGCACCGTTGGTGCGCGCTTCGTTGATCAGTTCGGTCAACACCCGTCGTTTGAGGTGGTGGCAGGTTGGGATCAGTCACCGACCGCTTGCGCGGCGTTCCGCGATCGCATCACCGTCACCGACGATGCAAGCGAGGTCATCAATGCCGCCGATCTTGTCTACATCGCCGTGCCGCCTGCTGCTCACGCTCAGTACGTGCGAATGGCGGTACAGACACGAACTGCGATCTTTTGTGAGAAGCCACTCGGCACCGATGTCAATGACAGCGCGCGCATCGTCGAACTCGTCGAAGGCTCGGGATTGCCAGCGGCGGTGAACTTCGTGCATGGGTCAGCGCCCGCATCGGTGGAGATGGGGCGTCTCCTTGCCGAACATGACGACATCGAGTCAGCGCATCTTCGCCTGCACTTTCCTGAATGGCCGCGAGCATGGCAAGCCGCCGCGACCTGGCTCGGTGGTTCGATGGAAGGCGGTTGGACGCGCGAGGTGGGCTCGCACTACCTGTTCTGTGCCCGCCGGATGCTGGGACCTCTCACGGTGATGATGAGCCACGTTCGACGAGCTAACGATGCGACGGCCGAAGACCTCGTCACGGCTGCCGTCGACGCCGGTGACACCCCCTTGGCATTCACCGGCAGTAGCGGTTCAGCTGGCCGTGAAGTCAACGAGTTCATGGTGCGCACGGTGTCGCGCTCGTATCGCATCGTCGATTGGTATCGCCTCGAGGCGACCGATGAGCACGGCGAGTGGGCAACGATCGACCTGGGCGAGGGCCCAACGCCAAACCTCACCGCCTACCGAGCCCAAGTCGATCAACTCGCGGCGCTCCTCGAAGGCCGCGCACATCACCTGCCCACGTTCGCCGAAGCGTTCGATGTGCAACAAGCAGTGGAGCGCATCGCCGGTGTCTAACGATCCGCTCGGCACCTTTGGTCGATGGCTCTCCGTCTGGGTTGCAAGCGCGATCGTGGCGGGTGTGGTGCTCGGGCGCCTCGTGCCGTCGATTCCTGACACCTTGTCGCGCGCCGAAGTCGCTGGCGTGTCAATCCCTGTCGCCCTGCTCATCTGGATGATGATCCTCCCCATGATGGTCCGCATCGATCTCGGTGCCATCCGATCGGTGCGCGGCGAGCCGTCGGGTTTGGTGGTGACGACGATCGTCAACTGGCTGATCAAGCCGTTCTCGATGTTCGCCATCGCATGGCTGTTCTTGATCGTGATCTACCGACCGCTACTCGATGAACCGATCGCACGCGACTATCTCGCTGGGGCGGTGCTCCTCGGCACTGCACCATGCACGGCAATGGTGTTCGTGTGGAGCCTGCTCGTCCGCGGTGATGCGGGCTACACGTTGGTACAAGTGGCGGTCAACGACCTCATCATGCTCGTGGCCTTCGGGCCGATCGTGGTCGTGCTCCTCGGCATCTCCGACGTCGATGTGCCCTGGTCCACCGTTGCGGCATCGGTTGTGTTGTTCATCGTGATACCGCTCCTCGCCGGCTGGGCGATCCGATCGATCGCCGCGCCGCGCCTCGGTGCAGAACGATTCGACTCACAGGTGCTCGGTCGCCTCGCCCCACTCACACCAATCGGCCTCATCGTGACCTTGGTGGTGCTCTTCTCATTCCAAGGTGATGTGATCACCGAGAACCCAGGTCACATTGCGCTGATCGCCGTGCCGTTGATCGTGCAGACGGTGTTCATCTACGCGCTCGCCACGGTCGTGATGCGGCGGCTGCGTATTCGCCATGATGTTGCAGCCCCTGGCGCGCTCATCGGTGCCAGCAACTTTTTCGAGTTGGCGGTGGCGACGGCCATTGCGCTGTTTGGACTTGGCTCAGGTGCCGCTCTCGCCACCGTCGTGGGAGTCCTCGTCGAAGTGCCCGTGATGCTCGTGCTGGTTCGCCACGCTGATCGCTCCCGCCATCGGTTCGTGAACACCGCCACACACCTGTCACGATCGTGACGCCCATGATCGAGTTCAGCGACCATCTCCGCGACCGAATCGCCACCAACCTGCGCGGCCACCAACGACGCACACATCCACTCGATGGTCGCCGCCATGCAGCGGTTGCCATCACGATTGTCGACTCTGATCCGGTGCTCCACGATGGCGACCAGCGACTCGAGCCTGAATTCGTCGACATGTCGATGGTGCCTGGCGACACCTCAGGACTTGACGGCCGTATGGTCGGTGTCGCTGGTGGCGCGGCATTTTTGCTGTGCCGTCGGGCGTCGCGACTCAATAGTCACTCAGCGCAGTGGGCGTTGCCGGGTGGACGTCTCGACCCGGGTGAAGGGCCTGAAGAGGCTGCGCTTCGTGAACTCGACGAAGAGCTCGGACTTCGTCTCGGCGAGGACCGCGTGCTCGGACTCCTTGACGACTATCCGACCCGTTCGGGTTATGTGATCACGCCGGTCGTGTTGTGGGGTGGCCCTGATCCACACCTCGTGCCGTCGCCTGATGAAGTCCGCGCCGTGTACCGCATCGGACTCCACGCACTGTGTCGCGACGATTCACCTCGATTCATCGACATTCCTGAGAGCGATCGGCCGGTGGTGCAAGTTCCCCTTGGCAACGACCTCATTCATGCACCAACCGGTGCGGTGCTCGTGCAGTTTCGCTGGGTCGGGGTGGAGGGTCGTCCATCCGACGATGCCCGTGTCGATGAGATGGAACAGCCGGTCTTCGCCTGGAAGTAGTTCAGACGGGCAGATCGCCGTGGACGATGGCGTCGCCGACAGTCTCCCACTTGCCCGTACCGGTTCGAATGAGGGCCGCCCCGGTGGGTAACTCGACGGTGACTGAGTCGCCCGCAAGGTGACGAGCCCGCATCAACTGCTCGGGGGCCCATGTCTCGGTCTCGGTGATCACGGCCATCCCAGCAACGAGCCCGAGGCCGAATGTGAACGCTCCGCCACGCGGATCCGTCATCGGATCACAGATCGCTGCGGCACTTCCGGCCACGCCAACAACGAGCCCATCGCGGTCGAGCACCCCGGTGATCGCGGCCCACAGCGGGGTGTCTTTCATCACGGTGCGGAGATGGATCGGTGAATCTCCGACGAGCCAGACGGCGTCGCAGCCCTCGACCAATGCCACCAGGTCATCGCGACGGGCGTCGGGTCGTGTGAGTGCCATCACCGGCACCGTCTCAACGCCGACGCGAGCACCCCAGGCGGTCGCCGCCTCGATCATCAGTTTGGGTTGCTCGAAGGCGTCGGCAGAGGGTACGACCGCCACCCGACCAGCGCGTCCGCTCAGCACTCGGCGGTCGAGGTCATCGTTGGCGGTGAACGGTCCCCCGCCGGTCAGCACGATCATCGGATCAGACATGGTGGGATCGTACGACACGGTCGGGGTGCGCGACCCCGGACTTCAGTTGGTTACCCATCGGTAACTATGGTGCGCTCATGGCACCCCCCATCGCTACGGTCGGCGTCGTTGGATCCGGCATCATGTCGGCCGGCATCGTCGAAGTCATCGCAGCAGCTGGCCACGACGTCATCGTTCGAGCCCGCACGAACACAGGCGCCATCGCCGTCCGTGAGGCGATCGATCGTCGTCTCTCCCGCCTCGTCGAACGCGGACGCTGCGACGACAACGATCGCCAGGCAACGCTTGGTCGGATCTCGTGCACCGAACACCTGCACGACCTCGCCACCTGCGACCTCGTCATCGAGACCGTCGTCGAGAACCTCGAGATCAAGCAGCACCTGATGGCCGAACTCGGCCGTCACCTCGCTGATCACGCCATCATTGCGACCAACACCTCAACCCTGCCCGTGGTCGAGCTCGCGATCGCATCAGGTCGGCCTGACCGTGTAGCAGGGCTGCACTTCTTCAACCCCGCAACAGCCATGACACTCGTCGAAATCGTCCGTCCGATCACCGCCTCCGACGACACCATCGCTGCGCTACACGACTTCGCACGCCGATGCGACCGCCAGATCGTCGACGTTGCTGACCGTGCCGGCTTTGTGGTCAACGCTCTGCTCTTCCCCTATCTGAATGCCGCAATCGCAATGGCCGAGCGGAACACCGCATCCATCGATGAGATCGACGCTGCGATGAAGGGTGGCTGCGGATTTCCTCTTGGCCCCTTCGAATTGCTCGATCTCGTCGGACTCGACACGTCACTCAGCATCCTCGAGGCCCTGCACCGTGAATTCGGCGAGGCCGGTATGGTTCCTCATCCGGCGTTGCGACGCCTCGTCGCAGCCGGGCACTTCGGCCGAAAGACCGGTCGAGGGTTCCGCACCTACACCTGACACCCCAACACGACACACGTGGATTCTTCGGACGCCTGGCCACGACCCGCCGAACCGGTGGAGCCCGAACCGAGCCGGTGGCTGCTGCCCGATCACGGCCCGAACGATGAATCCGACATGGTTGCCGTCGGTGCGGACCTCGAGCCAGGCACGCTGCTTGCGGCCTACCGATCGGGTTTGTTTCCCATCCCTATTCCCCGACGACGGATCGGCTGGTTCTCACCCGACCCACGCGGCATCCTTCCCCTCGACGGTATGCGCATCACCCGATCGCTGCGCCGCAGCGTTCGCCGCTATCAGGTGACCTTTGATCGATGCTTCACCGAGGTGATGGCGAACTGTGGTGACCCACGACGTCCAAGCGGTTGGATCGATCAGTCGGTGATCGATGCGTACACCCGTCTTCATCGCATGGGCTGGGCTCACTCGGTTGAGGTGTGGGACGACGACCGTCTCGTCGGTGGCCTCTACGGCATCCGTATCAATGCATTTTTTGCCGGTGAGTCAATGTTCCATCACGCTACCGATGCCTCCAAAGTCGCGCTTGTGCATCTCGTCGAGTGGCTGCGCGGCACCAACGCCCGACTCCTCGATGTGCAGTGGACCACCAACCATCTCGAATCGCTCGGCGCGATCGACATCGAGCGGTCGGCATATCTCCGCCTCCTCGAGGACGCCGTTACCGATACAACCCGACAGAATGACGACGACCCGCCATCGAAGGGAAGATGACATGGCCGATCAACCGTGGATGATGCGTACGTACTCAGGGCATTCGACCGCACGCGCCTCGAACGAGCTCTACCGAACGAACCTTGCAAAAGGTCAAACCGGGCTCTCCATCGCCTTCGACCTCCCAACACAAACCGGATTCGACCCCGATGCCCCACAATCCCGTGGCGAAGTCGGCAAAGTCGGCGTTCCGGTTGCGCACCTCGGCCAGATGCGCACGCTGCTCGAGGGCATCCCGCCTGGGCAGATGAACACCTCGATGACGATCAATGCAACCGCTGCGTGGTTGCTGTCGTTATATGTCGCCAACGCCGCTGAACAGGGCATCGATAGCGCCGCATTACGAGGCACCACCCAGAACGACATCGTCAAGGAGTACCTGTCGCGAGGGACCTACATTTTTCCGCCGGCAGCATCACGACGACTGATTGTCGACATGATCACCTGGTGTCGGGAGCACGCACCGTCGTGGAACCCGATGAACGTCTGCTCGTATCACCTCCAAGAAGCCGGCGCGACCCCGGTGCAAGAGATCGCGTATTCGATGGCGACGGCGATCGACGTGCTCGACGCCGTACGCGACTCCGGCCGCATCAGTCCCGATGACTTCGCGGGCGTCTTTGGATCGATTTCGTTCTTCGTCAACGCCGGCATTCGGTTCATCGAAGAGGTTTGCAAGCTGCGTGCCATGACCGACATGTGGGAACAGATCGGGCGCGAGCGTTATGGCGTGACCGATGCCAAGGCGCTGCGCTTCCGCTACGGCGTGCAGGTCAATTCGCTCGGGCTCACCGAAGCGCAGCCTGAGAACAACGTGCAACGCATCGTGCTCGAGATGCTGGCGGTCACGCTGTCGAAGCGGGCTCGGGCCCGCTCGGTGCAGTTACCGGCGTGGAATGAAGCCCTCGGACTGCCAACTCCCTGGGATCAGCAGTGGTCGCTGCGCATGCAACAGGTGCTGGCACTCGAAACCGACCTTCTCGACTATGACGACATCTTCGACGGCTCGCATGTGATTGAGGCACGCCCCGCTGAACTGCGTGCCGCGGCCCAAGCCGAACTCGATGAGGTGCTCGCCATGGGTGGCGCCTTTGCCGCGATCGAAACCTTGAAGTCGAGGCTCGTATCGTCGATGGCGGAACGCACGCGCCGCATCTCATCGGGTCACCAGGTGGTGGTCGGCGTCAATCGATTTACCGAGACCGCCGATTCGCCCCTCGGTGGTGCCGGCGCAATTCTCAAAGTCGATCCGGCAGTGGAGCAGGAAACAATTGCCGAGGTCGCTGCATGGCGGGCCGAACGCGATGCAGCAGCGGTGCAGCGAGCGCTCGATGACCTGCGTAATGCGGCAGAGAGCAATTCCAACATCATGCCGGCCTCGATCGCACTGGCAGTCGCCGGCGGCACCACCGGAGAATGGGGCCGCGTCCTGCGTGACGTGTTCGGTGAATACCGAGCCCCGACTGGCATCGCCGGCGCAAGCGCCTCGACAACAGGCCTCACCGAGGTGGCGAACCGAGTGCGAAATATGGCGGGTGGGCCTCCGCGCCTGCTCGTCGCCAAACCCGGTCTCGACGGCCACTCAAATGGAGCCGAACAGATCGCCGTCGCCGCACGTGACTCGGGAATGGAAGTCGTCTACGCCGGTATCCGCTCCACGATCGAACAGATCGCCGCCACCGCTCGCGATGAGGATCCTGACGTGATCGGTATCTCGATCCTGTCGGGTTCGCATCTCGAATTGGTGCCCGAACTCATCCGGCAGTTGCGTGAACTCGATGTCGACGCACCAGTGGTGGTCGGCGGCATCATCCCCGACGATGACCAGCCATCACTAATCGAGGCGGGCGTCGCAGCGGTGTACACACCAAAGGACTACGAACTACCTGCGATCATGGCTGACATCTGCGATCTCGCTGATCGCCATCGCCTCAGCCCGGCACGGTGACACGCTGAGCATCGATCCATGCTTCGAGCGTTGGCGACGACTCGAAGCTGGTGATCAACGCATAGCGAACTGCATTGCCAGGGTGCACCACCACATGCCAGAGCCGTTGGGTGTCGACCACATACCGCGAACCACGGTGCAGCGGAATACGTCGCTCGGTTGAAGGGTCGGGCAGACCGTCGGCATCGTTGTCCATCAACAGCATGTAGCTGTCGGGATTATCGGTCAGTTCAACCCACGTGCGTACCACCCATCCCTCATCATCGGGATTGAAGCGATTGTTGTCGTCGCGATGGATCGATCGCATCGCGGTCTCGCGGTCCTGGGGTTCGAGTTTGATGATGCGAACACGACCGAAGTTCGCACCAACCGCATCGACATACTCACGCAAGGTCGGAGCCATCGCCGCGTTCGACGTCCACAACGCGTCCTTGTCGGTCTTGCCCTTGTCCCAGAACCCGCGACAATCGAGTTCGCCGTCGGCTGATGCCAACGGAGCGAAGTTGGTGTCGCCTCCGCTCTTCCAGTCCATGTACTCGAGTGATTCCCATTCGGCGCTCGGCACATCGACCGGCATCGGCGACAACTCGACGACACCGGTGTCGGCGAGCACGGACATCCTTCGATGCGGGGTATGGAGCGGAATCTTCACGCTCCAGTGGTCAAGCGTCGGCCAAAAGCTCATGGAGCGAGTCTAGGAACGCGGCGGCGGGTGAATCGGGCACCGGGCCTCGTCGACTACGGCGCAATCGTCGATTGTGGGGGCAATGTGACGATCACGAACCCCTGTGGAATCTCCAGCATCTGCCCTTCGCGAATATCGCTTGGATTGTCGAGCCCGTTGAGCTCGACAATGACCGACATCGGCACGCCGAATCCGTTCGCGATGTCGCTCAGCGTGTCGCCAGAGCGCACCTCATAGAAGTAGCGATTCGTGTCAGGCAGTGTCGTCGTGGTGGTCGTGGTCGTCGTCGTGCGGATCGGCGGCAAGGCATCGACCGCCTCTTCATCGCCCGCACACCCAGCGCTCAGCGCAAGCGCGCCTGCCATCGCTACAAGGGCGAACACTCGTGGATGTCGGAGGTATAGGAGCGGTGACATGGCGACTTCGTTGCAAGACTCTACGGTCCGCCGACCTAGCCTCATCACGTGGATGCGATCAGGACGTTCCCCGGCGCCCGACCCCCAGATCGACACCACCGTGTTGATGCCGATGGTGTGGGCATCGCGGTGAACGAGTGGGGTTCGGCAACCGACCCAATTCTCATGCTCGTGCACGGCGGCGCCGACTTCTCGCGGACCTTCGACGCGTTTGCACCACTGCTCGCCGACGCCGGTTGGCGCGTCGTCGCATGGGATCACCGCGGCCATGGCGACAGCGACCACACGCATCTGTACTCCTTCGATGCTGACCTTCGTGACGCCGTGCGGGTGTTCGAAACCGTCGCCGGGCATGATCCCGTTGCCGTTCTCGGACATTCCAAGGGCGGGGCGATCATGACGTCCCTCGCTGATGCCCAACCCTTCCGATTCAAGGCATTCGTCAACCTCGACGGCATCCCGTATCGCCGACCTGGTCCTGACCTCGCTGAGCATCAACGTGCCGAGGCACTCGGCACCGAGCTCGCAGGCTGGCTCGCACATCGCCGTCGCACCGCCGACGGAGTCCGAAAGCCAGGCACCATTGAAGAGTTGGCGCGTCGCCGAGGCACGATGAACCCGCGGCTGTCAACCGAATGGCTCGAATATCTCGTCACCGTAGGTGCACGTCACGACGATGACGGATGGCGATGGAAACTCGATCCGTCAATGCGTATGGGCGGCTTTGGACCATGGCGACCCGAATGGGCACTGTTCCGCATGGCGGGACTGGCGATTCCGTTCCTCGGTGTGCTCGTCGGCGCCGAGGAACCAATGGGCTGGGGAACTCGTCCTCGCCACGTCGAACAGTGGATGCCGCGCCATGGCCGACTGGAGTACTTCGAAGATCTCGGCCATTTCATCCACATCGAACAGCCACAGATGGTGGCCGACATGGTGCTCGAATTTCTAGGGGATCCCGCATGATCACGTTGCGGCACAATCGAGTCGAACTCGCACTGCATGAAATCCGTGCCGGGGCGGGACGTCCCTTGCTGTTACTCCACGGACTCGGTGAGGCGTCACCCGATCGGGTGCCGAGTCGCGCTGACACGTGGGCGGGTCCGGTGTACGGACTCGACTTCACGGGCCATGGGGCATCAACGCTTCCGATCGGTGGTGGCTACACCGCCGAAATTCTTCTCGGTGATGTCGATGCGGCGATCAACCACCTCGGCGAAGTCACCATTTATGGCCGCGGGCTCGGCGGCTACATCGCGCTACTCGCCGCTGGAGCAGCACCTGATCGGGTACTCGGTGCGGTCATCGCAGACGGCCCCGGGCTCACCGGTGGGCCCACCGAACCGACATCGCAGGCGGTGGTACGCCTCGTGGACGATCGACACACACCTGATCCGTACGCCTTGCTCGAACTGGGTCGTGACCTGCGCCCAGCCGACTATGCGCTCGACTTCGTGCGGATGGCCGTGACCGGTTCCGATCTTGACGAACCGATCAACGTCGCTGCAGTGTTCCGCCCACCATGGCTCGCCGCCGTCGCGGCAGCACCTGGCGTCGCGGGACTCGACGTGCCTGAAGCGCTGGCTCTCTACGCCGGCTAGCGCCAACGAGTTCAGAGATCGCGTTCGGTGATGTAGACGGCAAGCGCTGAGAGTTCATCAACCGCATGCGCATCGAGTTCGCTTCCGGCGATCGCTTCGATGGCCATCGCCACGCGCGTGGCGATCTCTGACTCGAGATCTGCCAAGGCGCCGGTCTCGACGATGACCTCTTGAATACGAGCGATCGAATCGTCGTCGAGTGATGGGTCACCGACACGATCGAGCACCGTTCGCTGCGCAGCGTCGGCAGCGCTGACCGCTCGGGCGAGCAGCGGAGTCGGTTTGCCTTCGCGAAGGTCGCCGCCCACTGGTTTGCCCGTCACTGCCGGATCACCGAATGCGCCGATGACATCGTCGCGCATCTGGAAGGCATCCCCGAGAGGCAGCCCATACGCGCTCAGCACCGGAGCGAGTGCATCAATGCGGTCCGGGGCGGCCAACGCCGCACCGAGATGCAATGGCCGTTCGACGGTGTACTTGCCGCTCTTGTACCGACAGATCCGCTCGGCTCGCATGATCGTTCGATCACCGCGCACCGAGCCGACGATGTCAAGCAATTGGCCGACGTTCAACTCGATCCGCAATTCATTCCACATGCGCCAAGCAGCACAAGGAGCCGAGGCCAACAATTGATCTGAGTACACGAACGCGAGATCGCCGACAAGAATCGCGATGCCCTCGCCAAAACGACGAGCCTCGCCCGACCAGTCACCAGCGACATGTTGCCGAGCGAACCGACGATGCGTCGTCTCGGCGCCACGACGAGCATCGGCGTCGTCCATCACATCGTCGTGAAAGAGCGCAAAGGCGTGCATGAGTTCAAATGCGGCGCCGGCATCAACGACCGGTCCGGGGCTTGTGGCAGCGACACTGGGATCACCACCGGCGGCAATAAAGCCCCAGTGGCAAAAGGCCGGACGTAACCGTTTGCCTCCACCCAACACGAGGCGGCCGATCTCGGCCATTGGCTCAGCGAGATCGGGATCGAACGACGCCCAACGCGCAAGTTCAGGTTCGAGGAACGAACCGAGACGTGCGTTGACGCGGTCGGCGATCGCAGCGAGCGCAGCGGGGGGTGCGGTCGTCATCAGCGTTCGTCGTCCGCCGGAAGGCCAGCGACAACCTCATCGATCTGCAGACGAGCAGCACCGATGCGATCACGGCAGATCGCGATCAGCACCGCGGCGCGGGCGACACGTTCGGCCAGTCGGTCCACATCGACATCGGCACCTTCGAGTTCACCCAGAATCGAATCGAGCTCGGCGAGTGCACCCGCATAACTGGCATCGTCGTCGTTCGCCATCTCACATCCCGTCGGTCGCTGAATTCACCACGGTACTCGTGATCCGACCGTCGGCGACCCTCGTCGTCAGGGTCATTCCATCGGTCACATCGCTGACCGAACGAACAACACGGCCATCGCCGTCAAGGGTGATCGACCAACCGCGTTCGAGGAGTCGCGCGGGGTCGAGCAGCTCGAGGCGATGAGCTCGTTCGTCGATTCGGGTTGCGGCCCGATCGAGCACACTGCCAACACGCGCGAGCCGATCCACCCGGCCGCGAAGCCGTTCCTCGCTGCGCCCAACTGCGGCATGGGTTCGAGCCGCCACGCTTGCAGCACGAGTTTCGAGCGCCTCGACAAAGTGGGCAACCCGGTCCACGAGGAAGGCCGCGCATGCAGTCGGGGTCTTGAGTGCCGTGTGCGCCACCTCGTCGGCCACCGTGCGGTCGATCTCATGCCCGAGCCCAGTCAGGACCGGTACCGGACACGTCGCGATCGCCCGAGCAATTCCTTCGGTGTCAAATGCGGCGAGTTCGTTGCGCGCGCCGCCGCCACGGATCACGACGATGACCTGTGCGCCGTGTGCCACAGCCGTGGCAATGCCTGCGGTCACCATTGACTCAGCCTGATCGCCTTGGACCCGCGCATCGACGGCGAGGAGATGAAAGCCGAATCCCGAGCGGGTGATCTCATCGGTGAAGTCGTGCCATGCGGCTGAACCAACACTGGTGACCACCCCTACGTTGAGTGGAACCAACGGCAATGCGTGGCGGCCGTTGGCATCGAGCAGTCGTTCCGCCGCCAGCCGAGCCATGACCGCATCGCGGGCGGCGGTGATGTCGCCGAGGGTGAACTGCGGATCGATCGACGAGATCTTGAGACCGAGCCGACCGGTTGGGGCATAGACATCAAGCGTGCCGAACACCCGCACCTTCGTCCCATCGCTGAGTTCAAGACGATTGGCCGCCAGCATGGGCATCAACGTTCGTTTCACATTGGCGAACAACGACACCGACAGGGTCGCTTTCGAACCGTCGCTCTCTTCAATCAGCGAGAAGTACGTGTGCGCACCCGAGTCACGTCGACCAGAGATCTCACCAGTAACCCACACGCCAGCGCCGAATCCCGCTCGAAGTTGACGATTGATCGCAGCGGTCAGCTCGCTAACGGTGTAGGTGACCTCGGCGTCGGCCATCAGTACCAGGGGCGCGAGATGTGGCGGCGTGACGTGAGCGGACTCCGCAACCATGGTCGTGACCCGAACCTCCATGCGGTCGCCGCTTCAGGTTCGGTAACCGAACCGCTCGAGCGTGGCCACAACGCCTCGATCGCCGCCATCACTGCGACCGCTTCCTCATCGGTCGGCGCAGGCGAGATCTCGGGACCGGTCACAGCGGCACGTTCCCGTGTTTGCGCTGCGGCAGTTCTTCACGCTTGGACTCGAGCACTCGCAATGCCGCAACCACCTTGCGACGGGTTTCCGACGGCTCGATCACGTCATCGACGAACCCGCGTTCAGCAGCGGCGTAGGGATTTGCGTACTTCGTCGTGTACTCCTCGACCAGTTCGGCGCGTCGCGCCACCGGATCCTGAGCCTGCTGCAACTCGCGTCGGTACACGATCTCGACCGCGCCCTGGGGTCCCATCACTGCGAGCTCGGCGGACGGCCACGCAAACGCGAGATCAGCGCCCACCGACTTCGAGTTCATCACGACATACGCACCGCCGTATGCCTTGCGGGTGATGATCTGGATCCGTGGCACCGTTGCTTCACAGAAGGCGTAGAGCAACTTCGCGCCGTGACGGATGATGCCTTCGTGTTCTTGGTTGACGCCGGGGAGGAATCCGGGAACGTCGACAAAGACGAGCAACGGAATGTTGAACGCATCGCACGTGCGAACGAAACGAGCGGCCTTCTCCGATGACTCGATGTCGAGCACGCCGGCGAACACCATCGGCTGATTCGCCACCACGCCCACCGTGCGGCCGTCGACTCGGCCAAAACCACAGATCATCGACTTGGCCCAATGGGGGAAGTACTCCATGAACTCGCCATCGTCGATGACCGAGGCGATCACCTGATGCATGTCATACGGCATCGATGGGCTGTCGGGAAGAATCGTGTCGAGTTCAGGGCAGAGCCGCTCAGGGTCGTCGGTCGGCTCGATCGACGGCGGGTTCTCGAGGTTGTTCTGTGGCAGCAATGACAGCAGGTACCGAACCTCATCAAGGCAGGCCTTCTCGTCTTCGGCAACAAAGGTGGCAACGCCCGACTTCGATGCGTGCGTCATCGCACCGCCGAGTTCTTCGAGCGTCACATCTTCGCCAGTCACCGTCTTCACCACATCGGGTCCAGTGATGAACATGTGCGAGGTCTCGCGCACCATGAAGATGAAATCGGTCATCGCTGGCGAGTAGACGGCGCCGCCGGCACAGGGGCCGAGGATGACTGAGATCTGCGGCACGATGCCCGACGACTGCACATTGCGTCGGAAGATGCCGCCATAGGAGGCAAGGCTGACCACACCTTCTTGGATACGAGCACCTGCACCGTCGTTCAAACCAATCATCGGCGCGCCGGTCGACAGGGCCAGATCCATCACTTTGTGGATCTTCTCGGCGAAAACTTCCCCCAGCGCACCACCGAAGACGGTGAAGTCCTGGCTGAAGAGAAACACCTTGCGACCATCGATTGTTCCCCAACCGGTGATCACACCGTCGGTGTAAGGGTGATCTTCGAGACCAGCGGCATGTGCACGGTGACGGGCCAACATGTCGAGTTCGTGGAAGCTGCCCGGGTCGAGCAAATACTCGATGCGCTCACGGGCCAGCATCTTGCCTTTGGCATGTTGGCGTTCAACGGAACGCTCTGAGCCCGCATGTCGGGCGGCCTCCTTGCGGGAGAGCAGGTCGTCGATCCGGTCCCTCATCGTCGTCACGGGGACGACGCTAACCGACGGTGACGACTGGAGCCGTAGTCACCTCAGTCGGATCGACGGTCGTCGTCGTGGTCGACTCGGTCACGCCGTCGGCTGGGACGATGGTGGTGGAGAACACGATGGTCGTCGTCGTGGTCGCCACCGAACCGTCCTCGGTGAGAATGATGAGCGGGCTCGTGACTCGGCTGCTGAGCCCGGTCTCGAACACGGCGGTGAGGGTGACCGTCCAATTGGCCGCCACATCAAATGGCAGACCATCCACTGCCTCGAGACGAGCGACACCACGACCCGAGAGCGGGATGTCCTGCACCGTGCCACGGCCGTAACTTCCCACCTCAGGATCGAATTCAAGAGTTAAGTCGACGAGGGCGGCCGGTGTGGTGATCACTTCGACCTCGATGGCGTTGAGTCCGATCCGCGCCGGATCAAGCGAAACCTCGGCGACAAATCCTGTTGCCTCATCCGACAGTGGAATCTCCAACGCATATTCACGATCCGGGATGAGCGACACCTTCGGCGGGTTGATCGACAGCAGCCATCCGCTGAACGCCAAAACCACAACCCCCAACGTGGCCTCAGCACCAAACGCCCGCCGGAACCGGTCCGCGTGACGGGCCGACAAGTGATCGGCCCTGGCCAGTCGAGCGCCAACGACCGCTCGGGCTTTCACGGTGACCAGCAGCATCGCAATCACCGTCAGCATCTTCAAGACGAGCACCTGCCCGTACGAACTCGTGAGCAGCGCCCCACCGACAAGGCGAATCGTTTCGGCGACACCGGTGATGATGACCACCGCAATCGCCGGGCCCGACAACCGCGAAAACGCGCGCACCGCACCGACAAGGTCGTACTCACCGGCACCCGCCAACACGACCCGTCCCACCAGCACGGCACCTCCGAGCCACACGGCAACGGCCGCAACGTGCGCAAGGTTGATCACAAGGCCGAGCAACACCAGATCGCCAGCCACTCGCGAGAAGGCAAGGGTCGCGACGGCAACCGACGGCACGGCGATCGCAATCGGGCGGGAGACCTCGTCACAAATGTTCTCCGGACGAACCGCAATCCACCCGAGCCCACCAACGGCGACCAGACGGACCACCGCGGCACGACCAGGCCAGCCCGTCGAGAAGAGCTCGAACCACGCGACCGGGCTGAGCGCTGAACCGAAGGAATTGTCCGTCAAGTCGGCGGTGAGCGCCATGACGTAGAGGAGGGTGCCGACGCCGCCCACGATCCACACGGTGAACAAGAAGCGCTGCGTCAGCATGTACGTCGGGCCTTCGGGCCATCCGAGCGCGATGAGTACCACCGACCCGAGGAAGATCAGTGCTGCGGCGCCGGAGATCAAACCGCCGAGCCACACTGCGCCGCCGGTTGATCCCACCGACACGACATCAGAGGTCGTGGTAGGTGTGGTGCCCGACGTCGCCGCAACCGGCACCGTCGATTGGGTGGTGTCGCTCGCGGTTGCAGATGGTGTTTCAGCGGCAACGGAAAACGCGATCAGATCGGTGGCGATGGGCTGATCAAGTTCGTCGCGCAGTAACCATGTGATCGTGCATGCCCCCTTCGGGAACGGCGATAGCACTTCAACGGTGAAAGTGACATCGTCCTCACCCAGCTGTGGGATACCGGTGCTTTGCGGTTGCGCCGGGGTTCCACAGCCAACGGCAACGGTGAACGCCTCATCAGTACCGATGGGCTGATTGAACGAAAACGTCATCAGCGCAGGTGACGTACCGAGCGTGGCCCCATCGGCGGGATTCGATGCAGCGAGGCTGTTACTGCCGTCTTGTGCCTGAGCGGCCCCAGCCATCGCCAGCACGCCGACGGTCACCGCCAGAGCGGCGATGATGCTTCGAAGGGCGCGCCGGACAAGGTCCACACGGCAACGGTAGCCAGTGGCTCCCACCGGTCGCCGTCATTCCCTCGGGGTAGTGTGGCCGTACATGGCCACGCAGTCGCTCTACCGCCGTTACCGCCCCCGACGGTTCGACGAACTCAAGGGGCAGGACCATGTCGTGAGGGCACTGCGCGAGGCGGTGCGCACCGGTCGAGAGGGGCAGGCATATCTGTTCTCCGGTCCGCGCGGCACCGGTAAGACCACCACCGCTCGCATTCTTGCCAAGGTGCTCAATTGCACCAATCCGATCGATGGTGAACCGTGTTGCGAGTGCGATTCATGTCTCGCGGTTGAGCGTGGCAACAGCTACGACGTCTTCGAACTTGATGCTGCGTCGAACAACTCGGTCGACGACATCCGCAGCCTGATCGACAAGGTGTCGCTTGGCACGCCGGGGCGACACAAGGTGTACATCCTCGACGAGGTCCACATGTTGAGTGCCGGTGCGTCGGCGGCCTTGTTGAAGGTGCTCGAGGAACCGCCACCCCACGTGGTGTTCGTGCTCGCCACCACCGACCCACAAAAACTGAAAGACACGATCCGCTCGCGGACTCAGCACCTGCAGTTCCATCTGCTGCCGGGCGACACCCTCGCTGACCATCTTCGGTGGGTGGCCTCCGACGCTGGGCTCGAGGTCGGCGACGACGTGCTTGAAGCGGCGCTCACCCGTGGCGGGGGGTCGGCTCGTGACACCCTGTCCGCACTCGAATTGCTCGCCGCTACCGGCGGGGATCTCGATGATCGCGTCGACATGACCGAGTTCGAACGAGCATTGGCCGACGCCGACACCGGTCTTGCGTTGAGTGCTGTGGCACATGCGGTTGCTCGCGGCCATGATCCACGGACACTGTGCGAAGACGTGTTGCGTCATCTTCGCGACCTCTTCTTGTCGGTGATGTCACCTGAACTCGTTCAGGCTCGTCACGAACGGGTTGACGAATTAGCCACCACGGCACGATCGATCGGCACCGCATCCATCGTTCGTTCGATGGAGCGTCTCGGCACGGCGTTGGTCGAGATGCGGTTCGCCCCAGATCCCCGCATCATGCTCGAGGTCGCACTCGTGCAACTCACCCGAGATGACTCATCGGATGATCCATCGGCGCTGCTCGGTCGGCTCGAGCGCCTCGAACGCCAGGTGGCCAAAGGAGTTGCTGCAGCGCCAGCGCCGGCACCAGCGCCGCGTGATCCGGCTACCGGCAGGGCGCAGGTTGGTGGACACGCCCGTCGGGGCGATGTCACGGGATCGACGCCGCGTCCGGCATCGACGCCGGAGCCACATGCCACCCCAGCGCCAGCACCAGCACCAGCGCCAGCGCCAGCGGCCCCGAGCAGCCTTGATACTGCAACGGTGATCAGCATCTGGGAGGACCGGGTGCGCTCAGGGCTCGTTGGTATCGCCCGCGCACTCTTCACTGCCACCTCGATCGATTCGGTGCACACCACCGACACCGGGGTCAGCATCGCCATGCGCGCGCCGAGCGAGGTCCACGCCAGCAAGTGTGAGCCGCATCGTGGGGCCGTTGAAGCGGCGCTCGGCGCAGCGCTCGGCACCACGGTCAACCTCACCATGGCCGCTGGGGCCGTGAGTGCTCCCGCCACCGCCGCTCCCACTCCGCCTCCCATAGCGGATGACGAAGTCGACCTTTCCGAACTCGTCGACGCTCCGCCGGGGGCCCAGCGCACGCCAGAACAAGACGTGGCTGATCTCTTCCCAGGGTCACGGGTGATGGAGTCCGGGGACTGACGTGGCCGCAGTCCATACCCCGCCGGTCCAGACGCTGATCGATGAGCTCGGCCGACTCCCTGGCATCGGGCCAAAGTCCGCCCAACGCATTGCCTTTCATCTGCTGAAGTTGTCCGACACCGACGCGAATCGTTTGGCCGATGCGATCCGCGAGGCCAAAGCGCGAGTGCGTTTCTGCGATCGCTGCTTCAACGTCGCCGAAGCCGATCTCTGCCCGATCTGCGCAGACGAACGACGAGATCCGTCGATTCTGTGTGTTGTCGAGGAGTCACGCGACATCATCGCCATCGAACGAACCGGCGAATTCCGAGGTCGCTATCACGTACTCCTCGGTGCGATGAACCCACTCGAAGGCATCGGCCCCGACCAACTGAAAATCCGCGAGTTGCTCAGTCGTCTCGGTCCAGAGGGTGTGAACGAAGTAGTGATCTGCACCAACCCCAACACCGAAGGTGAGGTGACGGCGATGTACCTCGCACGACAGCTGACCCCACTCGGGATCACCGTTTCGCGCCTCGCCAGCGGCCTGCCCGTTGGCGGCGACCTCGAATACGCGGATGAGTTGACGCTCGGGCGCGCCTTCGAGGGTCGAACCCGCGTCGGCGGCTGACTCAGACGCGCAGGATCAGCGCGTCGCCCTGGCCGCCACCGCCACAGAGTGCCGCAGCGCCGTAGCCACCACCGCGACGACGAAGTTCGTGCGCCAAGGTGAGGGCCAAACGGTTGCCGCTCATGCCGATCGGGTGGCCGACAGCGATGGCACCGCCGTTGACGTTGACGATGTCCTCAGAGATACCGAGGTCTGCCATCGACGCGATGCCGACGGCGGCGAACGCCTCGTTGATCTCAAACAGTGAGATGTCGCTGACGCTGAGTTCGGCTCGCCGCAGTGCTGCACGGATCGCGTTCGCCGGCTGCAACAGCAACGACGGGTTGTCCGGTCCTGCAACCATGCCGTACGACACGTATTCAGCGAGTGGGGTGACACCGCGGTCGGCCGCGGCTCGTTCTGACATGACGACCATCGCCGACGCCCCGTCGGAGATCTGCGAGGCATTGCCCGCCGTGATGGTGCCCGCACCGCCGAATGCACCGCGCAGGCCAGCAAGCCCGTCGGCACTCGTGTCGGCACGAATGCCTTCGTCTTCGGTCACGAGCAATGGCTCGCCACGGCGCTGAGGCACAGCGACTGGAGCGATTTCGTCTGCGAGCCGGCCGTTCTTGGTGGCGTCAGCAGCCCGCTCGTGTGACAGCGCTGCGACGCGATCCTGTTCGGCACGAGCGATCGATCCATCGGCGTACTGCTCGGTACCAGAACCCATGAGACACGCGTCAAACGCGCACCACAACCCATCGCGCACGATGGCATCTTCAAGTTCGGTGTTGCCGTAGCGGAAACCACCGCGCGCTCCGGGCAACAAGTAGGGGGCGTTGGTCATCGACTCCATGCCACCGGCAACCACGATGTCAGCCTCGCCCGAGGCGACCATCTGGTGTGCGAGGTAGATCGCGTTGAGACCGGACAGGCAGACCTTGTTGATGTTGACGGCGGGCACGCTCATTGGAATGCCGGCGCCGGCGGCTGCCTGACGAGATGGCACCTGGCCCTGCCCGGCCATGAGCACCTGGCCCATGATCACGTGGTCGACCTCAGCGGGGGCGACGCCAGCACGCTCAAGGGCAGCGGCGATAGCGACCGATCCGAGTTGCGCGGCTGACATGGTTGAGAACGCGCCGCTCATCTTGCCGATAGGGGTGCGTGCTCCAGCGACGATCTTGGTTGCGCTCATGGCGCGACGTTACCGCGCCAGTGAGGTTCAGTCGCCACGCTCGGCGCCAAGCATTCGCAGCGCGAGCTCGGCGTAGGTTGCAGCCAGTTCATCAGGAGTCACGCTGCCCGAGGGGTTGTACCAAGCGGAGACGCCGATTCCCATGTCGAGAATCGCGTACGACGACCAACGATCTGATGAGGTGCGAAACAGGTCGAGTCCGCGACCCTCTTGCACGAGTTCGCGGAACCGGGATTCGTATTCGCGCCGCAAGTCGAGGATGTGACTTCGGTGCGGTTCTTCGAGCGAGTCGATTTCGCGGTGGCCGACAAACGCTTCGTAACGGTGCTCAGCGTGATACTGCACGTGCACGGCGACGATGCTGCTGAGGCGTTGACGAACGTCGCCACCCTCGGCGAGCGCGGCCCGTTGTCGACGCAGTAGTTCGTCCATCATGCCGGTGACGATCTCGACGAGCAGTTCCTGTTTCGACGCGATGTGCTTGTAGAGGCTCGGACCGCGCATGCCGAGGCGGTCGCCGATCTGGGCCATGGTCGTACCGCTGTATCCAATGGTGGCGAAGAGTTCGAGGGCGGCGTCGATGATCTCGTGATGCCGGTCATGCGGACCCGATGCGACCCGTGAGCGACGTCCGACGGCACTTGGGACATGCGTGCGTTCTCCGGTGAGTCGATTGCGCACGGCCATGGGAACACGTTACGGAATTTCGCGCCGTTCGGCTAACACTCGTTAGCCACAACTTGCTAGGGTGAGGCTAATACCCATTAGCCAATCGGACGACGGAGCCGTGCCCATGCAACACATTCTCGACGCCATCCAAGCCGGCGCCTCAGGTGATGAGATCGCCGCTCTCCCGATTCCCGAGTCGTACCGAGCCGCATTCGTGCGCCGTGATGAGACCGCCATGTTCGAAGGCGTGGCCTCAGCTGACAAAGACCCACGCAAGTCGCTCCACATTGATGAGGTCGCCACACCCGAACTCGCTCCTGACGAGGTCTACCTCGCAGTGATGGCATCGTCGATCAATTTCAACACGGTGTGGACGTCGATCTTCGAACCGCTGCCCACCTTCGGATTTCTCGACCGTCTCGCGCGCGAATCCGAATGGTCAGCACGCCACGGACGCGACGAGCACATCATCGGCTCTGACGCCTCCGGCGTCGTGTTGCGCGTCGGGTCCGCCGTGCGTAACTGGAAGCCAGGCGATCGCGTCACGGTGCACTGCAACCACGTCGACGACCAAGACCCGACCGCGCACGACGATTCGATGCTTGCTGCAAACCAGCGCATCTGGGGATTTGAGACGAACTTCGGCGGACTCGCCGATCTGGCGGTGGTCAAGGCAAACCAGCTCATGCCCAAGCCAACGCACCTCACATGGGAAGAGTCCGCGGTCAACGCACTGTGCAACTCGACCAGTTACCGCATGCTCGTCTCCGACAACGGCGCCCGCATGAAACAAGGTGACTCGGTGCTGATCTGGGGAGCGACCGGCGGCATCGGTGGCTACGCCGTGCAGTACGTGCTCAACGGCGGCGGCACCCCAGTTGGCGTGGTGTCATCACCAGAGCGGGCAGCACTGCTCAACGAGATGGGCTGTGAGGCGGTCATCGACCGTCGCGCCGAGGGCTACAACTTCTGGAGCGACGAACACACCCAGGACGAGTCGGAATGGCGACGCTTCGGCAAGCGCATCCGTGAACTCATCGGGGAAGATCCCGACATCGTGTTCGAACATCCGGGCCGCTCGACGATGGGTGCATCGATTTTCGCCGTCAAACGTGGCGGCACCGTCGTCACCTGCGCGGCGACCTCGGGCTACATGGTCGAGTTCGACAACCGGCACTTCTGGATGAAGTTGAAGCGCCTCTTGTCCTCGCACTTTGCGAACTACTCCGAAGCCTGGGCAGCGAATCGACTCATCGATCAGGGTCGCATCCAACCGCTTCTCAGCCGAGTCCATCAACTCACCGACGTCGGCGAAGCGGCCCGCTCGGTGCACCGCAACGAAGTCGAAGGCAAGGTCGGCGTGCTGTGCCTCGCCCCCACCGAAGGCCTCGGGATCGACGATCCCGAAAAGCGAGCCCGAATCGGCGAGGACCGAATCACGATGTTCCGTCGCCTCGGCGCCTGAGCTATCAGGCAGACTGTCAACATGATCCTCACCGAGATCGACCACGTCGCCATCGCCGTCCGAGACCTCGACGCTGCCATCGACTACTACCACCGTGCATTCGGTGCAACCGTCGATCACCGCGAGGTCGTCGAATCCGACGGAGTTGAAGAAGCGCTGCTCAAGGTGGCGCAGAGTTACGTCCAGTTGCTCACGCCGACGCGCGATGACTCCCCCGTGGCGAAGGCGATCGAGAAGCGTGGCGAAGGCCTTCATCACATTGGTTACCGCGTCGACGATTGCGGCGTTGCCCTCGCCGCGATGATCGCAGCCGGCGCCACACCCATCGATGCCGCCCCTCGCCCTGGCAGCCGTGGCACGACCGTGGCGTTTGTGCATCCCAAGGGCAGTTTCGGCACCCTGATCGAACTCGTCCAAGAGAACTGATCCAATGACCCGGCCCCCCGCAGCGGTGCTGTGGGATATGGACGGCACGCTCGTCGATACCGAGCCGTATTGGATCGAGGCCGAATTCAAGATCGTCGAATCGTTTGGCGGTGTGTGGTCTGACGAACACGCCCACTACCTCGTTGGTTCCGACCTCATCGACGCCGCCAACTACATGATCGCCAATTCGCCGATCACCCTCTCGCCGACGGAGGTTGTCGAGCGTCTACTCGATCATGTGGTCGCATCGATTCGACGAGAAATCCCATGGCGACCCGGTGCCCGAGAGTTGCTTGCCGAACTCAACGGCGCCGGCGTCCCATGTGCGTTGGTGACGATGTCATGGCGACGTTTTGCCGACGCCGTCATCGACGCGCTCCCGCCTGGATCGTTTGCCGAGATCATCTGCGGCGACGATGTCACGCACGGCAAACCGCACCCTGAGCCCTACCTCACCGCAGCAACGCGACTCGGTGTTGACCCAACGTCATGCGTGGCGATTGAGGATTCACCAACCGGCTTTGCCTCCGCTGTGGCGGCCGGGTGCAAGGTTGTCGGGGTACCCAACGTCCGTTCCCTCGAGCCGGCTGACGGTGCCATCATCCTTCCCAGCCTCGACGGGGTCGATCTTCGAATGCTGTCGGATCGACGCACGTGGTCACCGCGCACGCATCGCCGGTCACTCAGCATTCTCGGCGGACTCGCCGTGCTCGCCCTTGGAGCTGGCTCGTGGGCGGTACTCGCAGGTGGCGATGAACCCGTGCCGCCGGTGATTCCACCCGGCGCCGTCGCCATCGATACCTGGGTGCCGTACTGGACGCTGGAACGTCGCCTTGTCGAGCCCGACGCGACCGTCGACCGGTTGATGGGGTTGCGCGAGGTCTCACCGTTTTGGTGGTCGGCCCGCAGCGCAACCGACATCGCACCCGACACCTACCTCAACAACGACCAAGCTGATGCCTTCATGGCACTCGTCGATCGCACCGGAGCGGCAGTAGTGCCGGCGGTGCTCGATGTGATGCCAGCCGGACAGATGGCATCGGTACTGCGCGATCCCACAACGCGCTCCCAACACGTGGACACACTCGTGCGCTTTGTGATCGACGGGGGCTACGACGGTGTCGACATCGACTACGAACAGTTCGCCTTTGCTGACGATCCGGCAACCTGGGTCGAGACGAAGCCCGCGTGGGTCGCGTTCATCACCGAACTCGCCGACGCCCTGCACCGCGAAGGTCGCACGCTCAGCGTCAGCGTTCCACCGGTCTACGTCTTCGCCGACACCGGCGACCTCGGGTACTGGGTCTATGACCATGGCACGATCGCTGGGATCGTGGACCGACTCCGAATTATGGCGTACGACTATTCGACGGGTTCTGCGGGCCCGATCGCACCCATTGAGTGGGTCGCCGATGTCATCGATGGACTACGAGCCGTCGTTGCGCCCGAGCACCTCGACCGTGTGGTGCTCGGCGTGCCGGCATACGGCTACAACTGGCCGATTGCAACAACGGGTACCTGCCCCGTCGATGCTCCGGGGCGCACCAGCGTGACCGCTGCGACCATTGCCGATCTCGCTGCCCGCCGCGGGGCTGAGCCGGTGCTCGATCCCATCACACTCGAATGGTCAGCGACCTATGACCTCGAGCACGACGATGGCACCACGAGTTGTGTGCAGACCCGCCAAGTGCATTGGGTCGGTTCGGAAGGTGTCGCTGAACGTGTCCAGATGGCCCGACGCGCCGGATTTGGCGGCGTGGGACTCTGGGCGTTTGGTTACGAAGATGACGCCACCTGGACCGCCCTGACCGCCGCCGCCACATCGGAGATCACCCCGTGACCGACATCGATACCGACCGCTTGCGCTCCATCGGCGAACAACTCTGCACCGACGTCTTCGTCGATGCGGTGGTGCGCGGTGCGCGTGCTGGCGCCACTCCAACGTACGAACGCATCCGCATCCGCCCTGTCGACATCGGCGGTAGCCGTCACCTCCAGTTCGAACGCTTTGATGGCCGCCAGACCGCCGTTGAGAACCTCGTTGGCGATGCGGCCGTCGACTCGTTCATCAACGCCTTCCGAGATGGAATGCGCACCGCCCTCGTGCGAACGACCTCGGCCGACCTCCAGGTGACGATCGCGAAACGCGGCACCGTGCAATCGGTCAAGCACGCCCCCACCGCGCAGACCGTCGTCACCGAGCACGATCGAAGTCGACACCATCTGATTTCTGAAGATGCACCATTCCTCATCGCTGTGGGCATCTCAACCGCCGACGGTCGCGTGAAACCAACGGCTCGATCGAAATTCCGTCAAGTGCAGCGTTTCGTCGAAATTCTCGACGCAACGATCACTGATAGCGAATCGACATCAACGCTCAGGATTGTCGATCTCGGATGTGGCTCAGGGGTCCTGACCCTCGCCGCGCATCATCATCTTCGCGAACGCGGTATCGATGTCGACACGACCGGCGTTGACCTCAAAGTCGACTTGATGGATCGCCTCAACCACACCGTTGCGGACCTCGGATGGGAGCAGATCCGGTTCGTTACGGGATCGATCGCCGACTGGCACCCAGTCGCTCGGCACGAGCCCGATCTCGTGATTGCCCTTCATGCCTGCGACACCGCCACCGATGACGCCTTAGCCGCAGCGATCGGTTGGTCGTCACGTCACATCTTGGTCGCGCCGTGTTGCCAGCATGATCTCCAAGATCAACTCGAGCAACAGAGTCCTCCGCCTGGGTTTGAGTCACTCGTACGTCATGGCATCGTGCGCGAGCGGCTTGGCGACCTCCTGACCGACACCGTCCGGGCCGACATCTGCGCAGCCCTTGGGTGGCGGACCGACGTGATTGAGTTCGTCGATGGCGAACACACCGCGAAGAATCTGATGATTCGAGCGGTCCACACCGGCCAGCGGGATCCCGATGCTCAAGGCCGCGTCGAGGACCTCGTCGCACGCTGGGGCGTCAACCCTGCGCTCAGGCGTCGGCTGGCGGATTGATCAGATCGGTCACGAGCGCCACGAGCGCGTCGGCGGGCGACTCACCACTCCATCGCCCGCGAACCGCACCCGTTGCGTCGACGAGCACCATGAATGGATAGCCAGTCACCCCGAGTGCGTCACCAGCGATGTAGACACCGCGTGTCTCGTCGATGCCGTCGGCGAGCACGGGGTAGGTCCAATCCTTTTCGACCAGCCACCGAGCCGGTGGGAAGTTCGGGCGGTCCGGCGCGATGGCACTTGAGATACCGACGACCTCAAGCCCTGCGGGCCAGCGGTCGGCATCGCGAATCGCGTTGATCTCAGGGATCTCGTTGTTGCAGTGCGGGCACCAATGCGCCAAGACGACGAGCAGCATCGGGTTGGCGCGATCGGGGCCAACCGTGATGGGCGTGCCGTCGTAGTCCTCACCGATGAGGGTGGGTATCGGTCGGCCAATCGCAGGATCGGTATGCGAATCGACGAACGCTGGTAGGGCGTCGCCATCAACGACGACAGAACGAACCTGATCGCCGTAGCCGGCAAGGGTGGTGGTCGTGATCGGCGATGAGGTCGTCGACGGCGAGGTCGTCGACGGCGAGGTCGTCGTCGTGTCAAAAACGATCACGAGGTCATTGTTCGCGCATGACGTGAACGCAACAGCAGCGATGACAACGAGCAACCGACGCAATTAGTCATCCTCGCCCGGAATCAGGCTCACCACGACGACGGCCACGAAGCCAACGAGCGCCATGAAGGCCAGCGTGACAAATCCATAGGAGCGGAACCAGATGTCAGAACACGCGGGACCCGACGCCGAGCACGCCCCCGAGTCGAGGCCTGGACGCCACTCGATGAGGTAATGCCACGCCGAGACGCATGCGCCGACCGCCGCAATCGGCAGCGCATACCACCGGGCGCCCCGGTCCTTGCGAATGACGGCCACCAAACCAATCACGGCGAGTGGATACATCGCAATTCTCTGGAACCAGCACAAACGGCACGGGATGTAGTTCGCCACCTCGGAGAAATACAGCGATCCCGCGGTCGCCCCGCCCGCAATTGCCAGGATCACGGCCGCTCGCACCCGAGCGATTACCGCAAGCGTTGCCCGACGGCCCGTTGCCCACATGATGAGCACCGCCACCGTGGCAATCGCCACCAGGATCGCCAGCGTTGCGGTGAACGTCTCCATCGCATCGGTGATTGCGTAGCCGTCGAGAGCGAGAATCGCCGAGCCTGCCATGCCCCTAGTCTGCCGGTGACGGTAGGGTTCGCGCATGCTCGAGTACACGTCGATCAGCGTCTCGTCGTACCAGGCGTCGACGCTCACCCCCTTGCTCGACTCGCATTCGGCCGACGGATGGACGCTCGTTGCCATCGTGCCCGCCGGCACCGAGATCGTTGCCTACCTCTCCCGTCCGGCGGGCACCGCAGTGGTCGATGCACCCGCGGCCGAGACCTCGTCGGGTTGGGCGTTGCAGCCAGAGCCGGCAACCCCATCATCACCAGCCACGGCGGCGCCGACGCCAGCTCCTGCACCGGCACCGGCTGCCGCTGCAGCGCCTGCTGGTTGGTATGCCGATCCATCCGGTCGGTTCGAGTTGCGCTATTGGGACGGTGGCCGTTGGACCGAGCACGTCTCGCGACGCGGCCAGCAGTTCACCGACCCGCCGGTCGCCTGACGTGCGCGCCACGTCGGTTGGTCATGCCGGCATCCTCGTCGAATGCGACGCGGGTTCGATCCTGTGCGATCCGTGGTTCGTACCAGCATTTCTTGGATCGTGGTTCGTCTTCCCGCGCAATGACCAGCTCGATGATGCGCTCATGGCGCGAATTGAGCAGGCCGACTACCTCTACATCTCGCACCTGCATGGTGATCATCACGACGCCGCATGGCTGAGGGAACATCTACGGCGCGACGTGCCGATCCTGTTGCCCGACTATCCAACGCAAGAGCAGGAACGCACCTTGCGTGCGCTCGGCTTCACCAACTTCATCCCCACCCGAGATGGCGTCGAGATGGCCCTGCGTCCGGGCCTATCGATTGCGATCCATGTGGAAACATCGATCACCGACGGTCCAGGAGGCGATTCAGCGATCGTCATTTCCGACGGTCGGCATCGTCTCGTGAATCAGAACGATTGCCGAACCACCGACCTGTCGGCGCTCGCCGCTCACGGTCCCATCGATCTCCATTGGCTGCAGTATTCGGGGGCGATCTGGTACCCCATGGTGTACGAACTGCCCGCCGATGACATGGCCCAGCTCTGTCGGGCAAAAACCGAGAGTCAGGGCGCTCGGGCAATGCGGTATGTCGAGGCGTTGGATGCTCGTGCGGTGGTGCCGAGCGCCGGTCCACCGGCATTTCTCGACGATGGTCTCACACACCTCAACATGATCGATGGCGACGAGTTGAGCATCTTCCCTGACCAACAGTGGTTCCTCGAGCGGCTCGCTGCAGCGGGACATCAGGGACTGCTCGTTATTCCGGGAACGACGATCACACTTGACGACGACATCTCGGTGGCACATCCGATTCCCGATGCTGAGGTCGATGCCATCTTCACCGACAAGCGCGCCTACCTCGACCAGTACCGGGCTGATTGGGCTGGGTGGCTGCAAGATCTCCATGCCTCGTGGGCTCGGCCGCGAAGCGACATCGTGGCAGCGATTGCCGCATGGTGGGAACCGTTGATGCGTCTGGCACCAACGGTGTGCAGGGCGATCGATGCGCCACTGGTCATACGCACCGACGACGGGGATACCCAACTTGAGATCCTCATCGACTTTGCCAACGCACGAGTGCTCGATGCGTCATCGCCTGAGGCTGCTGATCGAGTCGCCGGATTTCGTTTCACCATCGCCCGAGATCTGCTGGAAACCGTGGTCGCCGATGCGGCAGTCGACTGGTCGAACTCGTTGTTGTTGTCGTGTCGGTTCAGCGCGTGGCGAGCTGGCGCCTACAACGAGTACCTCTACAACTTCATCAAGTCGCTGTCGGTTGAGCGAATGGTGCGAACCGAAGCCGAAGCCGCCCGTAAACACCTCGAACGTCATGGACCTGCCGTCGACGTGGACGAGGTGGAGGTCGGTGATTTCGTCGTTCAGCGACGGTGCCCCCACCGCAACGCTGACCTTTCCATCTTCGGCGAGATCGATGGCAACGACCTGGTCTGCACCTTGCATGGCTGGCGATTCGATACTGCGACTGGACGCTGTCGCACCAGCGATGACCATCCGGTGCGGATTAGGCGCCGGGAAACCTGAAGCGCTCGCCGTACAGCGCCACCGCTTGGCGCAGTGGCACAAGATCACGCCGCTGGCGTCGCTCCGCTTCGTCAGCGACCATGGCGAGACGACGCTCAGACTCTTCGAGTCGGCGGCGCAATTCGCTGACCTCGGCCTCGAGTTCCATCACCCGGCGGATGCCTTCGAGATTCATCCCCAATTCGGCGAGTTCGCTGATACGACGAAGCAACGAGATGTCGTGATCGCTGTAGCGACGGTTACCACCGTTGGTACGTGCGGGATTGACCAGCCCCCGTCGCTCATAGATCCGCAAGGTCTGCGGGTGCATGCCAGCGAGTTCGGCGGCCACCGAGATGACGTAGACGGCATGGTGCGGGCTGCGGGAACTCATTGCTGTTCCCCACTGTAGACCTCGCCCGTTCGTGGGTTGATCCGGGTGGCTGCCGCGAGTTCGTTGATGGCAGCACGCTCCGCATCATCGAGTTCGGTGGGTACATGCACCTGCACTTGCACGATGAGGTCACCGTGAGTGGTCTGGCCGCGCTTGGTGAGGTCGATTCCCTTACCGGCGACGCGATGACGTGACCCGCTTGCTGTGCCCGGTCGCAGCCGCAACCGCACGGTGCTGCCATCGAGCGTGGGCACCTCGATCTCACCACCGAGAACGGCCTCGGTGAAGGTCACAGGAACGGTGACGAGCAGATTGGACCCCGATCGGGTGAATCGCTCGTGTGGTCGGACCGAAACCTCGACGAGAAGGTCGCCAGCTGGTCCGCCATTGCGACCGGGGCCACCACGTCCCTTGAGCCGAATGGTCTGGCCGTCATCGACCCCAGCGGGGATACGCACCTGCACATTGCGTTGCGCTGCAGCCACTCCTGCGCCACGACACGTCGGACACGGATCGTCGATCACGCTGCCACGGCCTTGGCACACCCGACACGGACTCGAGAATGAGAACGGGCCCTGGTTGTCGTCGATTGCGCCACGACCTCCACACGCTGAGCATGTGCGGGCCGCTGTGCCGGGCTTTGCGCCAGTGCCTGAACATGTTGAACAGGGGCCTTCGGAGGTGACGTTGATCGTGGTCGTCACACCGCGAGCAGCATCGGCAAAGTCGAGGGTGAGACGGGCCTGTTGATCGAGCCCACGTCGAGGACCAACGCCCGATGATGTGCGGGATCGACCACCCGGCGAGAACATCTGGCCAAAGAGATCGCCGAAGCCCGACATGTCGCCGACGTTGAACGAAAAACCGCCGGGGCCGCCGCGTCCGGCCATTGGACCGAGCCGCCGCACTTCGTCATATTCGGCACGCTTGGCTTCATCGCCGAGCACGTCATACGCGGCAGCAACCGACTTGAACCGTTCCTCCGCCGCGCTATCGCCAGGGTTTTGATCGGGATGAAGTTCGCGGGCGAGCTTGCGATAGGCGCGAGTGATCTCTTTCGCCGTTGCTTCGGGGCTCACCCCAAGAACGGCGTAGTAGTCAGTCTCAAACCATTCGCGCTGCGCCGACATGTCAGTCCTTCGTGCGGACCATGGCGGGTCGCAACGTGCGACCCTTCCAGCGGAAACCGCTGCGCAGCACCTCGGCGACGATGACCTCACCACCACTGCCTGGTTCGTGCGCGACTGCTTCAGCGATCTCGGGATCGAAGGGTTGACCTGCGATGTCGAGTCCCTCGAGGCCGAGCTTCTTCAGCTCGACCAACAACAGGTTGAGCAACGGCCCTACCTCGTCGGGTGTGCGGACGAACGCCGCCTCCGCGGCATCGATAACAGGAAGGAAGGCCTCGGCCATGCGTCCCGTCGCTCGGTCTACCTCGTCGGCGATCTGGGCGGCTGCACGCTTGCGGAAGTTCTCAAAGTCGGCCTGCGTTCGCATAGCGAGATCTTTGAACCGCTCGAGTTCGTTCAGCATTGCTTCGACGTCGACGGCGAGGGCATCGTCTGAGGGGCCTTCGGTGAGGTCGTCGAGGTCGGTGAGGTCGATCGAATCGCCGGCACCGAAATCGCTGGTCATGGCGCTGGCTGCAGCACTGGGACGTGTGGTCTCGGAGGTGAAATCTTCCACCTCCGAGCCACGCTCATCGTTCGGATCGAGGATGTCGTCGTCGGCCGACATGTCGATCACTGTTCGTCGACGATTTCAGCGTCGACGATGTCGTCATCGGCGGCGTTGGTGGCACCTGAGGCTGAAGTGCCAGCAGCACCGTCACGAGCAGCTGCCTCATAGAGCTTCTGGCTGAATGCCTGGCTTGCTGCCATCAGCTTCTCAGTGGCTTCTTTGATCGCCGAAGTGTCGGTGCCTTCGAGCGCCGACTTGAGATCAGCGAGTGGGCCTTCGACCGCTGCCTTCTCCTCAGCACTCACCGATTCACCCTGGTCACGGAGCACCTTCTCGGTCTGGTAGACGAGCGAATCGGCGTTGTTGCGAACCTCGGCTTCGTCGCGACGCTGACGATCTTCCTCGGCGTGCGCCTCGGCGTCTTTGATCATCTGATCGATCGAGTCTTTGTCGAGCGTTGATTGACCGGTGATGGTCATCGACTGCTCCTTGTTGGTGGCCCGATCCTTGGCCGACACGTGCACGATGCCGTTGGCATCGATGTCGAAGGTGACTTCGATCTGTGGCACACCGCGCGGGGCTGGTGGCAGGTCGACGAGTTGGAACTTGCCGAGCGTCTTGTTGTAGGCGGCCATCTCTCGCTCGCCCTGCAACACGTGAATCTCGACCGATGGCTGCATGTCGTCAGCGGTGGTGAACACTTCGGTTCGCTTGGTCGGGATCGTGGTGTTGCGCTCGATGAGCTTGGTCATCACACCGCCCTTGGTCTCGATACCGAGGCTGAGCGGGGTCACGTCGAGCAGTAGCACGTCTTTCACATCGCCGCGGAGTACGCCGGCCTGAACCGCTGCACCAACAGCAACGACCTCATCGGGGTTGACCGTCTTGTTCGGCTCCTTGCCGGTCATCGACTGCACGAGATCGGTGACGGCCGGCATACGGGTCGAGCCGCCGACGAGCACGACGTGGTGAAGGTCGCCCTTCGACAGACCGGCGTCCTTCAGGGCCTGCTCGAACGGGATTCGGCACCGCTCGATGAGATCGGCGGTCAGTTCTTGGAACTTCGAGCGTGACAGCGTCTCGTCGAGGTGGAGCGGACCATCAGCGGTGGCCGTGATGAACGGCAAGTTGATCTGGGTCGATTGCACCTGGCTCAGTTCGATCTTGGCCTTCTCCGCCGCTTCCTTCAGACGCTGCATGGCCATACGGTCGCTGGAGAGATCGACGCCTTGGGCGTTCTTGAATTGCGTGACGAGCCAGTCGATGATGCGCTGGTCCCAGTCGTCGCCACCGAGGTTGGTGTCGCCGTGGGTCGACTTCACTTCGAAGACACCATCGCCGATTTCGAGGACGGACACGTCGAAGGTGCCGCCGCCGAGGTCGAACACGAGCACGGTCTCATCCTCAGCGCCCTTGTCGAGTCCGTACGCAAGTGCGGCTGCGGTGGGCTCGTTGATGATGCGGAGCACTTCGAGACCGGCAATGGCACCGGCTTCTTTGGTGGCGGTGCGCTGCGCGTCGTCGAAGTAGGCGGGCACGGTGATAACGGCCTGGGTGACGCTGTCACCGAGGAAGGCTTCGGCGTCGCGCTTCAGCTTCATGAGTGTGCGGGCCGAGATCTCTTGGGGCGTGTACTGCTTGCCATCGACGTCGTCGCTCTTCCAGTTCTCGCCCATGTGACGCTTTACCGAACGGAAGGTGCGGTCGGGGTTGGTGATCGCCTGACGCTTGGCAACTTCGCCAACGAGCACTTCGCCGGCCTTGGAGAACGCAACGACCGATGGCGTGGTGCGGGCGCCCTCGGAATTGGGGATAACGACCGGCTCGCCGCCTTCGAGGACGGCAACGACGGAGTTGGTGGTACCGAGGTCGATACCGACTGCCTTGGCCATGTGAACTCGCTCCTTGATGAGTACCCCAAGCGGGGTGGGGGGTGTAGTGGGAGCGAGTGTAGGCGCAGGGTACGGCACCTCCAACCTTGAAGTGAAGAAACTTGAGTCGATATGACTCAAGTTTTATTACTCTCGATTCAGAGGTGTTCGGGACCAAACGAATCAGGTAACAAACCGTCCATCGAATACGTCGCCCAGAGCCCCTGAGGCCCGCACGCATGAATCACCGTGTCGGGCGTAGCGAACTCGCGAATCTTCTGCCGGCAACCACCGCACGACGTCGCCAAGAACTCCGAATCACACACGGTGAGGATCACCGACACCACCCGTTCCCCCGCCGATGCCATGACCGCGAGGGCTGTCGCCTCAGCACACAGACCTTGGGGATACGCCGCGTTCTCGATGTTGGCGCCGGCGTACATCGTCCCGGAATCGGTCACCAACGCACAGCCGACGTGATAGTTCGAATACGGCGCATGCGCATTGGCCTGCACCGCCCGCGCCGCCTCAAACAGTCGGCGCACCTCAGCATCCATCGCCTCTGGAGGAACTGGTTGGTCATGCACGATCCTGGTCATGCGTCGCACGTTACGCCCGACACCGCATACGGTCGCACCATGATCCGACTGGGACTGGTGGCCGCTGGTCGCATCACCGAACCCGCTGCCGTGGCACCCGCACGCGAGGTTGACGGGATTGAGATCACCGTCGTCGGCGCACGCGACCTCAGCCGTGCCAAGGACGCAGCACAACGGTGGGAGATCCCCGATGCGGTTGGTTCATGGGAGGCCGTGTGGCAACACCACGACGTCGATGCCGTCTACATCGCCACGCCAGCCGGCTATCACCGCGACTGCACACTCGGCGCGCTTGCTGCGGGGCGCCATGTCCTGTGCGAAAAGCCCCTCGCCGCCAATGCCGCCGAGGCACGCATCATGGTCAATGCTGCTCGGCACGCCGACCGCATCTTGATGGAAGCCTTCCATTGGCGGTACCACCCAATGGTGACCACGATGCGCGGCATCATCGACTCTGGGCGACTCGGCACCCTGCACCATGCGCTCGCTCGTTTTGATCTCCCCGAGGGCCGCATTGCGCGAACCGATATTCGCTGGGATCCCACCATCGGTGGGGGCTCGCTGATGGACCTCGGGTGTTACCCGGTGCAGTGGTTGCGCTGGCTCTTTGGACCGTCTCCTACGGTGACTGCTGCCGAGGCCCATTGTCCGGTGCCTGAGATCGACGGTCGAATCGAGGCGAACTTGGCGTGGCCGAGTGGAGCGACGGCAACGATGTCGTCGTCGATGATCGAACCCGATGGGCGCACCGACATCTCGTTCACGGTGGTCGGCAGTGCGGGCATCATGCGTGCCGAGAATCCACTTGCACCACAATTCGGCGCCCACATCGACATCGAGGACGGTGACGGCACCGAACGCATCACCATCGACCGGTCCGCGACCTACACCCACCAATTGACAGCGTTTGTGAGCGCAGTGACCACCGGTCGCGAACCGCTGACCGCAGGCGATGACTCGATCGACACGATGGCGACCATCGACTCGATCTATCGAGCGGCTGGACTCGCGCCACGCCGCTCACGAAGCTGACTCATCCAATGCCGATTGATTGCACTTCAGCGACGGGCATCGTCACCTCGGCAGTGGTGGTGAGTGTCGACAGCGAACCACGCTGCGATGTCGTCACGTAACTGACCGACCATTCCATGGTGATCAACATTCGATGCGGTCGGCCAGGCGGTGTCGGTCGTTGATACACATGACCGCACGGACCGGCAGCGGCTGAGAATCGCAATGGATCACCACTGCCGAGTGGCGATCCCGCACCGCGGCAACGAATCACCGAACCATCGCCCATGTCAAAGACGGTGGCGGTGTGGCTGGCGGTCACCGTTGCGCGATGTCCGAGCAGGGTCGCCGATGCCGAGATCGGGTTCACGGGTTCAACCGCAAGCCACATGCCGAGATTCACCGTCGCGCCGCCGGATGGATCGATGCGGGGTACTGGCGCAGGTAACTGGCGTTGGACCTGTGCCCTCGGGCCCGCGATGAGGTCAGCGGTCGGCGGCGGGTCAGCATCGACCCAGCCGATGCCGATGACAGTTCCCCCACATACGTAATCGACCGCGACTTGGAGCCGGCCCGTCACCGGATGTTCTCTAATGAAAGGCCGCTGCGAGAACTCGTCGCCGGCGGCCGGTGGCACCACCGAGTACTGGTAGTACCGCCAGGAGCACTCACCGTGTCGTGAACCCGCATCACCGGGTCGCACCGCGTCGGGGATCACGATGCCCGCTCCGATCGTGTCACCGTCGGCGATGAGCTCGTAATTCGGGCTGCCGCTGCCGTCGTTGTCGGTGCCGGTTGCAGGCACCGCCGCCACGGTGAGCGCCCCGCTGGCGATGAGTGCTCGGATCAACACGACGGGACCTCCGAAGGTGTCTGTGGATGAAGGATGAGTCGATCGGTCACGTGGACGTCGTCGAGGATCCATCCGGCATCAGTTGCGACGAGCCCGAAGCGTCCTTCTTCACGGGCGACGGCAATGTTGTGCATCGAGTCGCCGCCGCGTGGATCGCCGTCGCGCTCCATGATGATCTCGGAATCGATGAGGCAGTAGACGGCAACGGCCCGTCCGTCGTTGAGCATGCCCACCGAACGCACGGTCATGGCACTCGGAATGAGCAATGACGCGGTGCCATACAGCGAGAGACCGCGGTACTCATCCCATTGGGAATCAACGACGAACTGGGCGAAGCCTGAACGACGCGCTCTGGCCCGTTCGTGGGCCGCGACATCATCAGGGGTGCGCAGCGACATGAGGTGCTCGGACCATGCTGAATGCGCAGCAGCGCGCACCGCATCAGTGGTTGCTGCATCAACGGGCGCAAGTTCGGGCAGTGTGCCAACAACCCAACGTTGCGCGATCACGACTGCGGACGTCACAGGCTCAACCGCGGCGGGTGGGGTCGGGTTGACGAGCGTGGTCGGTGGTGCGTTCAGCACCGTCGTCGGCGTCTGAAATGGCACGGTCACGGTCGCCGCAGCCGGCCTCACACTCGACACCGGTTCCAGACCGCTCTCGGTGGCAACAGAGCGCCGACCGCTCGGAGTGCTCAGCGAGAACGATGTCGGTTCGGCATCGGTGATGACGACGCGCACCTGATCGGGAGCCTCTTCGGCCACTGGGCGCACGCCAAGAGCGATTACCAAGAGCACCATCATCGAAGGCACCAGCACCGAAGGTCGCATCATCGCCGTCATTGGCGCCGCAACATAGAGACACGTTGCCGGCGCGTGTCGGAGAATTTCGACTGTCTGTCCCCGCTACGTTCACGACATGGATCTGCGCGAACTGCAAGCAGTGATCGATGCCACCTACGGCGACCGAGACCGCGACCGCGGCGTTGCGCCGACGGTGGCGTGGCTCTGCGAGGAGATCGGCGAACTCGCTCAGGCGGTACGCAAAGGCACGCCCGCGCAGATCGAACACGAATTCAGCGATGTGTTGGCGTGGATCGCGACGCTCGCCAATCAGGTCGGCGTCGACCTGACCACCGTGGTTGATCGATATCGCGAAGGTTGTCCGAAATGCGCGGCATTGCCGTGCACCTGCTGAGACGACTCAGACGAAGAGTTCGGCGATCTGGATCGCGTTGAGCGCAGCGCCCTTACGCAGATTGTCGTTCGAGACAAACAAGGCCAGACCGCGACCGCCCTCGACGCCCGGATCCGTTCGCACGCGACCGACATAACTCGGATCGCGTCCTGCCGCGTCGAGCGGGGTGGGGATCTCGCTCAACTCAACGCCTGGGGCGGTCGACAGCACTTCGATTGCACGCTCCGGCGTGATCGGGCGTGCGAACTCGGCGTTGATCGACAACGAATGCCCAGTGAACACCGGTACCCGCACACACGTGCCCGACACGGCGAGGTTCGGAATGTTGAGAATCTTGCGGCTCTCGTTACGGAGTTTCTGCTCCTCATCGGTCTCACCGCTGCCGTCATCGACGAGCGAACCAGCAATCGGCAAGACGTTGTAGGCAATTGTCCGGGCGAACTTCTTGGCCGTAGGAAACGCAACGGAGCGTCCGTCGTGGGTCAGCGCAGCGGCATCGGCTGCCACCGCGCGTGCCTGAACATCGAGTTCTTCCACACCGGCAAGCCCGCCACCCGACACCGCTTGATAGGTGGCTGCGATCAGCCGCACCAAACCGGCATCATCGTGCAAGGGCTTGAGCACCGGCATCGCCGCCATCGTCGTGCAGTTGGGGTTCGCGATGATGCCCTTCGGGGCATTGCGTGCTGCGTCGGGGTTGACCTCGCTCACGACGAGCGGCACGTCAGGATCCATCCTCCACGCTGATGAGTTATCGATCACCGTCACACCAGCCGAAGCAAACGCCGGTGCCAACGTGCGAGACGATGACGCTCCGGCGGAGAACAGAGCGATATCGAGCCCCGACGGATCAGCGGTTGCTGCATCTTCGACGGTGATCGTGCGACCATTCCATTCGATGGTCGAGCCAGCTGAACGAGCCGAGGCAAAGAGTCGCAATGTGTCAACCGGGAATCCGCGCTCTGCCAACAGGCGCAACATCACGCCGCCGACCTGACCCGTCGCGCCAACTACTCCAATGTGCATGGCCGGCAGGCTAACGGCGGCCCGTGATCACACGACGGCCGCGATGAGCCACCAGTGATTCGAATTGATGCCGTCAAAGTGACGCCACACCGCCCCTGGCGGAACGAGCTGAGCCGACTGGCCCGTCCAGATCGCAATGGACTCGATACGTCCTTCGAGCACACCGAGCACCTGCTCAGGAGCGATGCGACTCACCTGCCACGCAAGACGGGTGATGGTGCGTCGCTGCGACAGCCACTCCCCAAGTCGCGGCAGACGGAAGGCGGCACGGATGACCGAACCAATCGGCAACAGCACGACGTCGAAGCGCGAAGGGCCACGGAAATTCAGAGCAATCGAGCCACCCGGTCGAGTGACGCGCACCGCTTCTGCGGCGAGGTTGAGGGCATCCGAGGGCGCGCAGTGCTGCAAGGTGATGTAACTGAACGCGAGGTCAACGCTGTTGTCGCCGAGATCGAGGCTGCGCCCATCGGCGACTTCGAGGGTTCGCAAGCGTTCGGCGCGGCCGAATCGAGCCACGGTCTCATGGCATCGCTCAAGGAATCCAATGTCGAGATCTGCTGCAACCACGTGGCCGAATTCGCGGGTGAACGCAGCGGTCATCCGACCGATGCCCGATCCGATTTCCAGCATGGTGCGTTCAAGATTCTCTGGACCTCGCAATTCGAAGGCCTCGAGGTACGCCGGAACCTCATCGTCGCCGCTGGCGACGAACTCGGCCAACGTCAGGTGATCACCGGTGGCGTTGTTGAACACCCATCCGGTCTCACGCACCACGTCGTCGCCGCTCAGGTGACGCTCTGAGACGCGCCCTGCAACCTTCCATGGGATGAGTTGCGAGCGACGGGGCATGGAGGGTGATTCTGTCACTTCCGCTCGGGCAATGGGGCGGAGTACGCCTGGCCCGAGTCGAGACCGAATGCCGTGTGCAGACAACGAGCAGCCTTCTCGAGATCGCTCGAGGCGATCACCACCGAGATACGGATCGTCGAGGTGGAGATCATCTGGATGTTGACGTCGTTCTCCGCAAGAGTGCGGAACATCGACGCAGCAACACCAGGTGACGTCTTCATGCCCGCTCCAACGAGCGACACCTTGGCGATGTCGTTGTCGTGAGTGACACCAGCGGCTTCCATCTGTTGAGCGACTTCGGCGACGATGCCTTCGGCAACCTTCATGTCGGCGAGCGGCACCGTGAATGAGATGTCGGTGCGACCCTCGGTCGACGTGTTCTGCACGATCATGTCGACGTTCACGTTGGCTGCGGCAAGCGGCTCAAACAGTGCCGCGGAAATCCCGGGGCGATCCGGCACACCGAGCACGGTCACCTTGGCCTCGCTCGAATCGGTGACGACACCGGAGATGATCGGATCTTCCATGGACGGCTCCTCGGAGGTGACCCACGTGCCGGGCTCCCAGGTGAAACTGGACCGGACGTGGAGCGGTACGTGGTGATTACGGGCGAACTCAACGGAACGAAGCGCGAGCACTTTGGAACCCGCTCCTGCCATTTCGAGCATCTCGTCAAAGTTGACGTGAGAGAGCTTGTGAGCCTGCGGGACAATACGTGGATCGGCGGAGAACACACCAGTCACATCGGTATAGATCTCGCATGCATCGGCGCCGAGCGCAGCAGCGATGGCAACGGCGGTGGTGTCCGAGCCGCCACGGCCGAGGGTGGTGATCTCTTTCGCCGTCGACACGCCTTGGAATCCAGCGACCACGCAGACTCGATCTTCGGCGAGCGCCTCACGCAGACGATCACCGCGCACTTCAAGAATTTTGGCTTTGCCATGGGCGGTGTCGGTGATGATGCCTACTTGGCTGCCGGTGAAGCTCATCGCATCGATGCCTCGATCGGCGAGCGCCATACACAGCAATGACATCGACACCCGCTCGCCGGTGGTGAGCAACATGTCCATCTCGCGCCCTGGCTGCACCGACGACACCTCGTTGGCCAGTTTGATCAGATTGTCGGTCGACTTTCCCATCGCCGAGACGACCACGACGACCTGGTCACCGTGACGCTTGGTGAACGCCACGTGATCAGCAACCGCGCGCATGCGGTCGGGATCCGCGACGGAGGTACCGCCGTACTTCTGGACAATGAGGGCCACGAGGACAAAAGCCTACGGTGCGGGCGGGGTGTGGCCCACGGTGAGCGACACGACCTCGAACTCGAGCAACGATGCTCCGCTCGCAACCGGATGTTGCGGCTTGGCTGCGCCGTGGCCCGCGTCATCGTGGGTCTCTCGGTGCTGATGTGCAAAGGCTTGTCCATTGCGCCACGCCTGAAATGCCGCTTCGCTCTCCCATCGGGTCACGACGAAGTATCGGTCGTCGCCGGCGGTGGGTCGCAACAACATGAACTCTTCGAATCCGGGTTGCTGATCGACCTGACCGGCTCGTGCGGCGAAGCGTGCTTCGAGTTCGGGTCCGGCGCCGGGGGGCACCTCAATGGCGTTGATCTTTACGACGGACATAGGCGACATCGTCGCACAGCCGATGGTAGGCCGCCCATCGCTCCTTTGACAGAATGTCAACGTGTCGTTGGTCGAGCAAGGTCGAGTGCAGTTCACGGTCAACGGAACCGAGGTGCAGGTCGGCGTTGAACATCCGCATCTTCTGTCTGCATTGCGTGAAGAGCTCGACATCACGTCACCAAAAGATGGTTGTTCACCATCGGGTCAGTGCGGTTGTTGCACCGTATTGATCGATGGTCGGGCAGTCGTGTCGTGCCAACAGTCGGTGGCCGATATCGAAGGACGTGAGGTCGTCACCCTCGAGGGTCTTGCACCCGAGGTACGTGACCGCTTCGCTGATGCGTTTGCTGCCTGCGGAGGGCTGCAATGCGGGTTCTGCATCCCTGGCATCGTGATGCGCGCCCATCATCAGATCGCCAGGAAGGGCGCTGCACTCACACGTGACGCGATGGCTCCGCATCTCGGTGCGCACCTGTGTCGTTGCACCGGTTACGTGAAGATCCTCGATGCGATCGAGGCGGTCGCCCAGAACCAGCCGGTGCCAGCGCCAACACTTGCAGCGGCCGTTGGCGGGCGGGGCGCCAAGTACGAAGCGGCTGAACTCACGCTCGGTGATCGTGCCTACGTTGACGACATCCGGATCCCCGGCATGTTGCATGCCGCGTTGCATCTCACCGATCACGCTCGTGCGACGATCCATTCGATCGACACGGCACGAGCAATGACCGCCCCGGGTGTTGTCGTCGTGTTCACCGCAGATGACATTCCCGGCGAACTTCGTACTGGCCTCATCTACAAGGACTGGCCGGTGATGATCCCGATCGGTGGCCGCACGTCGTACGGGGGTGACGTGTTGGCGGTGGTGGTCGCCGACACGCGTGAGCACGCCCGCGCTGGGGCCGAACTCATCGCCGTCGAGTACGAGGCGCTCGACCCTGTGGTCGATCCGGTGGCGGCCCTTCAACCGGGCGCAGCACTCGCCGTGTGGGGAACCGACTCGAACGTGTTGTCGAGAAGTGCCTTTTGCCGAAGCGACGCTGGCGGTGATGTCGACATCGACGCCGTGATCGATGCCAGCGCACACTCGGTCAGCGAAGTGTTCACCACCCAGCGCATCGAACATGCCTTCCTCGAACCTGAGGCGACGGTCGCTGTGCCATCGGGAGACGGCGATGCCCGCACCTTGCATGTGTATTCCGGTGGACAAGGTGTGTGGGACGACCGCAACGACATCGCGGCGGTGCTCGGCCTCGATCGTTCCCGAGTCACCGTCGAACTCGTATCCAACGGCGGTGCATTCGGCGGGAAGGAAGACCTGTCGAACCAAGCGCATGCTGCGCTCGCCGCATGGTTGCTCGATCGCCCAGTGAAGTGCACCTTGAGCCGGCCTGAAAGTTTCCGGATGCATGCAAAGCGGCATCCGATCCAACTTGACGTCCGGGCCGGTTGCGATGCAGATGGCCGATTGACGGGTCTTCGCGTTCGAGCGATCGGCGACTCGGGTGCGTATGCCAGCGTCGGCATGAAGGTGCTTGAGCGCGCCGCTGGACACGCTGCCGGTCCGTATCGGTGGCAGGCGATCGATGTCGAAGCAATTGCGGTGCGAACGAACAACCCGGTGTGCGGAGCCTTCCGCGGTTTTGGTGCCAACCAAGCGCAGTTCGCCACCGAAGGCATCATCGATCGACTCGCCGATCTCGTCGGCGTCGACCCATGGGAGATGCGTCGACGCAACGTGATCGCCCCCGGTGACGTGTGGGGACCCGGCCAGATCATGGACGACGGCGCCGGCGGTGCGATCGCCTGCCTCGACGCGATCCGTCCCGACTGGGAGGCTGCCCGTGCCGCCGGCCGCCCAGTTGGGCTCGCCATCGGCATGAAGAACTCCGGGCTCGGCAATGGATTCCGCGAGGTGTGCGGTGCCGTCGTGCGCTTTGGGTCAGATGGGCGGATCGAAGTGCGCCATGGCTGGACCGAGATGGGCCAAGGGGTGCACACCGTCGCACTGCAAGTTGCAGCGGGAGAACTCGATGTCGACCCTTCACGAATTGACGTCATCGTCGACACCACCCGTGAGCTTGGTTTTGGTCAAACGACAGGAAGTCGCGGCACCTTGATGACCGCGGGCTCGGTGCGCGCTGCGTGTGAGGTTGCGCGTGGGGCCAACTGCGCGGTCGATGTCGATCATTACGGTGAGTACGTTGTTGATTGGACCGACAAATTGGGCGATCCGGCCGTCACCAATCCGACGATTCATTCGTGCTTCTCCTATGCGGCACAGATGGTCGTACTCAACGACGACGGCACGGTCGATGAGGTCGTTGCGGTGCACGACGTTGGGCGTGCGGTGAACCCGCTGCTGGTCGAAGGCCAAGTCGAAGGTTCGGTGCATATGGGGCTCGGGTACGCCCTCACCGAACAATTTCCGTCCGATGCGTCGGGTATGCCAACGGCGACGACGTTGCGTCAGCTCGGCATCTTGCGCGCCAAGGACATGCCGCGCGTGCGCGTGCAACTCGTTGAGGTGCCTCAACCGCGCTCGCCGTTCGGCATCAAGGGCGTCGGTGAGATCGGTCTCGTTCCCACTGCGCCAGCGGTGGCGGCTGCGCTGTTTGCACATGATGGGGTTCGTCGCCATACGCTGCCCATGCGCCCGCGCTGACCAGTTCACACGGCGTTCACAATTGGGACACGGCAGCGAAACGGCTTGCTGACATCGTCCCTTCCGCCCCTACAAGCCATCTGAACCGAAAGGGTCCCCTGTGGCGTACCAAGCTGAATACATCTGGATCGACGGTCATGAGCCGACACCCATGCTTCGTTCCAAGACCAAGATCCTCGCCGACGATGTGACCGATCCCCCGATCTGGGGTTTTGACGGCTCATCGACCGAGCAGGCAACCGGCGACAAATCGGACTGCGTGCTTCGCCCGGTGTTCAACTGCCCGGACCCGATCCGTGGCGGCCGCAACATCCTCGTGATGTGTGAAGTGCTGTTGGCCTCCAACATGCGCCCCCACCCGACCAACACCCGCGCTGCTTGCGCTCGTGTTGAGAAGAAGTTCGCAGCCGACGACATGATCTTCGGCCTCGAGCAGGAGTACACGATGATGCGCCTCGACGGTTCCCCGCTCGGCTTCCCCGCCGGCGGTGGCCAGCCCGAGGCGCAAGGCCCGTACTACTGCGGCGTTGGCGCCGGCCGTGTCGTCGGTCGTGAGATCGTCGAAGAGCACACGCAGGCTTGCATCGATGCCGGTCTGTTGATCTCAGGCACCAACGCCGAGGTCATGCCCGGTCAGTGGGAATACCAGATCGGACCGCTCGGCCCGACCGCTGTCGGCGACCAGATGTACGTCGCCCGCTGGCTGCTCCATCGCATCGCCGAGGATTACGACGTCGTGATCAGCTTCGATGCGAAGCCGAAGAAGGGCGACTGGAACGGCGCTGGCTGTCACACCAACTTCTCGACCGTCGCGATGCGCGAGGGCTACAAGGCGATCATCGACGCCTGCGAGGCGATCGGCAAGAACTACATGGAGCTCGTCAACAACTACGGCCACGGCATCGATGAGCGCCTGACCGGCAAGCACGAGACCGCTCCATGGAACAAGTTCAGCTACGGCGTGTCTGACCGTGGTGCGTCGATTCGTATCCCATGGCAGGTCGAAAAGGACGGCAAGGGCTACGCGGAAGACCGTCGCCCCAACGCCAACTGTGACCCGTACACGGTCGCTCGCCTCATCACCGACACGGTGTGCACGGCGGCGGCCAAGGGTTCCAAGAAGCGCTGACGCTGACCTCAAACCCCCGATGAGAAGAGGGTCCTGCTTCGGCAGGGCCCTCTTTTCGCTCTTTGCTGCCACACTTGTCCCGCCGGAGGAGAGATCATGCGCGACCAACAGTGCGACTACGTCCTAAAGACCGCCACCGAACGCGGCGTTCGCATGGTGCGACTCTGGTTCACCGACGTGCTCGGCAACCTGAAGAGTTTCGCGATCAGCCAGAACGAACTCGAGAATGCGCTGAGCGACGGGATGACCTTCGACGGTTCGTCGATCGACGGGTTCTCTCGTGTACAGGAATCCGATGTGCTGGCGATTCCAGATCCCGACACGTTCCAAATCTTGCCGTGGGGCGATAAGTCGTCAACCGAGGCTCGGGTGTTCTGCGACATTCACCATCTGGATGGCTCACCATTTGATGGCGATCCACGCCAGGTGTTGCGCCGCCAGGTGCAGTCGTTGCGGACCGACGGTCTGAGCTTTTACATCGCTCCCGACATCGAGTTCTTCTATTTTGCGCCACCCAAGCCCGGTGAACGCCCCGAACCGCTCGACTTTGGTGGCTACTTCGATCTGACGACGCGCGACGCGACCGGTGATCTGCGCAAGCAGACCATCCGCACATTGGAACAACTCGGTATCCCCGTCGAGTACTCGTTCCACGAGGACTCACCCAGCCAGCAAGAGATCGACCTTCGCCATGACGACGCGTTGATCATGGCCGACGCCGTCATGACGTTCCGTCTGGTCGTACGCGAAGTTGCTGCCCAGCACGGCGTGTATGCGACGTTCATGCCCAAGCCACTCGAAGGCGTGCAGGGCTCGGGGATGCACACGCACATGTCGCTCTTCCGTGGCGATGAGAACGCCTTCCATGACCCTGACGACCCGTACAACCTGTCGCCGTTGGCGAAGTCGTTCATGGCGGGACTGCTGCGCCATGCCGCAGAGATCACGGCGATCACCAACCCGACCGTGAACTCGTACAAGCGCCTGGTGCCAGGCTTTGAGGCGCCAGTGCATGTGTCGTGGGCTCGCAACAATCGATCAGGGCTGATCCGGGTGCCGATCCCTAAGCGTGGCAATCCGAACGCCACCCGGCTCGAATATCGCTCCCCTGACCCGAGCTGTAACCCATATCTCACCTTCGCGATGATCCTTGCGGCCGGTATGCGGGGTGTGCGTGAGGGATATGAGTTGCCCGGCGAAGCCGATGCCAATCTGTTCGAACTCGACGACCGCGAGCTGAATCGTCTCGGTATTGGCCAGTTGCCGCAGTCGCTCTCCGATTCGTTGCGGGTGATGGAAGAGTCCGAACTTGCTCGTGAGGCGCTCGGCGAACACATCTTCGAATGGTTCCTGCGCAACAAGCGACGCGAGTGGCGCGAGTACAAAACGCACGTCAGCCAGTTTGAAATCGATCGCTATCTGGGGTCGTTGTGACCGACGCGGATACCGGAATGCTCGTCGTCTTTGGCGACCCGGTATCCGCAGAACTGGCGCGCACACTCGACCTCTCGGGCTACGCCTGGCGCGGTGCGGCGACCTGGGATGTTGCGGTTGCCGAGCAGCCAGCCACTGGGTGGTCGGGAGCCATCATCGATCTCTCAAGCGATGCTGATGCAGCGTGGGCGTTCTTGCGTTCGTTGCGTAAAGGCGATGCTGATCCGGTGCGGACCTTGGTGCTCGTTCCGGGCGGCCATCTCGATGCCCTCGAATTGCGCGATGACCTCTTCGACGACTTCTGCCTCACGCCTTTTCATCCGAGCGAGTTAACCGCACGGCTGCGGCACCTCTTAATCGCATCCGCTGTTGTTGCGTCGCGTACCGATCTCGTCATATACGGCGATCTCGCCCTCAACCTTGAGACCTATCAAGCGTCGATCAGTGATCGACCGCTCGACCTCACGTACATGGAGTACGAACTGTTGAAGTTCCTTGCGCAGAGCCCGGGCAAGGTCTTCACCCGTGAAATGCTGCTCAGTCGAGTATGGGGTTACGAGTACTACGGCGGCGCGCGAACCGTCGATGTTCACGTGCGTCGTCTACGTGCCAAGCTCGGCGAAGAACACGCCGACCTCATCCAAACGGTGCGATCCGTCGGCTATCGCTTCGGGCAGTCCCGCTGGGGCGTCTGATCAACTGACAACACGCTGGATTCGTGTCGCTGCAACGGCATGGGCTGCGAGCATCTCATCGAGTCGGTCCGAAACCAGGGCGCCTGATCGAACGACAGGTCTGCCCGCGATGATCGTGTCGCGAGCGCCCGTTGGCCCGCACCGGAGCCAGGCTTCGATCGGGTCGGCAATGGCACCGGCATGGGCTGGTCCGGTCTGATCCCAGACGGTCACGTCACCAACCGCTCCGGGGGCAATGACGCCGAGTTCGCCCGAGCGACCGAGACAGGCAGCCCCGCCGAGTGTGGCCATGTCGAGCACCTCGCGCGCGCTGATCGCTGCCGCCCCGTCGCGAAGTTTGGCGAGGAGTAACGCTTGGCGGGACTCAAGCCACAACGACGCCGAATCAGCCGACGACGAACCATCAACACCGAGACCGACCGGACAGCCCGCGGCCCGCAACGCAGTGACGGGAGCGATACCCGACGCCAAGATGAGGTTGGAACTCGGACAGTGGGCAACACCAACACCAGCGCGCCCCAGTCGGGTGATCTCGTCGGCGTTGGGCATCACGCAATGCGCCACCCACGAACGATCGGTGCACCATCCGGTTCGTTCGAGATACTCAGTTGGCCGGCATCCAAATGTGGCCATGCTGAACGCATCATCCTCTGCGTTCTCGGCGAAATGGGTATGCAATCTCACGTCGAGTCGTTCGGCCAATTCAGCGGTGCGAACGAGCAGCGCTTCGGTGACCGAGAACGGCGAACACGGCGCCAACGCAATCCGCACCATCGCGCCGTGCGTTCGATCGTGGTGCCGTGCTACTGCGGCTTCGGCGGCAGCGAGGATCTCATCATCGGTGCTCACCACATCATCAGGCGGTAGGCCACCGTCTTTCACCGACAACGACATCGAGCCGTGGGTTGGATGAAACCGGACCCCGAGGTCTCGTGCCGCATCGATTTCGGCGGTGAGTAGATCACCCGCACCACGCGGATGGACATACAGGTGATCGGTTGACGTCGTACATCCCGACAGTGCAAGTTCGGCAAGCCCCACCCAGGCTGAGAGGTACACCGACTCGGTGTCGAGTGCAGACCAGAGCGGGTACAGCGATTGCAGCCAACCGAACAATGGCGCATTCGTCATCGGGGGCCACGCCCGCGTCAGGTTCTGATAGAGGTGATGATGGGTGTTGATGAGACCGGGGGTGACAAGACACCCGGACGCATCGATAGTTGCAGCACCATGTGGCGCAGGGCCGGTACCAACTGCGGTGATGAGCCCATCATCGATTGCAAGCCAACCATTCGCCAGTTCTTGACGTTGCTCGTCACAGGTGGCGAGCAGTCGGGCCGAGTGAATGACGAGGTCGTGTGAGGTGTCCAACGGCGTCAGTCGTCGATGGCGGCGAGTTCGCTGCCTTCGTGACGGATCTCACCGTCTCGTTGCAAGAACATGCCGATGATGGCGCTCGCCACGCCCCCACTGATGCCGATGAGCACAGGGAAGAGGGCAAGGACGACGATGATCGCAATGGCTCCGGCCATGACCCCAGATCCTATCTGACGTGATCAGCGCGGCTCAGGCCGGCCGATACGCCCATGCTTCGATCTCAACGGCACCGTTGAACGGCAGCGCGGCAACACCGATGGTGGATCGTGCGGGACGATGCGTGCCGAATCCAGCGATGTAGGCCTCATTGAACTCGGCAAAGGAGCCCATGTCGGTGAGGAAACACAGGGTCTTTGCGACATCAGCGAGCGTGGCGCCCATCTCTGCGAGACGGGCCTCCAGGTTCGCAACTGCTTGGGTCGTTTGGGCCGACACCCCATCGGCAAGTGCTCCGTCGATGATGCCGAGTTGTCCCGACACGATGATGAAGTCACCGGCACGAACTGCCGGGGTGTACGGGCCGATGGGTGCGTTCATGTCCGCACTCTAGGGTGCGGCACCACGTTGGGCGGCAAGTCGAGCTTCAAGTGCTCGGAACTCATCCCACCGACCTTCGGCGAGCAGTCGCGCTTGTTGTGGCCAACTCGTCGGGTCGTGCATGCCAAATCGTGGGCCGGCATCGGCGAGCATCGACTTCAAGACCGATACGTCGGCCGTGGCGAGATCCCACCATGTTCGAATGCCGATGCCGTGACAGAGTCGTTCAATCGCGGGTCCGATACCGCTGATGGCCCGAAGATCGTCATGAGTGAGTCGCCGTCCGAGCACCGTGGCCGCAGCATCGAGGTCGGGGGTGCCAGCCGCTTGCGTCACCGGCTCGGCAGGACGTTCGTTTGCCGAACGCAACTGCTCAAGTTCCGCCTTTAACCGGTCACGTTCATCAGCGGCACGTTCGAGGTCGCTGGCGCGCTCGCGCAAGGTGGCCATCTCCGCCTCTGATTCGGCTTGCTGGCGACGCCGCGCACGAGCGACTTGACGGCCTGCGGCCGCCGACCGCATCACCCAACCAGCAACGAGACCAACGAGAAGTGCGGCGATGAACCACAAGATTCCAGCAGCGAGGGTGTACGGCATGGTCAGGTCATCATCCCACGAGCACGAACTCGACTCGGCGACTACGTTCGGCATCTTCAATACCGTCGACGACGATGGGTTCGGCTGATCCGACCCCTTGGGCGGTCAGTCGATCTGCAGCAATTCCGCGGTTGACCAGTGCCGTCACCACCGCTGCCGCACGGTCAGCGCTCAACGCAAGGTTGGATGCCGGCACGCCATTGCTATCGGTATGGCCTCGCACCACCACATCGAGTTCACTGTTTCGATCAAGCACCGCGGCAATTTGATCGAGCACTTCGCCGCTGCCCGCAATGATGCGGGCACTGCCCGACTCGAATGCGATCGGATTGCCAGCAACGAGTTCAGCGATCACATCGGTTAATCGATCGATCTCTGCTTCGCTCGCTGGTGGACGCGGGTTCAGTAGCACCGTCGCATCGAGCACTCGCGCCAACGCAGTCACGGTGGCTGCCGCATCGTCATCTCGGTACGTACCCTCGACGGTGACCCCTTCGAGGTCGATGCTCAGTGTTGCGGTGTCGAGCAACGTCATCACTGCTCTGACAAGCCGTTCAAACGGACCGATCAGGGTGGCGCCGATGGTGCTGTCGACTTCACTGGTCATCGCAGTGGTCACCGGCAGTCCGGCAACCGATGCAGCAGTTTCGATCCGCATGAGCGTCGTCACATCGTCGAGGCTTCCGGTGATCGAGACGGCGTCAAGGCTGAGGTCAACGCGGATGATCGGCACGATGCCGCTCTCAGTATCGAGCAGCACGGTGTCGATGAGCCAGATCTGACTCGAACCGACCTCGATCATGTCGACACGTCGGGCGACGCCGTCGATCAGGATGTTGTCACCATCAGTCGTGACGCGATCACCCTCTGGGTCGTCGAGCAGATGACGACTCACGATGTCATCCAACAACGCGGCGTCATCCAGCAACGCGGCGGCGGCATCGGCGCCGAGGGCGTCAAACGCCGTGTCGACGGGTGCCAGCAGGATCATCGGTCCGATCTCGCCGCCGATCCGGCCTGACATGTCGACGATACGCGCCATCGTGGTGAGGTCAGGGTCCGACGCCAACTGCTCCATGATCTGATCGCCATCTGTTGATGGGATGGGTGTTGTCGTTGTCGGGATCGTGCTCGTAGTTGACGATCCCAGCGTTGTCGTCGACCGGTCAACCGTCGTCGTCGTGGTGGTTGCCAGGGTGACCGGCACCGGAAGGTTCGGGTCAACGGTCGGCGCACGCAGCACTCGACAGGTGCGATCAGCCGTAATGGAGCGGACGCCCCGAACTTGTTCGAGCGAAGTGACGAGTTGTGCCGGATAATCGAGCGGCGTCACGCAGTAGACCGTGCCGTCCTGACCGCTGAACGCAATGCCGTTGACGGCTGGTTCAAGGTCGACTGCTGCGGCGAGCACGCGCTGTTTGAGGTCGGCCTCGATGCTGCGCAGGTAGAGCGGTGCACCAACGCCCAACGCCACGATGGCGACCACCGCCAGGGTGGCAATCTTGCGACGGGAAGCGGGTTGATTCAGGAGAAACTCTGGCCGCAGCCGCAGGTGCGGCTTGCGTTCGGGTTCGTGATCGCGAAGCCGGATTGGTCGAGGCCATCTTTGTAATCAAGCGTGGCGCCTTGGAGCAACTGTGCCGATGCGGGATCGACCACAACCTTGACGAGACGGGCCTCACCGCCGAAGGTGGCCTGCTCATCGTCGGCTGCGATGTCGCCGTCGAAGAACATCTCGTAGGAGAACCCACTGCAGCCACCGGGACGAACGGCGACGCGGAGTGCGAGTTCTGCAGATCCCTCGGCATCGAGGAGATCTCGGACCTTGTTAGCGGCGGTGTCGGTAAGTGTGATCACGGCTGAATTCCTCCTATGGCGATGGTGGAAATGCTAGCCACACGGCGACCTGCAGGCCACCCCTCGGTAACATCACTTCATGAACGACGGCTCTGTGGCGCCGCCGGCGCTCGATCCCCCTTCAGTTGAGGTCGTCACCGATGCCTTACGCACGGTGATCGATCCTGAACTCGGCAGTGACGTCGTGTCGCTCGGCATGATCCCGTCCGTCGATGTGAGCGATGACGGCGTGGTGACCGTCGGAGTGAAACTCACCATTGGTGGTTGTCCAATGCGAGCGGAGATCAAGCGTTCGATCGAAGAACGCATCAGTGTGCACCCAGGGGTGACATCGGTGAAGATCGACTGGGGCGAGATGACGCCGCAGGAGCGCACCGCAGCGATGTCGACGGCTCGGTGGAATGCCCGTGAGCGCGCCCCTGAAACCGCGATTGGCGAGCGGTGTCGTGTGGTGGCAATCGCGAGCGGCAAGGGTGGCGTCGGTAAGAGCTCGGTGACGGTCAATCTCGCTGCTGGGCTTGCGGCGTCAGGGCTCACCGTCGGGGTGCTCGATGCCGATATCTGGGGTTTCTCAGTGCCGCGTCTGCTCGGCGTCGATCAGCCGCTGAGCGCAGCGGAGGTCAATGGCCGGCCGCAGATCACGCCCAATCGGCTGACGGTGGGCAAGGGTGTGATCGAGGTGGTGTCCACCGGGTTCCTCGTCGAAGAGTCAACGGCACTCATGTGGCGTGGTCTCATGTTGACCAAAGCGGTCGAACAGTTCCTGCGCGATGTGGCGTGGGGCGACCTCGACTATCTCCTCATCGACATGCCGCCCGGTACCGGTGATGTGCAGATGGGCCTCGCTCGGCTGTTACCGCGCACCTCGTTGGTCGTGGTCACCACACCGGCGCTCGCCGCCCAGCGGGTGGCGCAACGCGCCGCTGATATGGCACAACGTTCGTTCCTGCCGGTGATCGGTGTGATCGAGAACATGGCTGGCTTTGTGTGTCGGCACGGCGAACTTCACGAGGTGTTCGGCTCGGGTGGCGGCGCCGCATTGGCTGCAGCCGTTGGAGCACCGCTGCTCGGCAGTGTCCCGATCGAAGCTGACCTTGCCGCTGGCGGTGACGCCGGACGGCCCGTCATTCTTGAGGGTGAAGGTCCGGCGGCGGCGGCGCTGCGATCCATCGTCGATCGGCTCATCGAGGTGGTTCCGGTGACCCCATCCACCGATGGAATCGACATGGCCGGTTGCTCAGCACGACTCCTGGCAGCGGTTGAGTCGGCGCTTGCTGACGCCGATGCTGAGCCGACTGCCTGACTCAGCGAAACCGAGCGAAGACGAATTCAGGTAACGGCACGTCGTCGTAACCAGCATCTCCGGGCAATGCGATGCCGGTGACATTGCCGTCGGCATCGGTGAGCATTCGAGGGAGGATCGGCGAAGGGATGCCGAGCGCCTCAGCACCTGCAAGTGCGTCGTCAGCGTCGCCGTACGAGCCCAACCATTCGAGGTTCGCCACCGTTGGCGGGAACATCTGCAGGTCGCCGGCTCGCCAACGGTCGAGCGCGTCGGCAGGTCGCACCCACAGACTGTCGATGGTCTCGCCACCATCGTGCAAGGGTTCTTGGGCCTCGGGCGCACGTGCGAGGAGGAACCTCGTATCGAAACGACGTCCTTCACCCATCGGGGTGATCCAGTGACTCACGAAACCGATCGCATCGGTGACGAGTCGAAGATCGTGCTCCCGACAGAGGTCGGCCAAGGTGCGCTCGCCAGCGTGGATCTCGCGACGGGCGACGGCCATGGGCCCAGCGATGTCGTCGTCGAACCGGATCATGTCGGCTGCATCGGCCCGGCGGGCGAGCAGCACACCGGCTTCTTCAAAACTCTCGCGAATGGCGGCCACCAACCAGGCGAGTCCACCTCGTTCAAGTCCGAGACGAGCCGATGCACCGTCGTCATCGAGCCCATCACAGATCGGCTCGAGCTCGTCAGCATGATCGGCGCCGTCGACCTTGCCTCCAGGAAATACGTACTGACCACCAGCGAACGCCGCCGACAGGGTGCGCCGCAGCATGAAGACTTCGGGTCCAGTGTTGCCGTCGCGCACCAACATGACGGTGGCCGCCGGCCGCACGGGCACGTCGGCGGCGCGTTGGCGTTGCTCGGGTGTGGCGCTCGGCGTGTCAGACGTCATGGGCCGACGGTATCCCAGGAGCCCTACGGTGGCCGATATGGAACCAGGTGCGTTGAGTGCGCGTGACCCGTCGATCATCCTCGATCACGTCGCCGACGGAGGAGATCTCATCGTGCCGCTCGCCAATGGGGAGCCGACGTTGTTGCTCGACACCTTGGAGGCTGCTCTCGCTCAGGGCGACGGGCCGACACATGTGCGAGTTCACCAGATGCACGCACTGCACGATCGACCGTATCTCGCTGGGCGGTTTGGTGACCGGATGCATCACGTGGCGTATTTCCTCTCGCACATCACCCGAGCGCACTATGCGAGCGGCACGGTCGATCTGGTGCCGAGCCACTTCTCAGAGGTGTACGACATCATGCGATGGCGGACCAGCGACCCATTGGTGATCGCTGCTGCGTCGCCGCCTGATCGTCACGGGTACTTCTCCCTCGGCGTGTCGGCTGATTACGTGTCGAGTTTCATCGGCCGAGCCCGATTCATTCTTGAGGTCACCGAGCACATGCCTCGAACCTTTGGTCGTAACCAGTTGCACGCGTCCCAAGTACTCGGGTGGTGCCGCAGCGATCGCCCGTTGGTTCAGGTTCCACCACGTGAACCCGATGCGATCGACCATCGGATCGCCGGTCTTGTCGCAGAACGGATTCCCGACGGCGCCACGCTACAGACGGGAATTGGTGCCATTCCCAACGCCATCATGGCGGCGCTCACCGATCATCGCGACCTTGGAATTCACACCGAGTTGCTGTCTGACGGTGTGGTCGATCTCATCGAGTCGGGCGTGGTCAACGGCGTTCGTAAAGATTTGAATCGAACGAAGACGGTCGGCACATTCGCGCTCGGAACCGACCGGTTGCACCGGTTCTTGCATGAGAACACCGCCGTCGAGTTGTGGCCGGTTCGCTATGTGAACGATCCACGGATCATTGCCCATGAGCGAGGCTTCGTGTCGATCAACGCCACGCTGTCGGTCGACTTCTATGGGCAGTGCGCCTCGGAGACGATCGATGGGCAGTATTACTCGTCGTCGGGCGGCCAGAACGATTTTGCCCGTGGGGCGATGTATTCCGAGGGCGGTCAGGGTTTCGTGGTGCTCCACTCGACGACGAGTGATGGTCGGAGCCGGATCGTGCCGAGGCTCGCTCCAGGTGAGGCGGTGACCACACCAAAGAACACGGTCGACAAGGTGGTGACCGAATGGGGTGTGGCCGAGTTACGGGGTCGCACGATCGCTGAGCGGACCGCGGCGCTCATCGCTGTGGCGCATCCGACTCACCGTGATGCGCTGGGACACGAGGCGCGACGACTCGGCTATTTGTGAGTGCTGTTGGTGTGCTGGCGGTCGCGACCCCATCGCACGTAGACGATGGCGCCGATCACGACAGACCCGAGCACCACCGCGGCGATGCGCCAGTTCGCATCAAGCCAAGTGATCAATTGCCGCTGCACATTCTCGACCGCACCAGTAATCGGGTCGGTACCTTCGCCGATGTCGACCACCCAGAAGTACCAGGCGAGATAGACCCCCGACAGGATCACAAATGCGCCGGCGATCCGTTCGACGTACTGCATGCTGCGCCGGAGCACACCGAGCAACCCCACCTTTGCTACGGCGAGCGACACGGTGAGCGCCGTGATGAGCATGCCCATGCCGAGCGCATATGCGGCGACATGGCCGATGGCAGCAATGAGTCCGTCATCGCGGGCCGTGAACACCGATGGAAGGAACAGCCCGATGGTGCAACCGAGCGACGCGACGGCATAGGCGACGCCGTACACGAACATCGACCACAGTCCCCGGTCGCGGCCGCCTGCATCAAGGTGTGGTGTGGCAATCGGCAGTCGGCGCCCAGCCAACATGGCGATGCCGAGCGCCACGAGCGCGACGGCGATCACGATGGTGGCGTACCGGGCGTTGCGCTGAATCCACGAGGTGAAGTGGTACGTCACGATGCCGACAACGATGAACACCACCATGAAGCCAGCCGTCAGCGATGCGCTGACGGTGAGCGCCCTGCGAACCCCGGCTCTGCGCATACCAATACCCGAGGCTGCCCCAGTGACGTCGGCCCCGAGGAAGAACATGAGGTAGGTGGGAAGGAGAACAAAGCCGCATGGGTTGACGGCAGCGACGAGCCCACGCAGGAACGACAGGCTCATGAGGGGATCTCCACCGTGATGCCAAAGAGGGTGTCGATGCGTTCACTCAGCGACTCAAGATCGAGCAGTCCCTGTCGGTCAAGCACGTTGCCCTCGGGGTCAACAAATACGGTGAGCGGGAAGGCAACAGTGCCGAGCGCATCGGTCAATCCTGCGTATGGATCGCTGTAGAGCTCGTATCCGACGCCGACCGACTCGGCGAATGTCATCATTCGGTCCACGCTGTCGACCGGATTCACGCCAACGAAGCGAACTGCGTCGCCGGTTGCAGCGTCAACTGCAGCGAAGTCGGGCATTTCACGCTGACACGGCGGACAGTTGGCGAACCAGAGGTTGACCACGAGCGGGGTGCCAAGCAATGTGCGGCTCATCAGAGCCTGACCGGCCGTGTCATAGATCTCGACATCGGGGAAGAAGTCCTTGAACGTGGTGGACGACTCATCAACCGGTTGCTGGTATTCCCCCGGTTCGCTCAGCACGACATCCACACCATCGCTGCTCACTGCGTCGCGCACCTCGGGCGCGCCAACTGCGATCAGTCCGAGCATCACGACTCCCAGCACCCCGGCGAAGATCTTGAGCCGGGTGCGTTGATCCATCGGATCAGGCTATTAGGCGACAAGGTGCGGTGGCACGGGCACTTCATCGATCTCGAGGGCGGGCCGCGGGCTTTTCGGCGGCCGACCCCGTCGGGGGCGGTCGTCGACGATGACCCCGTCCATCAGGAGTTGACCACCCCACACGCCATAGTGCTCGGAACGTTCGAGTGCTGCGCTCAGGCACTCATCGTGCAGCGCACAGCGTCGACAGATCGCCTTGGCGCGAGCGATATCGATCGCATCATCAGAAAAAAACAACCTGGTGAGGGTGCCTTCGCCGTCGGCGCAACGCGCTCGGCGAGTGGGCAACAAGTCAACGGGTTCTGCGGCATAGTCGAGTTCAAGGGTCATGCCCGTCCCGAGTGCGGGACGAGCGACTCCTCGCGATTTTTGCCGTCAGACCTTGAGCAGAATTTTGCCGATGTTGGCATCGGCTTCCATGTGTCGATGCGCATCGGCGATGTCGTCGAGCGCGAAGGTCGTATCGACCACCGGCTTCAGCGCGCCCGTGTCAAAGAGTGGGAGCATCTCGGTGGCGAAGCCTTGCACTGCAGCAATCTTCTGTTCGATCGGACGGTTGCGCAGCGTCGTACCAATCCAATGAATGCGCTTTGCGAGAATCAATCCTGCGGTGATGGTGGTGGTCACGCCCCCCATGAACCCAACCTGCATGATGGTGCCTTGGGGCTTGACGGCGCGCAGATTGCGGTCGGCTTCTTCACCGCCGATCACATCGAGCACCACATCAACACCGCCTGGCAACGCCTCCGTGAGGGCACCAAGCCAATCCGCCGGTGACCGTTCGAGCACGAGATCCGCACCGAGGGCTCGACAGGCGTCGGCCTTGCGAGCCGAGCACGTCACCGCGATGTTGGCCCCGATTGCTTTAGCGATCTGAATTGCTGCTGTGCCCACACCGGATCCACCGGCATGGACCAACGCCCACCGACCTGCGGTCAGGCCACCTTGCGCGCACAACGCATCCCAGGCGGTGATGAACACCTCTGGGATCGCACCCATCTCCTCATCGCTGACTGTGGCCGGGACCGGCAACGCCATCCGTTCATGGGTGACGACCATCGATGCGTTGCAGGCACCCGCTTCAATGCCCATCACGCGATCACCAACCGACCAACGGGTGACTCGTTCACCGACCGATTCAACGCGACCGGCATATTCGAGGCCAAGGATCTCGTGCTCGCGTCGGATCGGATCGGGGTAGCCACCGCGGCGCTGCAGGGTGTCAGCACGGTTGCAGGCGCTGTAGTCGACAGCGATTCGAATCTCATCCGGTCCGGGAATCGGATCGGAGACGTCCATCACCTTGATGACCTCAGGTCCGCCGTACTGCTCAACAACCGCTGCTCGCATGCCACGAGTGTCGTCGCCCGTGGCGGTGTTCGTCAATCGGGGCGTGCAGCGATGGCCGCATCGACCTGAGCGGTGTCGCGAAACACCAACTCGCGGTAGCGCTGGAGTTCCGCGATGCTCTCGCGAATGTCATCGAGTGCTCGATGACTGTTGGGCTTCCACGGTCGCAGCACTGAGGTCTGTGGATACCAGCGTCGGACCAGTTCCTTGATGGTTGACACATCGACGCTGCGGTAATGCAAGTAGTGCTCGATGTCGGGCAGATACGCCGCGAGGAACCGTCGGTCGGTGCCGATTGAGTTGCCGCACAGGGGCACCGTGCCCGGCTCAGGGCAGTGTTCGCGGATGAAGTCGAGCGTGTGCCGACCTGCTTCTGCGAGGTCGATGGTCGAGGCTCGAATCGCTTCCAGCAAGCCGGATTCGGTGTGCATGCGGGTGACGATGTCATTCATGTTCGCCAGCACATCGTCGGGTTGGTGAACAACGATGTCGGGACCTTCGGCCACCACGTTCAGTTCGTCGTCGGTCACGATCGTGGCGATCTCAACGATGACATCGCTCGTGTGGTCGAGTCCGGTCATCTCGAGGTCCATCCATACCAACATCGGTACCGATGCTACGTCGGGGGTGCGTCGGTGGCACGATGCATCATGTGGGCCAGCACGACTTCGCCCGATTGTTGGCCACCGACGGCGTGGTGGAGGAATCGGTCTTGCGGTCGCGATTCGGTTTCATGGCGTACCACGGTGGTGGGCTCGAAGCTGCCACCGATCTCATCGCCCGCGAAGCCGCCGAGCGTTCGAATGCGTCGTACTACGCCGTGCTGCATCCAGGCGACGATCCACCACACATCCCATCGATCCGTGTTGACCCGGTCCACTCGGAACGCTTGGCCGCCTTTATCGCACACGTTGATGTCGTCGTGACGATCCACGGTTTCGGACGACGAGGATTCTTCACCTCATTGCTGCTCGGTGGTCGCAATCGTGACCTTGCCCACCACGTGGTTCGACACCTGCAACCCCGATTGCCGGCCTATCGACTCGTCAGCGATACCGCCGAGATTCCCGTCGATCTTCGCGGTATGCACTCACGCAATCCGGTCAATCTTCCCCGACAGCGAGGAGTGCAGATCGAGTTGCCGCCACGGGTGCGCGGTTCATCGCCGATGTGGTGGGACTGGGAACACGGAATCACTCCTCACACCGAAGCACTGATCGAGGGGCTCGCGGTTGCTGCTGCCACGTGGATGAACGACGCCGGGTTTCCCGCCGGCGACATGGTCCGTCCCCACTGACGCCGCTCTCGCATCGGGCGGGAAGGATCGGAGGAATCATGGTGATGTACGGAGCGAACCCGGAGCAGTTGGCCCAACTCGGACGAACGCTCACCGAGCAGATCGACGTCTTGACGCGCATGGTCGCCACCGTCGACCGATCGATTGGGTCGACCACATGGCAAGGACCAGCTCGGCAACGGTTCGAACAGGACTGGAACGGATCGTTCAAACAGGCACTCGCGCGACTCGATGAAGCGTTCGCCGCTGCTGGTCGTGACTGCATCGCACGGTCGCAGGAACTCACTCGCATTATGGGCACCTGACCCTCTCCCCTACACTTGCGGAGGTGCAACGCCTCGACTTCACCATCGAGCCCTTTGTCGACGGGCAGCCTGGCGCACATGTGACGGCACCGGTCGCTGCACTGGAGGCGCTCGGCGTCGCTGTCGATTTCGGTGCGTTCGGCTCAACGTGCGTAGCCGACGCCAACCGTATGCCCGAGTTGGTCGCTGAAGTGGTTCGGGTTGCCTATGCCAACGGTGCGACGAGGGTGACGATTGAAGTTGGCGAGGTGAGCTGAGATGGCACTCACTCATCCGCTCGTCGCTGCCGTTGCCCCGGTGCTCGATGCAATGGGTGCCCGACTTGTCACCGCCGATGCAGCCGAAGTCGCTGATATTCCGCTCGTGTGGGACGGTGAAACCGTCGCAGCGGTGCGACTCCCTCCGCTGCACGGCGCGCTCGATCGCTTGATCGAAGGCGTTGAAACCGAACTCGGTGGACCGCTGCCATCACTGTCGAGAGAAGACAAGCAGCGTGCGGTTCGATTGCTCGATGAGCGTGGCGCCTTCACCTTGCGTCGAGCGGTTGAAGACCTTGCTGATGCGATGCAGGTCAGCCGAATCACGGTCTACAACTATTTGAACGCCATCCATCGCTGATGCGTCACGGCGAACTGATCGACGTCGTGGGCTTCGACGCCGACGACACGCTCTGGCGAAGCCAAGAATCGTTCGATGCGGCCGAAGCGATGTTCTTTGAATTGGTGGGGCCCTACACACCTGAAGGTGTCGATCTTGCCGATTCGCTCCGGGCGATCGAACTCGATCGGGTGCCATTGTCGGGTTATGGCGTGAAGGCCTTCGGGCTCTCGATGGTGGAGGCAGCGGTCACTGCGACCAGCGGTCGGGTGCCGTCGTCGGTGCTCGGCGCGATCGTCGATCATGTTCACGACATGTTGCGCCAGCCGGTTGAGTTGCTGCCCGGTGTGCCCGAGGCACTCGCCGCAGTGTCGGCAACGCATCGCATCGTCTTGATCACCAAAGGTGACCTGGTGCATCAAACCCGAAAGGTTCGTACCTCGGGTCTGGAACATCTCTTTGAGCGGGTCGGGGTGGTGCTCGAGAAAGATGTCAGTACCTACGGTCGGTTACTCGACGAATGGTCGATTGATCCGAGCCGTTTCGCAATGGTCGGCAATTCGGTTCGCAGCGATGTGCTGCCCCTGATCGAACTGGGTGGCTGGGGCGTTCACGTGCCGTATCACTCGACGTGGGAACACGAATTGGTTGCCGACCCCGAACACCACTTCGACACGCTGGATTCGATCGCTGATGTGGCGGCCTGGCTCGCGGCCGAACACCGGCACTGAACGAACATTCACAGTTTGCGAAGTCGCACTGATTCCACGCGATGGTCGCGACCTTTGCGCACCACCAGCGATGCGCGTTCCCGTGTCGGCATGATGTTCTCTGAGAGGTTCACGCCGTTGATACGAGCCCAAATCGATCGTGCCGTCGCCTCGGCATCGGCCTCGTCGAGTGCGGCAAAGTTCGAGAAGTAACTGTCAGGGCGAGTGAACACCGAGGCCCGGAAGGCTCTGAATCGTTCGACGTACCACTCTTCGATGTCGCGCTCGTCGGCATCGACATAGATCGAGAAGTCGAAGTAGTCGCTCACGAATTCTGCTGCGTCACGGCCAACCTGCAAGACGTTGATGCCTTCGACGATGACAATGTCGGGATTTCGTACGGTGACCGCCGCGTCGGGGACGATGTCGTAGCTGACATGGTCGTAAACCGGTGCCGACACTTCGGGCTTGCCGCTTTTGACGTCGCGCAAAAACTCAAGGAGTGCGCGCGTGTCATAACTCTCCGGGAACCCTTTGCGGTCCATCAGGTTTCGTTCGACCAACACGCGGTTGGGATAGAGAAAGCCGTCGGTGGTGACGAGATCGACTTCGGGATGGTCGGGCCAACGCGAGAGCAGTGCCTGCAAGATGCGGCTGAAGGTGCTCTTGCCGACTGCGACCGATCCAGCCACACCGATCACGTACGGCACCTTCGGCGCAAAGGTACCGAGGAAGGTGGCCGAGACACGGTGCAGATCCTGCACCGCGCTGATGTAGAGGTTGAGTAGACGGCTGAGCGGCAGGTACACGGCACGAACCTCATCGAGGTCGATGCGCTCATTGATGCCGCGCAACCCGTCGAGGTCGGCGTCGTTCAAAGTGAGCGGGGTCGCAGCGCGCAGAGCGGCCCAGCCCGCACGGTCAAACTCGAGGTACCTGTTGGGCACGCCGCGACCCTACGCTTTGGCGATGGCGGATCGGCAACCGGCACGACGTCGGGAGCTCGGCGCGTGGTACACTCCGGCGTCGCTTGTCGCCCGCATGGTCGATGCCGCGCTCGCTGATTTCGATGTTGCCGGTCCTCTCAAGGCGCTGGATCCAGCGTGCGGTGATGGACGTCTGCTGTCGGCGCTGTGCGATCGTGTCACGGTCAGCACCGCGCTCGGTGTTGATATTGATCCAACGGCGATTGCCGCGATCGGCGATCAACGGCTCGACGTGCGTTGTGGAAATGGTCTCGACATCGAGTGGTCGTCGGCACACGTTGGCGGCCCGTTTGATCTCGTGCTGGCGAATCCTCCGTTCCTGTCGCAGATGGCCAGATCGACGACACGCGGTGGATCGAGCCAACTTGGTGGTGGGCCATATGCGAACACCGCCATGGAGTTCTGCCTGACGGGTGTTCGGGCGCTGCGACCCGGCGGTCGGCTCGTGATTCTGTTACCGCAGTCGGCGCTGACCGCCCGCGATGGTGCTGACCTCCGGGCTGCGGTTGCCGCCGAGGCCTCGATGATCGGATCATGGTGGTCACCCGATCGGCCATTTGAGGCCGAGGTCAACGTCGCCATGTTGGTCTTGCAACGTCGTGTCGCACCGGTTGATGGGGCATCAATACCGTGGTCGAGCGTGGTGACCCGTGTGCTCGGCATTCCAGATCTGCCGACCATGCGCGCTCACGGTGTGATCGGCGATCGGTCGGCGGCATCGGCGAATTTTCGTGATGAGTACTACGCCCTCGTCCCTGCGGTCGATGATGCGGCAGATGGCCCGGCGCTCATCACCTCTGGGCTCATCGATCCGGGCCGCTGTGCGTGGGGATCCCGGCCTGTTCGATTTGCGAAACGCCGTTTTGAACATCCTCGGGTTGATCTCGATCAACTCGAGGGTCGATTTGCCCAATGGGCGAAGCGCCTTCTCGTGCCCAAAGTGCTCGTTGCGGCACAGACTCGCATCGTGGAAGCGGTAGCCGATGTCGACGGAGCCTGGTTGCCGGCGGTACCCGTGATTTCGGTGGTGCCGCACGATTCGTCACTCATCATGGAGGTGGCAGCGGTGCTGACGTCGCCGATTGCCTCGCTGTCGGCCTGGCATTCGATGGCCGGGTCGGGTCTTTCCCCAACAAGTGTGCGATTGTCACCAGCGACGGTGATGGCGATGCCATGGCCGCACGGACCGCTGACCACGGCTGTCGCGGCGCTGCAACACGGTGACCTTGTTGGCTGCGGTCGTGCGGTACTCGCAGCGTTCGACGTCGTGGGTGAGACCGCTGAGGACCTCATCGAGTGGTGGGTCGCGACGGGGCGGAGTTGGTGACCGAGGTCTCTGACGTTTGCGATGACCAACCTGCTTGACTGGGGGTATGCGAGCGGACTCCGCCGAGAACTGGAACGAGGTACTCCTCGCTGCCGGTGCGGGCGATTCGGTTGCCGCTCGACGATTCTTCGCTTGGGCCCGAACCGAGATTGAGCCGCTGTGCCGGCACCTCGGCGACGGCGACTCAATCGATGACCTCGTCCAAGAAACCTGTGAGCGCATCGTGCGCTCGATGCATCGCTATCGAGGTGACGGTCCAGCGGTGCATTGGGTTCGTCAGATCGCCCGTCGAGTCTGCGCCGACGCCGCTCGACGTCGCCAGCGAATTCGGCGGCGTGACCGCCGGTTGAACGAGACCACAGTGATCGAGAGTGACCTCGACCACGGCACGACTGAACTCGATGACGTGCTCGATGGGCTCGACCCTGATCGCCGTGACGCGTTCGTGCTCACCCAGATTCTTGGCTTGTCGTATGCCGAAGCCAGCGAGGTGCTCGACTGCCCGATTGGCACAATTCGTTCACGGGTCGCCCGTGCCCGTCTTGACCTGATCGACCATCTTGAGGCTGCAGGTTGGTCAGCAAAGGAGCGTTCGGCATGACCACCGTCCTTCGCACCCTGATCCTGGCCGGGTGTAGCGCCGTGTTGCTCGCCTCGTGCGCTGGCGACTCCGGTCCGGTCTTGTCCGAGGCGGCTGCCGCCGGTCGCTCGGTGTTCACCGCCAACGGTTGTGCTGCCTGCCATGGTGCTGATGGGGCAGGCGGTGTCGGCCCGGTGTTGATGGGCCTCATCGGTTCCACCACCGAGTTCGCAGATGGGACATCGATGGTTGCGGATCGTTCCTACGTCGTTGAGTCGATCATGGACCCAGCTGCTCGCAAGGTCGCTGGCTATTCGATTCCGATGCCGATGAACAACCTGACGCTCGCCGACGTCGAGTCGATTGTCGACTACATCGAGGAGATGACCGCCCCGTGAAACGACTCGCCATCGCTTTCGTGATGCTCACCTCGTTGGTCGCCTGTGGTGGCCAGCGCGAGTTGGCTGGCTACATCCGTACCCCAAACCCCTCACTTGACGGTGTGACACTTCCGGTGCTTGGTACTGCCGCTGGCGAACGCGAACTCATCGCTGCGCCCAACGGCCTCTTGATTGTCTACTTCGGCTACACGAACTGTCCTGATGTGTGTCCAACGACGATGTCGGACTTGCGGGCAGCTCTTCGTGAGGTTGACGAGGCAGATCGTGTCGAGGTCGCCATGGTGACCGTCGATCCGAACCGCGACATTCCGATCTTGCCTGACTACGTGCAGAGCTTTTTTCCTGATGGCATCGCGCTCGGCACGACCGATGCACGCGAGCTTGCTGCAGCAGCCGACATTTTTGGCGCCAGCTACTCGGTAACCAGCAATGACGACGGCGAGATCGAAGTGGCTCACTCGGGATCGCTGTACGCGGTCGACGACACCGGGGGCCTCCTCATCACGTGGCCATTTGGATTGGACCGCGATGCGTTACGGGCCGACATTGATGACCTTCTGGCAGGGCGTCGGGCGTGACTCGATTGCGTCTGCTCGTTGCGCTGATCGTGGTCGGCGTGGTGGCAGCGGGCGCAGCATGGCTGACGCTGCGCACCGATGATCCGGTCACGGTCAACGGCGCAGCGACGGTGGTGCCCGAATACGACGTCGTGATTCCCGCTGGTTCTGGGGCCCGAATCGACGCTGGCGAGCAGCTCGACATTCTTCCTGCTGAGCTCGTCGTTCGGGTTGGGGAGTCGATCCGCATCGTCAATCACGATGATCGTGGCCACGTGGTTGGCATTTTTTACGTAGGGACTGGGGAGACGCTTATCCAAACGTTCACGACGGCTGGCGAGTTGAGCGGTGACTGTTCGGTGCATCCGAGTGGGCGATTCACCTTGAAAGTTGTTGCTGCGTGAGGTGGTGGCAGTCGGTCACCGTTGGCGTGGTGGTAGCGCTCGCACCGGCCGGCACCGCCCTCGCTGACCCGCCAGGACCAACCGATTTCGAGTCGTCGATTACGTCGATCACAGCCGCTGACGATGCATCGGTGCCGTCAGGGTTTTCGTTGACGGTGGAGGGTGTTGATGCATTTCTGCTCCTGACCGTTGCGGCGGGGATCACCGCTGATGTTCCCGGATATGACGGTGAGCCGTACCTTCGTATCGATGCCGACTGCTCGGTGTGGCAGAACCGTCTGAGTTGGTCAACGTGGTACAACGAGGATCGCTACGGGAACGTCGAGCGACCTGCGTTTGTCGACGTTGATGCCATTCCCGACTGGGAGCAGATCGACGACGACTGTTCGGTGGCCTGGCATGACCACCGGATTCATTGGATGGACGCAACGCCGCCGATCGGTGCTGAGCCTGGTGATGTGGTCATCAATGCGCTGATCCCTTTGGGCATCGATGACACCGCAATTGATGTGCGCGTCATCAGCACGCTCATGACCGGACCGTCACTGCGGTCTGCGCTCTCCGGCCTCATCGTGGGTGTCGCGGGGGTGGCGACGGTGCTCGTGTTTGGCGGGCGGCGACTGGCCGCAGCGTCGTTGATGGTGGCGTTGGCGTCGTTATGGGCCTTCGTGATCGGCGTGGTCACCTTCGCCGCCACACCGCCTGACACCGGGCCCGATCCTCGCTGGTGGGTGTTGCCCATTGCCGCAGGCCTCGTCGGCATTGCTGGAGCGTGGCTCGAGCGACGTGGACAGTGGTTCTGGGCTACTGGCGCATTGCTGGTCGCCGGGCTCATGCTTGGCGTATGGGTATGGGATCGTCGTACTGGTCTCTGGCGAGCACTGATGCCAAGTCCGTGGCCCGGTGCCGTTGACCGAGTAGCGACGGCCGGCATCGCCGTGATTGCGGTAGCGGCTGTGGTCGGCGCGCTGGTGGTGCTGATCAGTCCCGGTACGGCGCGATCAGCGTCTGCAGTTCCGACTCGCTGAGCGGCACATCGCGCCGTTCGACGATGCCGCCATCGACGACGACCAAGGTGACAGGGAGGGTGCTGGCAGCGAGATAGTCGGCGACATCGTTCGCTACATCGACGAGTTGGGTGAACGTGATTGCGGGCGCGTCGAGGTCGTCGAGATAGGCGCGGATCTGTGCAGGATCGTCGCCCACGTTGATCCCAATCACCTCAACGTCGTTACCGACGTCGCGATGGATGCGTTCAATGTCGGGAAGTTCTCGACGACACGGCGCACACCATGTCGCCCAGAGGTTGATCAGGGCTGGTCCGTCGACGGAGGCAAGGTTGAGCGTGCCAGTGCCGTCGACGCGGTCAAGCGAGAACGATGGGAGCGCTGTGGTTGGGTCGGACCCGCTGCATGCACTGATGACAAGCAGTGCAGCGAGCGCGACCTGACGAATCATCAGCCTTCGCGAACCTCGACGCTGACGACCATGTCGTCAGCGGTTTCGAAGTCGAGGGTGAGGTCGAAGGTTGAGCCGATCTCCAGCGGGCTGGCCAGATCGATGAGCATGACGTGATAGCCGCCGGGCTTCAGTTCAACGGTCTCGCCTGCTGGCAGGTCGAGGCTCATGATCTGTTGCATCACCATGGCGCCCATGTCCATCGACGAGTGATCGCCTATCTCCATCGACGAGTCATCACCCATATCCATCGACGAGTCAGCCTCAGCAGCCGGGACCATCTCGTGGATTTCGGCGTGATCAGCAATCGATGCAGGAACGGTTACGCCGATCAGCGTGTCGCCAGCTGGTGCGGCGATCTGCATGTACGCAGCACCCATGGTGACCATCGCCGGGCTCGAACGAGCCCACGGGTCGTTCACGGTGATCGCATCGTCACTACCGCACGCGGCAGCTCCGAACGACAACAAGGCAAGTGCGGGGAGAATGAACCGTGTCTTCACGACGAACTTGGTCGTCCGTCGCACCCCAAGAGTTCCCGAGGTCACCGAGCCCATGGGGCACACCCCGACACGGCACCCTCGCCGCCGGTGAGCACTTCAACACCGTCGTCGGTGACGAGCACCGTGTGTTCGAACTGGGCGGTTCGGCGACCGTCTGCGGTCACTGCGGTCCAGCCGTCGTCCCACATTCGGTGGCGCCAGTCGCCGAGCGTGATCATCGGTTCGATCGTGAACGTCATCCCCGGCTGCATGATGGTGGTCGATCGTGAGTCGTAGTAATGAAGGATCTGAATGTCGGTGTGGAACTGCTCACCGATGCCGTGCCCGATAAACGCCTTCACCACGCCGTAGCGGTGTGCCTTGGCGTGGTCTTCGATGGCTCGGCCGATGTCGCTCACCGGTCGGCCGGGACGAACCGCCTCGATCCCTTTCCACGTGCACTCCTCGGTGACGCGGATGAGTTCACGACTCTCGGCGTCGACGTTGCCGATGCAGAACGTGGCGTTGGTGTCGCCGTGCACACCACCGACGTAGCCGGTCACATCAAGGTTCATGATGTCGCCATCACGCATCTCGCGTGAATCCGGTATGCCGTGACAGATCACTTCGTTGGCTGAGGTGCACAAACTCTTGGGGTAGCCGTGGTAGTTGAGCGTGCTGGGGAAGGTGTCCCGTTCGATGAACAATTGATGGACGTAGCGATCGACGGCGTCGGTGGTCATTCCCGGTTCGAGGTACTCACCAGCGAGCCGGAGCACCTCAGCAGCGATCCGTCCGGCGTGGCGCATGCGCTCGATGATCTCTGGGCTCTTCACGAGCGGTTCATCCCAATGCGGGACCACGCCGTCGTCGGCGTACGGCGGTCGCGCAATGTGTGACGGCACGGTCAACATCGGCGAGATCACACCGGGCAGCACCCGTCCCTCTGAAGCGCGATGGCATCGTTTGTACTTACGCCCGCTGCCACACCAGCACGGGTCGTTGGCCTGCGGGAGAACGCTCGGGGGTTGGGCGGAGGTCATGACCCCCACAAGTCTACGGCTCGCCTGCGTTCGGGTCTCGGGGAGCTACGGTGAGCCCTTCAACATGCGCCGCCTGATGCAACCGTCGATCCCACGTCGCGAAGACGAGATTACCGACGTTGGTCGTGAGTGCTGAAGCGAGATGGAGTGCATCGGCACCGGAGAGCGGGTGGCGCCCGGCGAGTTCTTCGGCGAGAGCGATGACCGAAGGGTCGATGGATATCAGGGATACGTAGCGTCGACGAGCCGTCCACGCAGTGTGGAGCTGACCCGATCCGCGAGCCCCCGACACCCGGCGGATCACCGAAGCCACCTCTGGCAACACGATCGCACTCGCACACAGCGTCGATGCTGATCGCCAGAGCTGTTGTGCCGTATCGGTGCCAGTTTCGACATGTATGAGCTTGATGACCGCACTCGTGTCGAGATAGACGATCAACGGTCTTCGTCTCGCATCGCCTCGAGCTCATCGGCGAGCGACACCCCGGTCGGTTCGTGCGCAATTGGGAAGTCATCCGATCGGTGGCTACGAGTGACCTCGTCTGGTCGCAAAATCACGCCCGATTCGATGAGTTCTGCCCACCGGTCGACTGGTTCGGCTGGCACCAAACGCGCAACGGCACGTCCTCGGTCGGTGATGACAACCTCGTCACCCGACGCTGCTCGGCCGATCCAATGAGCGAGATTCGCTCGGAGTTCGGTGATGCCGATGCCCACGTCCGAAGTGTACAGAATATTGGTGTTCATTCTGTACGGATAGTACGGTTTCGGTGTGCAATCAACGCGGTGACGCAGTGTCTGGGCGATCAGGGGGCGAGGCGCTCGATGACCCAGCCGTCACCGTGTCGCCGATAGCGGAGTCGATCGTGGAGCCGGCTCGGTCGTCCTTGCCAGAATTCCCAGGTGTCGGGCACGAGCCGCCAACCACCCCAGTAGTCGGGTCGGGTGACTTCAGCGCCGTCGAAGCGGGCGGTCATGGCCGCAACTCGATGTTCGAGGTCGGAGCGGTCAACGATCACCGTCGACTGTGGCGAGGCCCACGCACCGAGCCGCGACCCACGCGGACGACTCATGAAGTAGTCGTCACTCTCACTTGCTGCAACCCGCTCGACTCGACCGCGCACTCGGACCTGGCGGTGAAGGTCGAGCCAGCCAAACACGGCAACGCAGCCATCGTTGGTGGCGAGTTGTTGGCTCTTTGCAGAGCGGTAGTTGGTGAAGAACGTGAGACCCTTGTCATCAACGCCGCGGACGAGCACGATGCGTGCGTCGGGCATGCCGTCGGCATCAACGGTGCCGATCGTCATGGCGTTGGGTTCGGTGACCTCCGCCGCCGCTGCGTCGTCGTACCACCGGTGCCACTGGACGACCGGATCAGAATCGACATCGCCGAGATCGAGACCGGCGGTCTCATATTGGATGCGGCGATCGCGAATGCTGTCCCGATCGGCCATGTCAACCGCCGATCACCGTGATGCCACGCATGTATGGGTGCAGCACCTCGGGCACGGCGATGGTGCCATCGGCACGTCGGTGCGTCTCCAAGATGGCTGCCCAGACGCGTGGGACGGCGAGTGCAGAACCGTTCAGCGTGTGCACCAGTGCGGTGCCTTTGAGCGGACGGCCGTCATCGCCGACCGCGCGATAGCGAATGTCGGCACGACGTGCCTGATAGTCAGAGAACCACGACACCGACGACACTTCGAGCCACTGCCCACAACCCGGGGCATAGACCTCGATGTCGAATGAGCGATGGTGACTCTGCCCCATATCCCCGGTGCAGATTTCGATCACTCGATGATGCAAGCCGAGCGATGCGATCATCCGCTCCACACGACCGACCATTTCGGTGAGCAGATCGGGTGCTTGTTCGCGAGTGGCAAGTGCGAGGATTTCCACCTTGTCGAACTCATGCGCCCGCAGCATGCCCCGGGTATCACGGCCAGCTGATCCGGCTTCGCGGCGATAGCACGGGCTGTAGGCCATGAACCGTGCCGGGAGTTCGGACTGGTCGAGCACTTCGCCGGCGTACATCGAGGTGAGCGGTACTTCTGCAGTGGGGATGCACCACAGATCGTCGCGTTCGATGGCGTAGGCGTCGTCCGCGAACTTGGGCAATTGGCCCGTTGACGTCAGCGTCGCGGTCGACACGAGTGTGGGCGGTCGCACCTCTTCAAAGGCGTCAGCATTGGTATCGAGCGCGTACTGGCACAGAGCACGAGCCAACGTGGCACCGGCACCGCGCTGCATGGTGAACATCGACGCAGCGATCTTGGTGGCACGCTCTGCGTCGAGAATGCCGAGCGCAGTGCCGATTTCCCAGTGGGGCACGCGTTGGTGGTCAGCAAAACCGTCGATGCCGCCTTCGGGAAGGAACGGCCCGGTGATGACCGGATTATCGGCATCGCTTGCGCCGTCGGGCGTGTCCGGATGCGGCAAGTTCGGCACCACCAAGAGCATCTCGCGGAGCGAGGCAGACACGGTGTCGTGTTCGGCAGCGAGTGCGTGCTCTGTCGCACCAAGCGAACGGCTCTCGGCCTGCAAGGCTTCTGCACCGCTCGTATCACCATCGCGGCGCAATTGGCCCACCTGCTTGGAGAGTTCGTTGACTCGGGCACGCACAGCGTCGCGTTCAGCGGTGATCTCGCGCAGGCGAGCGTCAAGCGACAGCATCGAATCGAGCAGTGTGTCGAGTTCAGGATCACCGCGACGTGCCAAAGCTGCACGCACGGCGTCGGGTTCGGTACGCAGGAGCCGGACGTCGATCACGACGCCGAGGCTAGCGGTCAGCGCTCTTCGCGTACCGGGGTGCTGCGAGCGAACGCCGCCTCGACGTCAGCGGTGGTGAGCGGCGAATCGTCGGTGCCGATCACTTCGCTGTCGTGGGGTCGGTTACCGCGGCGGTAGTCGTGACTGTGACGGAACTGCTTCGCGTACTGCATGAAGTAGTAGATGACGATCGCCCACAGGAACATTCCCGCCATCAGTTTCATGATGGCGCCGGCGAGCTGTTGATCATCGATCAGCGACATGCCCCACAAGCGGACGGGACGCTCATAGGCGGAGTAGACCGCTGAGTCGGCGAAGGTGAGGAACGCTGCTGGGATCGTCGGCACGATCGATTGCGCAAAGAGGTAGATCATCTTGCCGACGAGACCGATCTGGAATTCGGGAATCGGTCCAACGACCGGCATCCACATGAGGAGCGATGCGGTCACCACAATCACGTGCAGCAGATAATGCAGCGCACCGTTCCAGTAACCGTCACCCACCGAGGCATTGACGAGTGACGGCAGGTGCGTGAGCAGCGTCCCGCCGTTGTAGAGAAGTGCCGCCACCAAAGGAAGGGTCAACCAACGCACCGCCTTGTAGACCCGACCCGAGCCGATGAGGGTGCGCATGAGCCATTCGGGGGTGGCCATGAGCGCAAGCGGTGGCACCCAGAAGGCGAGCGCCATGTGTTGCACCATGTGTGCTGAGTAGAGGAAGTCCTCGCTGATGTCGTGCACCGGCCAGTCGCTCGCGATCCACAGGATCACCATGGCGGCGACGAAGGAGTTGCGGTTGCGCCTGCTGATCACTTCGACGCCGGGACCGACGGCTTTCGGACCGATGACCCGAACCATGTAGATGTACGCCGCGGTCAGGAATCCGACGAGTAACCACACCTCAGGGTGCGGGACGAAGGCCCACGGGTTGAGATTCAAATTGTCGAGTTGCGCCGGCATCGACGCCTCCGGGGGTTCAGGAGTGGAAGAAGTGCATCGTGGTGAGGAACACCACGTAGCAGCCGACCGCGAGCACCATGCCGATGTAGAACATCAGGCTGAAGAGCTTGGAGTCGAACTTCAAGTGCATGAAGTACAGAATCACCATGAAGAACTTGACGGCCATGAGGATGAGGAGCCCGGGCAAAAAGGCTGCGCCGAGTTGCTCTTGGGTGTAGGAGAACACCACTTCAACACCCGTGATGATCGCCAAGAAGATCGCGATCTTGATGTAGCCGAGATCGGTCAGTCCATGCGATTCGGTGTAGTGATCGTGCTGCGTGTCAGTCGCCGTGCTCATGTCGTCTCGATTCTGGTCAGGCGGGGATCAGGTAGACGAGGGTGAAGATGAGAATCCACACCACGTCGACGAAGTGCCAGTAGAGGCCGAACAGTTCAACGGTTTCGGCTTTGTTGCCCGGCACCTTGTTGCGGCTGATCATGCCGACGAGCGACATGAGCATGATGATGCCGACGGTCACGTGGACACCGTGGAAACCCGTCAGCGTGTAGAAACTCGACGAGAACAGGCTCGTGGTGAACCCGAGGCCCTCGCGGTAGAAGGTAGTGAACTCGTAGACCTGACCAGCGACGAACAGCGAACCGAGGAGCGCAGTGACCGAAAGCCAGACCTTGGTGTTGCGGTCGTCTTTGCGGTGCGCTGATGACACGGCGAGCACCATCGTGAGTGACGACATCAACAGCACAAAGCTCGACGCCGAGGTGAAGGGAATATCCCAGACTTGGTCGGGTCCAAGGTTCGCCGAGTGACGACCGCGATACAGCATGTAGGTCGAGATCAACCCGCCGAAGAGGAGACATTCCGACCCGAGGAACATCCACATCGCCAACTTGTTGTTCGACAAGCCGGTCGAGGTGTGATGCCCTGCGTGGTCGTCGTGACCGGCGTGGGTGTCGTCGTGGACGGCGGTGTCAGCCATGAGCGGCGACCTCCAGTTCGGTGCCCGTGGGTGGGTCGTAGTCGTCGCTCGGAGCGGTGTGCGGCTCCATGCCCCAGCCGTACATCGACACGAGCGCAAGGAGTGCGCCACCGGCGAGAAGATAGAGGTTGTAGATCACGCCGTAGCCCATCACGGGAAGGCTGAAGGCAAGCAGGATCGGCCAGTACGAGGGCGATGGCAAGTGGATGTGCTTGTCGCCGTTGGCCTCTTCACCAGCGAGGATCTCCTCGGCCGTCGCGACCTGGTGGTAGTCGTGGCGCTCGCCTTCGCCGCGATCTTCGTACTTGCGGTGGAAGAACTCGTCGAGGTGTCCAACGGTGGGTAGACGATCGAAGTTGTGCTCCTTGGGCGGGCTCGAGGTGATCCACTCGAGGCTGCGGGCATCCCACGGGTCGAGCGGCGCAGGCTGAGTGCCCTTGCGGTGCGAGACGTAAATGTTGATGAGGAAGAGCAACACGCCGAGGCTGAGCACGAACGATCCGACGGTGGCCATCAGGTTCCAGAACCCGAGGTTGAAGAAGCCTTCGCCGGCTCGGTTCTCGGTCCACACATACATACGGCGGGGCTGACCCTGAATACCGATCACGTGCATCGGCCCGAAGGTCAGGTTCATTCCGACGATCGTCAGCCAGAAGTTCCACTTACCGAGACGCTCGTTCAGCATCTTGCCGAATATCTTCGGCCACCAGTAGTACAGGCCGCCGAAGAGGCCAAGCACGGCTCCGCCGAAGATCACGTAGTGGAAGTGGGCAACGATGTAGTAGGTGTCGGTCTGCTGGGTGTCCGACGGGGCGACCGAGTGGGTGACGCCCGAGAGGCCACCGATGGTGAACTGCACGATCACGCCGACGGCGTAGAGCATCGGCACCGTAAAGGCGATCTTGCCGCCCCACATGGTGAGCGTCCAGTTGACGATCTTCACGCCGGTCGGAATGGCGATGGCCATGGTCGCCACTGAGAACACCGCCACCGAGATCGGTCCGAGACCGGAGGCGAACATGTGGTGGGCCCACACGCCCCAGCCGACGAGGCCGATTGCGGCACCCGAGAACACGATGAGCGGGTAGCCAAAGAGCGGCTTCTTCGAGAACACCGGCAGGATCTCCGACACGATGCCGAAGCTTGGCAACACGATGATGTACACCTCGGGGTGACCGAAGATCCAGAACAGGTGCTGCCACAACAGCGGGTCGGCACCGGCTTCGACGCTGAAGAAGGTGGCGTCGAACGAGCGCTGGAACATCAGCATGAAGAGCGCCACGGTGATGACCGGCATGGCGAAGAGGAGCAGGAACTGCACCACCATCACCATCCAGGTGAAGATCGGCATCTTCATGAGGCTCATACCCGGTGCCCGCATGTTGATGACGGTGACGATCAGGTTGATTGCGCCGGTGAGCGAGGCGATACCGGTGATCTGAAGTCCGAGTCCCCAGAAGTCGACGCCATTCGTCGGCGAGAAGACGACTGACGAGTTGGGCGCGTACATGAACCAACCGCCGTCGGCGGCACCGCCGAGGAACCATGCTGAGTTGAGCAGGAGTCCACCAAACAGGTACGCCCAGTAGCCGAACGCGTTGATGCGCGGGAAGGCGACGTCGCGGGCTCCGATTTGGAGCGGGACCATGTAGTTGGCGAAGGCCGCCGCCATCGGCATCACGAAGAGGAACACCATGGTGGTGGCGTGCATCGTGAACATCTGGTTGTACTGGTCGGCGTTGAGGACGGTCCCGTTGGGGCCGGCGAGCTGCAGACGAATCAGCAACGCCTCGACGCCACCGATGATGAAGAACACCATTGAGGTGATCCCGTACATGATGCCGAGCTTCTTGTGGTCGATCGTGAAGAGCCACGACTTCCACCCGGTGGTGTGCACCGGACGTCGGAACACGCCGTACGACGTGCCGGGGGTGGCGACAGCCGGCGCTCCGGATGGGGCAAGGGCGACGGTGTCGGAGGGGCGTTCGATGATGGCCATCAGAACCTCACTTACGCTCGAGCAGGTAGGCGATCAATTGATCGATCTGATCTTCGGATAGTGCGAGATAGGGCATGCCGCGGGTCTTGCCGTCGGTGGGCTCCAAGAGTTCGGCGTCGGCGTACATCGGCTTCTTCGCGGGTGCGTTACGCAGCCATTCGCGCAGGTCGATCTCGTTGAGGCATTCTTCGGTGACGCCGGCAAGGTACTTGTCTCCGAACTCTTCGGGACTTGCTCCCCACACGTCGTCGCGGCACTCGGGAGTCAGGAGATCCCACGACGCACCGGCGAAGGTATTGCGGCCCATCAGATTCGTCAGGTTTGGTGCTGCCCCGGAGTACACGAATTGGTCGGGGTACGACACGACGAGTGTGTCGTCACCGGCGTCGTCGGTGCCCTTGTCATCAACCAACCCGTTGACCTGGTGACAGCGCGAGCACTGGGTGATGTAGGTCGACTCGCCCTCTTTGGCGAGAGTGCCTTCATCAGGCGACTGGTAGGGCTCGAGCTCGTTGTCGAGCCAACGCTGGAAATCAGCCGGCTCGAGCACCACGGTTTCCATGCGCATATTGGCGTGCGAGAGACCACAAAACTCGGTGCACTGTCCGGCGTAGATACCGGGTGTGTCGGACTGCAAACGCAGGTAGTGGACTCGGCCGGGGACCATGTCTCGCTTGCCGTTGAGGCGCGGGATCCAGTAGCTGTGAATCACGTCGCGGCTCGTGCCGCGCATGAGCACCTTGGTGCCGGCAGGGATGACGACCTGGCCTGAGGTGATGATCGGGCTGGCCTCACCGGCTGAGGGAGCGAACCCGCAGATGGTGCCGTCGGGCTCGACCTCGTAGTCGTATTCCCACCACCACTGCTGTCCGGTCACATTGATGATGCACTCGGTGTCGTCGGTATCGGCGAGTGCCATGACCACACCGACGGTCGGGATAGCGATTGCAGTGAGGATGACTGCCGGGATGGCGATGAAGAGGTATTCGAGCCAGGCCTTGCCGTGCGTCTGCTCGGGGATCGCCTGTCCCCTATCGCGAAAACGGAAGACGATGACGCCAATGAAAACCAGCACGATGACACCGACGATGCCGGCCACCGTGAACACGGGCCACTGTAAGTCGTGGATCTTTTGGGCGTTCTCGCCGGCGGGCTTCCAGGTGTCCTGCGGGGCATTGCTCGCGCAGGCCGAAAGGCCGAGCACGGCAGCTGCCGTGAGACCCGCAGAGGTCAGTGATCGGAATCGCACGTTCTGGAGCCTACGAGTTGTACGGACATCGGTCGACATGGTGCGTTCGTGATCCTCGCGGGAGTGACTCATGGCACGACCACCTCGAGCCGGGCGCCGTCGACGCCGGGCACGCTGAGGGCGTAGCCACCGTTGGCTTCGACTGACGGATCAAAGCTCGGGACGGGATAGTTCAGGGTGAGCAGCTGGACGCCGCCCTCGTCGACCAACTGGCTGCAAATCTTGGCGGGTGATCCCTCGACCTCGGGTGCCATGTCAGCCACGAGGCGACGATGTTCGGCGGTCTCGTTACGGAAGAGGATGTTCACGGCGCTCGAACGGGGCAGCTGGATCGATCCGGAGCGGACCTGATCAACACCTGGGTAGGTGTAGGTGAGACCCTCTTCGTTCAATGTGATTTCGGCGGCTTGCGACGCCTTTCCTGCAACCGTCTGACTGGCGTGTTCGTCCGCCGAAATCTCTTCGGCGCCGCACTTGCCCTCTTCGGCGTAGTAGGCGGTGGTGTGATGCTCTTCGATCTCACGTTCGCCATTGAGTCCGGCCACGGCACCGCCCGAGACCAAGGCCACGGCAGCGATAGCGAACATTCCCGTCAGTTTCGGCGCAGAGATGCGACGGTTGCTGCCAACGAACGCTCCGACGGCGAGCACCACTGCTGCAACAACGGAGAAGGCAACAATGGTGGAGGCCTTACTCGGGACGCCGAGCATGACCCGACTGAAGGCGTAGATGACGATGCCGAGGCCGATGGCGGCTGCAGCGGGCATTTCGGCGGTGTAGGCAAGACGGCCTCGCACCTCACGGTTATGGGCGGCGTCGGACGATGCACGTTCCGACCATGCCTGCAGCATCCACTCGGCAGTGCCGGCGATCAGCAACACCACGCCCAACATGAAGATCGCGGTGTAGGTCACGAGACCCAGGGTGATCGTTGCAGCGGCGAGGCCGAGTGCCAATGGCCACATGCTCGCACCGGGACGCTCAGCGCCAGCGGCCGCACTGCTGAACTCGTCGATGTCGTCGGAAGCGACATTGGCATCACGGGTAAAGATGACGATCGCTGAGAACGCGCCAAGCGCAGCGGTGGCCGAGACGAGGCCAACGGTGCCCATGATGCCGCCTGCCAGGATCCCGTACAGCAAGGTACCGACGAGGGCCGCAACGGTCGAGCCGAGGAGGAGTTTGGAACCGGTGGTGAACATCTCAGTACCTGCTCTTACTTCGTGACGTAGACGAGGAACCACAGCGCTGCATAGGCAGCAGCGGTGAAGTACCAATACATGGCGTGGGCTGAAATCACCTCGTACTCACGGTCGCGACCACCAAGCGAACGGAACGCGGCGACGACGGTGTAGACGAGACCGGCGATGACGATGGCGACCATCGTGCCGGTGATGGCATAGAACATGGTGGCGTAGCCGCTGCCGGCGAGCGGCATCTCCATCTGGGTGTACACGAACGCCTGAGCGTTGATGAAGGCGATGCCGAGCACGAGCACCACGCCGAGGGCAAGTCCGGTGTGCGAACGATCGCCGCGCCGTGCGGAGTAGACCGCCCATTGAGCGAAGAGACACAGCGCAAAGATCGTGATCAACATCACGTTCGTTGCGACTTCAGGGATGATGAACTTGACGGGGAACCGTTCGCCAGCGTCGACCGCCCTTTGGCGGATCAACGCCCACACGGCGAGCATGCCGCCCATCATCATGGTGCCGGCGAGGCCTGCGAGCGCCGTGCCGACGAAGATCTGGCGCCGTGGTGCCGGGCTTGGGCCGGCGGGGAGGGCGAGCGTCACGACGGGCTCCCTTCAGGGGTCTGGTCGAGTTCTGGTTCGGCCGACTTGACGGTCGGCATGGCGGCGAAGTTGTCGGCCGGTGCCGGCGACGTCGTCGACCATTCGATCGTGTGGGCGCACCATGGGTTGGCGTTCTGGTCACCCTTGCCGCGGCTGGTGGCAATCGCTCCAACAACGCCCAACACGGTGAGCACCATCAGGGCGTATCCCACGAGGACGATGCCGTTGAGGGCGCTCGAGGCGCCGTCGCCCATGTACACACCGGTCTCGCCGTCTTGACCGGTGAAGCCAGCGACATAGTGCGGGCCGGCGGCAAGCACGGTGGCGAGTGTGCCGAGCAGTGCGAGCGGCAGCACTTTTTTCTCGGGGATCTGCATTCCCCAGAGCTTTGGTGCCCACATGATGAGCGCACCGAGGCCACCAAGGGCGGCCGCGAAGGTGACGAACACGGTGGCGGCTTCGCCGAATACCGTGCCTGCAAGTTCGAGATCGCTGAGGTCGACGAGCACGCCGCCGATCATGCCGAGCACCAGCATGAGGGTGCCGAGCAGACCAAAGATCAGTGGGCTGATCACGCGGATGGATGGCTTGGCGTCACCGGACGGCTTGGCGACCATGGCGGCAGTAGCCAAGGTGATGACGCCACCGAGCAGTGGCAGTGCGACGAAGAAGGCGAGCACCACGAGATGCTTGATCACGCTCGAACCGTCACCGTTGAAGGTGGTGGCGAAATCGTTTTGCAGTGTTGCACCGGTGAGCGCCGCCACACCGATGAGGGCGAGACCAGCGAAGACGACCTGGCGCATCGGGTGACGACGGCCAAAGGCGACGGGCATCGCCTCGGCGAGCAGTCCGGCAACCGGGATGGCGTAGATGTACACGACCGGCGTGTCGAAGAACAGGCCGATCCAGTTGCCAATGCCGAGTGGGCCGCCGAACACGAGTTGGGCATTGCGTGCATCGACGAAGAGGTAGATCAACACGCCGAACATGACCGGCAATGCGACGAGCAGGGCGAGGGCCTGGACCAACGCTGACCATGAAAAGAACGGGACACGCCGCATCGTCATGCCAGGAGCACGTGAGGTGAGCACCGTGGTGGCAACACAACCAGCAGTAGCGGCGATGCCAAGGATCATGAGGCCGTGGGCGGCGAGGAAGAGATCAACCATCTGGGCGTTGCCGCCACCGATGCCGCCGTTGCCAGCGAGCGCCACAATGGTGAGCACGGCGCCGGCCAACCAGGCGTAAAAGCCGGTGAGCGCCAAACGGGCGAAGGCGATCGCGCGAGCGCCGACTTGCATGGGCACGATGGCCACTGCAGCGCCGAGAGTGAGCGGAATCGCAACCCAGAACACGAGGCCGACGCGATGCAATTGGAACAACTGCAAGATGCTGTCCTCGGGAAGCACATAACCGTTGGCATTGGTGCGTTCCAAGCCGAGCAGTGCGCCGATCACGGCGACGCCGATCAAGGCGAGCATGCCGAAACCTGCGTAGAGGCGGCCAATTTTCTTGTGGTCGGTTGAGGTTGCCCAGTCCGCCACGGCGGAGAAGAACGACCCAACTTTGCCGTCGCCGAAGAGGACGGCGCGCTGATCGTGCTCGATCCCCGTGTGTTCGATGGTCGTCATCTGTTGCTGACTCGCTTCCACTGTCCTGTGTCGCCCTACTGTGCGCGCCGGAAACCGACGACGCTCAGTCGTATCGAAACTACCCGCGCAAGACTACTGGCCAAGGTTCCCACGCGAGGAAATCCACAGGTGTCACACGAGCACATCAAGGGTCATCGCGGCAAAGAGCACCGTCACATAGGTGATGGAGAAACCGAAAACCCGCATGGACGCGCTCTCGGTCGGGTTGCGTCCAAGTCGGATGGTCGCTGCGAGAAATGCCGCTCCAAGCAGCACCGCCGAGACCGTATAGATCATGCCAAGGTTCCCGGCGACGGGCACGAGAATGAGGGTGCTGGCCACAAGGGCCACGGTGTGACCGACCATCTGCACGTGCGCTGCTTTGAATGGCACGATCGCCGGGAGCATTGGCACATTGGCTGCGCGATAGTCGTCAGCGTACCGAAGTGCGAGCGCCCAGAAGTGTGGTGGGGTCCAAAAGAAGATGGCAGCGAACAGCACGACGGGCGTCCATTCGACGGAATTGTTCACCGCTGCCCAGCCAACGAGCACCGGTACAGCGCCGGCCGCGCCGCCGATGACAATGTTTTGGCGGCTCGTTCGCTTCAGCCAGAGGGTGTAGACCCCGACGTAGAACACGGTGGCGGAGAGGGCGAGCACTGCAGACAGCAGGTTGGCGCCGGCCCACAGCACGACGAAGGCCGCAATCTCAAGGCTGACGGCGAAGATGAGCGCGTTGCGCGGGCTGACCGCACCGGTGACTAGGGGTCGGTGACGGGTTCGTTCCATCAAGGCGTCGATGTCGCGGTCGACGTACATATTGATGGCATTTGCGCCGCCGGCAGCGAGTGTGCCACCGATCAGGGTGATGATGACGAGCCAGGTGCTCGGCCATGCATCCGCCGCGAGCACCATGGTCGGGACCGTGGTGATGAGCAACAGTTCGATGATCCGCGGTTTGGTGAGCGCAATGTAGGCCCCGATGGTGGAGCGTGGGGCCCGCGACCCGCCATGTGCCACGCCGCCGGGAGCGAGCCGTGACGGCACGAGGGGTCGACTGCCGGCGGTCATGACAGGTGATCGTACGTGGCACTCGATGGACCGGCCAACGCCGTCGGGCAGACTGTTGAGGTGTCAGACACGATGGTCGCTCCCGAAGTCGACCTCGACGAATCGGTCGAGGAGGATCGGCCATGGATCGTGGTGGTGTGGAACGACCCCGTGAATCTCATGAGTTACGTGACGTTGGTGCTGCAGAAGTTGTTCGGTTATTCGTTGGAGAAGGCGACCGAGTTGATGTTGGCAGTGCACCACGAAGGTCGGGCCAATGTTGCCGAGGGGTCTCGTGAACAGTGCGAGATGCACGTGTTTCGTCTGCACGAGCATGGGTTGTGGGCGACGATGGAGCACGACTCGTAGATGTTGCGTCGACGTCGCCCCCCTTGTGAGCGTGTTGGAGCTGACGAGTTCGTTGTTCGTTTGAGCGACGACGAACGTCAGGTGCTGACGATGATGTTGGGTGATCTCGACGCCATGGTGGCCTTGGCCGATGATCCGTCGTCGATGCCGGTGCCGCAGATGACGCGGCTGTTTCCTCCAGCGTTCACCGACCATGACGGCGACAACGCCGAACGTGATGACGAGTATCAGCGCCTCATGCGTTCGGAACTGGTGGCGTCAAAGCGCGCCGGGTTCAAGGTGGTTGCTGAAGCGATTGCGGCAGCAGCTGGCGGTGATTGCCGGGTTGACACCGCAGGGTTGACGGCATTCATGCAGTCGCTGAATTCGTTGCGTCTGGTGCTCGGTTCAGTGCTCGGGATCACTGATGATGGAGCAGCCGAAGCTGCTGATGACCGTGTTGATGCCACACCGGAGCACCAATTGTTCGCTTGGTCGGGCTGGATGCTCGAATGGGTGGTCTCGGCGTTGTCATCATCTGATGGCTGACGTTGGTGGAACCGTTCGCGACGGGTGCTAGCGTGGCGTCGCTCTCAACGAGATGAGGCGTTGGCCCCCATCGTCTAGCGGCCTAGGACATCACCCTTTCAAGGTGACGGCACGGGTTCGAATCCCGTTGGGGGTGCTAGGTTTATATAGAACTCCTGGTCC
>JAPOJQ010000040.1 GCA_029978335.1 Actinomycetota bacterium
AAGGTGGCGGTTGCGACGGGGGCCGAGGGCACGGTCACGATGTGTCTGTGGGTGGCCGACACCGCCGAGCGTCGTTCGGTCGGCATGATGGGTTCAGATTCGTTCGGTGATGCGGATGCGATGGTGTTTGTAGCGGATGCACCGACGTCGGGGCGCTTTTGGATGTGGAATACCCGCATCGATCTGTCGATCGCTTTTTTCGATGGAGACGGTCTGTTCCTTGATGCGTTCGATATGACCGTATGTCAGGCCGACAATTCCGATGAGTGCGTACGATACGACACACCATCGGGTTATCTCATGGCGATTGAGTCGGCCGTGGGTGATCTCGACCGACTCGGTCTCACATCGGGGTCGAGTGTGGTGTTGACCGACGAGACATGTTCGGCTGCGATGGTGCCCTGATCGAGACCGTCACACCCACTCGTCATGATGGGGGTCATGAACGAGTACGGGTGTGGAGCCGATAGTCTCCACCTCTCCATATCCACCCTGCTCCGTCGTGTCCGCTACGTGCGGTTCGTCGGGGCCACGGCCACAAGGAGTGGCCACGTCCGAAGGGAGTCATGCACCTGATGATGCGTGCTTACGAATTGATGGTCATCATTGACGGCGACGTCGATGACCCGAAGGCCCAGAGCTGGGTCAAGACGGTTAGTGATGGCATCACGACTGCCGGTGGTTCCATCCACGGCAAGCCTGACTGGTGGGGCAAGCGTGCCTTCGCCTATCCGATCCACAAGAAGGAGTCGGGGTACTACCTCGTCGTCGAATGTGTCGCCCCCGCTGGCGCCCTTGACGAACTCGAGCGTTCGCTCCGTCTCGCGGACGACATCGTCCGCCACAAGCTGATCCGTCTTCCAGAGTCCGAGGCAGAGCGCCGCGGCATGGTGGGCAGCGCTGCCTGAGAGCAGCTGACGAAGGGAGCCGTCAATGGCAACGAACACCATCACCCTCATCGGGAATCTCACCCGCGACCCTGAACTCCGGTACACCGCCGGCGGACGGGGTGTTGCCAGCTTCGGGCTGGCCGTCAATCGTCGTTACCAGGTCAACGGTGAGTGGCAGGAGCAGGTCTCCTACTTCAACATCGTGTGCTGGGGCGACCTCGGCGAGAACGTCGCTGCGACCATGACGAAGGGCAACCGCTGCATCGTCACCGGACGCATCGAGCAGCGTGATTACGAGACCCAAGCCGGTGAGAAGCGCACGGTGTTCGAGGTCGTTGCCGACGAAGTCGGACCGAGCCTCCGCTGGGCAACCGCACGAATTGAGCGCACCGAGCGCTCTGAGGGTGGTTTCGGCGGCGGCTCTGCGCCCACTCGCACAGGCGGTGGCAACGCAGGTGGCGGCGATGCCGTCTACGGCGACGAAGAACCCTTCTGATCATTCTCTGAGATCACCACTCGTACACCGGACTCGTCCAGGAAGGACCACCAATGGCGAAGAAGCCAGCACCCCGTGGCGCACGCAACCGCGACGCCGCACCCCGCAAGTTCAAGAAGAAGACCAGCCCACTCGTGATCGACAAGGTGGAGTACGTCGACTACAAAGATGTCGACCTGCTCACCCGCTTCATGAGTGATCGCGGCAAGATCCGCAACCAGCGGCTCACCGGCAATGATGTCCAACAGCAGCGCGAGGTGGCGAACGCCATCAAGATTGCTCGCGAGATGGGCTTGTTGCCCTATGCCCGCCGGGTTGCATCGGCATCGCGCGGCCGTCCGTCACGCGACGGCGACCGTCGCCCACGTCAAGATGATCGCGTTGAAGATCAGAACATCGACGACGTGAACGATGACGGCATCGACGAGTCAACCGAGAGCGATGCTCTCGAGACGGTCGGCGCCGAGGATGGTGAGGCCTGAAATGAAGCTCATTCTCCGCAATGACATGCAGGGCCTCGGCAAGCGCGGCGACATCGTCGACGTGGCCGATGGTTACGCCCGTAACTACTTGTTGCCCAAGGGTGCGGCGATTGTCGCCACCCCTGGCGCGGTTGATCAGGCAGCCCGTATGCGCCGTGCACGCGATCTTCGCGATGCAAGCGACCGCGAGGCAGCAACGACGGTGGCTTCCACCCTCGTTCCGAAGGTCATCGAGGTGTCAGCAAAGGCCGGCCCCGAGGGTCGACTCTTCGGTTCGGTGACCGCCGGTGACATCGTTGAGGCGATCGAGGCTCAGACCTCGATCGTCATTGACCGTCGTCAGATCGAGATCGATGAGCAGATCAAGACACTCGGGCAGCATGTGCTTCGTGCCACGCTGCATTCCGAGGTGTCGTTCCCGATCACGATTGAGGTCGTCGCTTCCTGACGACGTGACGTACTGACGTCGATATGCGGCCGGTCCGACGTGTTCGGGCCGGCCGCTGTCGCGTCGATAGCCCCAACGAGTTGTTCATCCACAGGGAGACGGCATGCAATCCACAGGGATTTCCACAGGTTTCACCTCTTCCTTCCCACAGGGCAATGGTGGGAGAGTGACTGCTGAATGAGCGACGAATCCCCCTTCCCACCACTGCCGCCAGATGAGTCGTATGCACCAAACGACGACGACTTCGCCTACGACGACGGCGGTCGTGGTTTCGGCGGTCGTCGTGGTGGTGGCCGGGGCCGACGTGATCAGCCGCGACGGCGCGGTGGCGCGGGTCGGGTCCCGCCCCACAACCTCGAAGCAGAAGAGTCGGTGCTTGGCGCGTTGTTGCTGTCGCGCGACGCGATCGGGATCGTCGCTGAACGTGGGCTGAGTCCCGATGACTTCTATCGACCCGCTCACCGGCACATCTACGACGCCATCCGGTCGTTGTATTCATCGGCCGGGCCTGTTGATGTGGTCACCGTCGCTGATGAACTCCGTCGCAACGGCTTGCTTGAAGAGGTCGGCGGGTCGGAGGCATTGCACGAACTACAGAACAGCACCCCGGCTGTCTCAAGTGCAGCGCACTACGCCAAGATCGTCAGCGATACGGCGTTGCTCCGCCGACTCATTCATGTCGCTGGTGACATTGCTGAATTGGCCTACAGCGAACCCGACGACGTCACGACTGCGCTCGACGAAGCCGAATCGAAAGTGTTCGAGGTCGCCGAGGATCGCGTGGCCGATACGACCGCCAACCTTGAAGACCTGCTCCCAGGAATCCTCGAACATCTGCAAGCCAACTACGACCGTGGTGACACGGTTACTGGTGTGCCGACCGGTTTTGTTGATCTCGACGAATTGCTCTCAGGTCTGCAGCCGAGTGCGCTTTACATCGTCGGTGCCCGTCCCGCAATGGGTAAGAGCGCGTTCGGTCTGAACATCGCGTCACACGTGGCGATGCACTCGCAGCAACCGGTGCTCGTGTTCTCGCTCGAAATGGGACACACCGAACTCACCCAGCGAATCTTGGCGTCGGAGGCTCGCGTCGACTCGGTGAAGATGCGCAACGGCAAACTTGCCGAAGGTGACTGGTCCAAGATCGGCAAGGCAATCGGTCGACTCGAGGTGCCGATGTTCCTCGATGACAACCCGCGTGTGACGGTGATGGAGATTCGTGCGAAGGCACGGCGAATCAAAGCTCGCAATGGTGGCCTCGCGCTCATCGTCATCGACTACCTCCAGTTGATGACCTCGGGTGGCTTTTCAGAGAACCGCCAACTCGAGGTGTCAGAGATCAGCCGAAACTTGAAGATCCTCGCGCGAGAGCTTGAGGTGCCGATCATTGCCCTCAGCCAGTTGAGCCGTCGGCTCGAAGAGCGCTCGGACAAGCGGCCCATGTTGTCGGACCTGCGTGAGTCGGGTTCGCTCGAACAGGACGCCGACGTCGTCATGTTTTTGTACCGCGACGAGGTGTATCACCCCGATACGCCCGACAAGGCGACGGCAGAGGTCATCGTCGCCAAGCACCGTGCAGGTCCCATCGGCACCAAGAAGCTGGTGTTCCTCAACCAGTACACGAGGTTTGAGAACGCAGCGCGTGGTGGCGGAGTATGACCGGCATACTCATTGGGTGACCGATTTCCCCGCAGTCGAAATGACTGGCGTCGTCAAGCGGTTTGGCGAGACTCTTGCCCTCGACGGCGTCGACCTTTCCGTTCCCCGAGGTGCGGTGTATGGATTGCTCGGGCCGAATGGTGCGGGCAAGACGACGTCGGTGCGAGTGTTGACCACGTTGATCCGCCCCGATAGCGGTACGGCCAAGATCGATGGCATCGACGTCGTGGCTGATCCTGATGCGGTGCGTCGTCGTATCGGACTCACCGGCCAGTACGCGGCGGTCGATGAGCGACTCACCGCGCGCGAGAACTTGATCTACGTCGGTCGGCTCTTTCATCTTGGTGGAGCAGAATCCAAACGCCGTGCCGGTGAGTTGCTCGATCGCTTCGACCTCGCCGATGCTGCGGATCGCGTGGTCAAAGGATTCTCTGGCGGTATGCGACGTCGGCTTGATATCGCGATGAGTCTGATCGCCAATCCGTCGGTGCTGTTCCTCGATGAACCCACCACGGGCCTCGATCCACGCAGCCGGCTCCAAATGTGGGATGTGATTTCCGATCTCGCCGCTGATGGCACGACCGTGTTGCTCACCACGCAGTATCTCGAGGAGGCCGATCGCCTCGCCGAGCGGATTGTGGTGATCGATCACGGACACGTGATTGCCGAAGGCACACCTGATGAGTTGAAGTCGCGCACCGGTGGTGCGCTGTTGAGCGTGTCGATCGCACGTGCGGAGAATCGGGAACGTGCCGTGTCGGTGCTGACCCCCTTGTGCACCGGTCGAGTGGAACACGGTGACGATGATCGCTCGCTGGTGGCGCCGATCGTGGCCGGTGATCGGGTGGTGCCCGGCGTGATTCGTGCCCTTGATGCCCAAGGCATTGATGTGCTCGACGTTGCGGTGCGACGGCCGTCATTGGACGATGTCTTCCTCGCGCTCACCGGGCATATCGCGACCGAAGAGGAGGCTGTCTGATGGAACGGTTGCGATGGACGCTCCACGATTCGTGGGTTGAGGCGGAACGTCACCTTCGGGTGATCCCACGCAATATCGAACTGCTGATCTTCGCCACGATTCAGCCCATCATGTTTTTGGCGTTGTTCGCATACGTGTTCGGTGGATCGATTTCGATTCCCGGTTTCGCGGATTACGACCAGTTCTTGATGCCAGGCATCTTCTCGCAGTCGCTCGTCTTTGGTTCAGCGTTCACGTCAATTGGGTTGGCAGAAGACCTATCGAAGGGTCTGGTCGATCGCTTGCGGTCATTGCCGATGAGTCGCTCGGCAGTGATCATCGGCCGCACAGTGAGCGATCTGGTGCGCAACCTCTTCACCTTCGTGGTGATGTTGGTGGTGGCGTTCGTGCTCGGGTTCAGGTTCCGCGGTTCGCTACTCGATGCAGCCACCGCAACGGCGTTGCTGGTGTTGTTCTCGTATGCCTTGAGTTGGGTGCAAGCAGTGATCGGACTGGCGGTGTCGTCGGTTGAAGCGGCCAACTCGGCGGGGTTCATCTGGATGTTCCCGTTGACGTTTGTGTCGTCCGCGTTCGTCGATCCGTCGACGATGCCCGGCGCCCTCGAAGCGGTGGCTGATGCGAACCCCTTCACCGTGGTGACGAACGCCGCACGAGCGCTCTACAACGGTCTGCCCGTGGGCAACGACGCATGGTGGTCGTTGGTCTGGTCGGTGGGCCTGATCGCCGTGTTCTCGACGCTGGCAACTCGCCGATTCTCCAACTCGACGTCCGCCTGAGCAGGCATTCCGATTCGGTACTGCTGAGGGCACCGGCGGTACCGTTCCGTTATGACGACGGCACGTGACCTCATCGGCGAGATTGATTTCGATCCCACCGAGTTGAAGGCCCGCTATCTGCACGAACGCGATAAGCGGATTCGTCCGGAGGGCAACGATCAGTACGTCGAGATCACCGATCGGTTCGCTCACTTCGCAGAGGATCCGTGGGCTGATCGCAGCTTCTCACGCGCACCGCTTAACGATCACGTTGATGTGGTGATCGTGGGTGCCGGATTCGGCGGGCTACTCGCTGGCGCTCGTTTGCGCGACGCTGGCTTCGATCGCATTCGGTTGATCGACGCCGCTGGTGATGTGGGTGGCACGTGGTACTGGAACCGGTATCCAGGTGCGGCGTGTGATGTGCAGTCGTACATCTACTTGCCGTTGTTGGAAGAGCTGGGCGCAATGCCAGCCCACAAGTATTCGTTTGCGCCTGAGATCATGGAGCACTCACGACGCATCGCTCGCGCCTATCGTCTCTATGACGATGCCTGTTTCCAAACGTCGGTGACGGGTATGGATTGGGACGAGGCCAGCGGGCGGTGGTCGATTACGACTGATCGTGGCGATGCGATGACGGCGCAGTTCGTGGTGATGGCGACGGGTCCGCTGAACCGTCCAAAGTTGCCGGGCATTCCCGGTATCGGCTCGTTTGAGGGGCACACCTTCCATACGAGTCGGTGGGATTACTCGTACACCGGTGGTGACACCTACGGGAATCTCACCGGTTTGAGTGACCGACGTGTGGGGATTATCGGTACGGGTGCGACGGCGGTGCAGTGCATTCCGCATTTGGCAGAGTGGTCCCAGCACCTCTACGTGTTCCAACGCACGCCGTCGTCGGTTGACGTGCGTGACAATGCCGAGACCGATGTCGACTGGTTTGCCTCACTTGAGCCCGGTTGGCAACAGCGATACATGGCGAACTTCACGGCACTGGTGTCGGGGTATGACGAGCCGGAGGATCTCATCGGCGATGGATGGACGGAGATCTTCAGAGGCTTGACGGGTATCGCCGCGAAGGACGCATCGAAGCGTCTCGGTCGGCGTCTTGACCCGTTGGAGAAGGCCGAGATGATGGAGTTGCTCGACTATCGCAAGATGAACGGCGTGCGCGGTCGTATCGATGGGATCGTCGAAGATGATCACACCGCTGAGATGTTGAAGCCGTGGTACCGCCAGTTCTGCAAGCGGCCGTGTTTCCATGATGGCTATCTGCCGGCGTTCAACCGTTCGAACGTGACCCTTGTCGATACCGATGGTCGTGGTGTGGAGCAGATCACCCCGTCGGGCGTGGTCGTTAATGGCGTGGAGTACGAGGTTGATTGCCTCGTCTTCTCGACGGGCTTTGAGGTAGGCACGGGCTACACCCGTCGTGCGGGCTTTGATGTGCGTGGCCGTGATGGCATTGAACTCTCACAACGTTGGGCCGATGGTGCTCGCACCTTCCACGGTCTGCAGTCGCGAGGCTTCCCGAACATGGCGTTCATCGGGTTCATCCAGACGGCGACCACCGTGAACATTCCGCATGCGCTCGCTGAGCAGGCGGGGCACTTGGCGCACATATTGCGCGAGGTTCGCGATCGTGGGTTCGATGTGGTCGAAACCTCACAGACGGCTGAGGACGAGTGGCAGGACGAGATTGCTCGTACGGCGGTGATGGCTCGTTCGTTCTACGAAGAGTGCACCCCTGGCTATTACAACAATGAGGGCCGGGTGTCCGATGGCACGGGGTACGCGGCTGGAATGTACGGCGGCGGTCCGGTGCGCTTTTTCGCCTTGCTCGACGAGTGGCGTTCGACCGGTGAACTGCCAGGCCTTGAACTTCGTCGCGTCGGTCAGTGATCAGTCACCGAGCAATTCCGCAGCGCGATCACGGAGTTCGGTGAGTCGAATCTTCACGCCGTTGGGTCCATCGGTAACGGGGAAGGCATCAACGGCTTCAATCCGAATCGGCACTTTGTAGCGAGCGAGGCGTGTGACGCAGTAGTCGATGAGTGACTGTTCATCAAGGGTCGCACCCGGCGCGAGGGTGACAAAGCCAACGGGTCGAGCGCCGCTGGCACGGTCGACAGCGACGACCTGCGCACCGGTGACGTTCGGAGCGTCGTTGAGCACATCGGTGATTTCGGAGGGCGCGACAAGGAAGCCGCCGAGACGCAACACGTCACCGAGTCGGGAGATGTAATGGAAGGTGTGCGCATCGTCCATTTCGGCAAGGTCACCCGTTCGGAACCACGTGGTGCCGGATGCATCGGTCACAAGGTGTCGACCGGTGAGGTCGTGATCAATGGCATCTCCACCTTCGCTGAGGTAGCCGGCAAAGAGGCTCGGCCCTCGCAAGTGCAGTTCTCCATCAACCACTCGTGCCCCGGCGCGTGGTGATACGAGTTGTCCACCTGCCCGACTTCGACCTTCGGTCGTGAGCGATGGGTCACGCAACGCAAACAGCGCTTGCACTTCGCTCATGCCATAGAGACCAGTCAGCACGGCACCTGCGTCGCTCGCGCGTTCGGCGATGTCGCTGAGGGCAGCATTGAACTGGGCGTAGCCAGCGAGACGAATCGATGAGAGGTCGGCGCCTGCGAGCAACAGGCGATGGAACATGTCGTCGCTGCCATTCATCGTGGTGATTCGTTCCCGGTGGGTGAGCGCCACGGTTGCGTCGAGGTCAAATGCGTGCACCAACACCCGGGCGTTTCCCGCTACGGCTGCCATGAGTGACGTGAGCCCAAAGGTGCCGCACAGCGGCAAGGCGATGAGCACGGTGTCGTCTGCGCAATAGCCGAATCCGTCGACCACGTCGACGGCGTGTTCAACGATGGATCGCTGGTGATGCAGCACCATTTTTGGTTTCGATGTGGTGCCCGAGGTCGTGAAGACGACGTAGGGATGATCGAGCCGATCGAGGGTGACATCGTCGAGCGCCGGTGAGTGGTTGAGGTTGGTGAGTTCGGGGTGGCGTGCGCGGGATCGACTCATCAGGTCGTCAACCTCGGCATGTGAGTAGCGAGTGTTGACCGCAACGATGGTCATTGACCCGAGCGCAGCGGCGATGAGCAATTCGACCGCACTGCCGTCATTCGATCGGTGCAGGGCGACGCGATCGCCGGGCCCGAAACCGTCGGCCCTCAATGCAGCGGTGATGACACGAGCGCGGTCGACGAGTTCTGGGGCGCTGATCTCGGTGCCGTCGTCAAAGACCAGCACCGATGATGACTGTGCGAAGAGGTCAGCAACACCATTGAAAGCCATTCCGGCAGTGTCGCGCGCCAGACTGGGGAGATGTTCCTCGGAGAGGACCTCATCGCATGGCTCTTGTTGGCACTTGGCGGCGCATTGTTCGTTGGCAATGTGCTGGCGGTGATCAAGCCGCCGACACCGCCGGCTGGCTCTGTTGAAGCAGCGGTCGAAGGCCCCGTGCCTCGTCCACCGCTCGTGCGCAGCCTGTCGTTCGCCTTGCTCGGACTCGTGGCTGCCGTCTGGGCACTCGCCACGTTGATCGCGGGCTGAGGCACATCATGTCGTCGGCGTTGTCGTTGCGATTTGTGCAGTCCGCGACGCGTACCCGCGATCTTCCCGATCTCGGGCCCGAAGTTGCATTCGTCGGGCGATCCAACGTGGGCAAGAGTTCGCTCATCAATGCCATGGCTCGACAGCGTCAGCTCGCTCGTGTGTCGAATACGCCGGGACGCACCCAGCTCATCAACGTGTTCTCTCATCCGAACGGTGGGGCGGTGGTCGACCTACCCGGTTACGGCTTTGCCAAGGTGCCGGGCCGTATTCGCCGTGATTGGCCTGAGATGATCGAGGGCTACCTGCTCGAACGTGAGCAGTTGGTGATGGTGTTCGTGTTGGTCGACGGCGAGATTGGCCCGACGCCACTCGATCAGCAGATGCTCGACTGGCTTCGTTATCACGATGTGCCGCACACGGTGGTGGCGACGAAATCCGACAAGGTCAAGTCGTCGAAGCGTCCGCGCCGTAAACGTGATCTCGCCGAGGGTTGCATGCTCGAGACCGGCGACGTGGTGTGGGTGTCGGCATCTAAGGGTGATGGCATCGACCGGCTGCGTGATCTGGTTGTGTCGCATCTGGCCGGTTGAGGTCGTGAACACCATCTGATGTGGCGGCGGTCACGCTGACCGGCCAAGATGGATGTCATGCCTTCTGCGCTGATGGACCATTACTTGTCGACGTGGGCCGAGATGACGGCCCCGGGTGCCCAATTCGAGATGACCGATACCGAGGTGCGCGGGATACCGATGCGGGTGTTCACGAAGGCACCGCCGACGATGCGGTTCTTGTGGGAACTGGCCGGCGGTTACGCCGACCGGGATTATGTCGTGTTTGAGGATGAGCGGTACACCTATGCCGAGATGGGAGCGATCGTTCGGTCGCTCGCCCAACACCTTGGCGATGTTCATGGTGTGACCCGTGGCGATCGAGTGGCGATCTCGATGCGTAATTATCCCGAGTGGGTGGCGACGTATTGGGCGACGGTGTCGCTCGGTGCGGCGGTCGTGGGTATGAACGCCTGGTGGACCACCGAGGAGATGGAGTACGGGCTGTCGGATTCGCGTCCCAAGGTGTTGATTGCTGATGATGAGCGCATCGAACGGGTGCTACCCATTCTCGACAATCTCCGGGCGACCGCGCCGCTGCACGTGATCTCGGTGCGCAGTGATCGTCCGCTTCCCGATGACTGCTCACGCTGGGATGCGGTGGTCAATCCGACTACGGCACCAGAGGCATTGCCGGCGGTTGACATCGATCCCGATGACGACGCCTGCATCTTCTACACATCGGGTACGACGGGATTCCCAAAGGGTGCGCAGTTGACCCATCGCGGGTCGGTGCACAACGTGATGAACCTGGCGTTCATGGGTTTGACGGCTGCTGGTGCGGAGGCGAAGGCGAAAGCCGCAGGCGACCTCGTGGGCAAGGAGATGGGTGATCCGGTGGCGGGTGGCGCATCGCAGTCGGTGTACATGGCGCCGACCCCGTTGTTCCATGTGACGGCAAACAACTGTCTGCTGCAGCCGTGCACGTTGGTCGGCGGCAAGATCGTGCTGACCTACAAGTGGGATCCCGGTCGAGCGCTTGAATTGATCGAGCGTGAGCGGGTTACGAATTTCTCCGGTGTGCCGACGATGAGTCGTGAACTCATCACTCATCCCGATTGGGACAAGCGGGACACGAGTTCGATTCAGGGAATGGGCGGTGGCGGTGCGGCATTGCAGCCCGACTTGGTGCACAAGATCGACAAGAGTCTCAAGCGTGGCGCACCGTCGACGGGGTACGGCCTGACGGAGACCCACGGCATCATCACGGCGAACGCATCAAAATTCTTCATCGATAAGCCGACCTCGTGCGGTCGGGTGGTGCCGGTGTGCGATGCGAAGTTGATCGACGAAGACGGCAACGATCTCGCACCAGGTCCGGACGTTCGCGGCGAGTTGTGCGTGCGCGGGCCGATCGTCGTGAAGGGCTATCTCAATCGCCCGGAGGCGAGTGGTGAAGCGATCGTCAACGGCTGGTTCCGCACCGGTGATATCGCCATGATCGACGAGGACGGTTTTGTGCATCTCGTCGACCGTGCCAAAGACATGGTGTTGCGCGGTGGCGAGAACGTCTACTCCGCCGAGGTTGAAGCAGCGATCTACCACCATCCGGCGGTTGCTGAGGCGGCGGTGTTCGGGGTGCCCGATGACCGCCTGGGCGAAGAGGTCGGCGTGGCGATTCATCTGCGACCCGGGGCGACGTTGTCGGCGGAGGAACTCCAAGGGTTCCTCGGTGAGCACATCGCAAAGCACAAGGTGCCTCGCTACGTATGGTTCCTCGACGAGCAGTTGCCGCGGAATGCCAACGGCAAGTTCTTGAAGCGCGATCTGAAAGAGCGGCTTATCCCGACGTTGTGATGCGCAGGACTTGCTCGCCGCCGTCGTTCTGGACGGCGTCAACGGTGATCGAACCACCTTCAACCGCGCGGCCTTCGAGAATGAGGACCGCTGCCCGGTCACCGATCTCACGCTGAATCACTCGCTTGAGTGGCCGTGCGCCAAATGCTGGGTCGAATCCTTGTTCGGCGAGCATGGTGAGCGCGGCGTCGGTCACGACGAGTTCGATGCGCTTGGAATCGGCAAGGCGGTCGCGCAGGCGAGCCACCTGGATATCGACGATGTGTCGCAGGTCGTCAGCCGTGAGCGAACGGAACCGAATGATGTCGTCGACTCGGTTCAAGAATTCTGGTTTGAAGAACGCACCAGGATCGCCAGGCAGATTCGATGTCATGATCATCACGGTGTTGGTGAAATCAACCGTGCGTCCCTGCCCATCGGTGAGGCGTCCATCGTCGAGCACTTGGAGCAAGACGTTGAACACATCGGGATGGGCTTTTTCGATTTCATCGAGCAGGATCACTGCGTAGGGCCGGCGTCGCACGGCTTCGGTGAGCTGGCCGCCTTCGTCGTAGCCGACGTAGCCAGGGGGCGCGCCGATGAGGCGTGACACGGTGTGCTTCTCCATGTACTCACCCATGTCGATGCGCACCATGGCGCGCTCGTCATCGAAGAGGAACTCAGCGAGTGCACGGGCGAGTTCGGTCTTGCCAACACCGGTTGGTCCGAGGAACATGAACGATCCGATGGGTCGATTCGGATCGGAGAGTCCGGCTCGGCTGCGTCGGACGGCGTTCGACACGGCGACGACGGCTTCTTCTTGGCCGATGACTCGTTCGTGCAGCGAATCTTCGAGGTGGATGAGTTTGGCCATCTCGCTTTCGAGCAGGCGTGTCATCGGCACCCCGGTCCACTTCGCGACCACTTCGGCGATGTCTTCGGCGTCGACTTCTTCTTTCAGCATCCGGTTCTCACCCTGCAGCGTGTCGAGGTGTGCCGTGGCGTCGTCGACGCGACGCTCGAGTTCAGGAATGCGGCCGTAGCGGATTTCGGCGGCGAGGTTGAGGTCGGTCTCGCGTTCGAGTTGTGTGCGGAGTTGTTCGAGTTCTTCTTTGAGATTGCGAATTGCGTCAATCGCTTGCTTCTCCGCTTCCCAGTGATGCTTCATCTGGGCGCTGTCGGCATTCAATGTGGCGAGTTCGTCGTGAAGTGCATCGAGGCGTTCGCGGCTCGCTGCGTCGCTCTCTTTTTCGAGCGCGACTTGTTCGATTTCGAGTTGCAGGATGCGCCGCTCGACGATGTCGATTTCGGTGGGCATCGAGTCGATTTCGATACGCAGTTTCGAGGCTGCTTCGTCGACGAGGTCGATCGCCTTGTCGGGGAGGAAGCGGTTGGTGAGGTAACGGTTTGAGAGCACTGCAGCGGAGACCAGCGCCGAATCTTGGATGCGGACACCGTGGTGGACCTCGTAACGCTCTTTGAGTCCGCGCAAGATGCCGATGGTGTCTTCGACACTCGGCTCACCGACGTAGACCTGTTGGAAGCGTCGTTCGAGGGCCGGGTCTTTCTCGACGTACTTGCGGTATTCGTCGAGGGTGGTGGCACCGATCATGCGGAGCTCGCCGCGGGCGAGCATCGGCTTGATCATGTTGCCGGCATCCATCGCTCCTTCGGCACCGCCGGCCCCGACGATGGTGTGGAGTTCGTCGACGAAGGTGATGACCTCGCCAGCGGCGTCGGTGATCTCTTTCAGGACGGCTTTCAGTCGCTCTTCGAACTCTCCGCGGTACTTGGCGCCGGCGAGCATGGACCCGATGTCGAGCGAGATGAGCCGCTTGCCTTTGAGCCCTTCGGGCACGTCGCCGTCGGCGATGCGGCGGGCGAGTCCTTCAACGATGGCGGTTTTACCGACGCCCGGTTCGCCGATGAGCACGGGATTGTTTTTGGTGCGACGGCTCAGCACTTGGATGACACGGCGAATCTCGTCGTCGCGTCCGATGACGGGGTCGATCTTGCCGTCAGCTGCGCGAGCGGTGAGGTCTTGACCGTATTTCTCGAGCGCGGCGAAGGTGTCTTCCGGATTCTGGTCGGTGACACGGTGTGAGCCACGAACGTCGCGCAGCGCCTGGAGCATCTCTTCAGATCCGACGCCGATGCGCTGGTTCATGGCGAGCAGCAGGTGTTCAACCGAGAGGTAGTCGTCGCGTAGGTCCTTGCGGTACTTCTCCGCGTTGTCGAACACGTTTGACAGTTCGCGGTCCATGCGTGGCTCATCGCCACCGTGGGCTCGGGGGAGTTTGTCGACGCTGTTTTGGGCGCGGTCGCGCACCATTCCGGGAGATTGACCGAGTTTGGAGAGGAACGGTGTGGCGATGGTGCCGTCTTGGGAGCAGATGGCGACGAGCAAGTGATCAGCGGTGAGTTGCGGATTGGCCAGCGACTTTGCTTGGTCGACCGCGGCGGCGACAGCCTCTTGGGTCTTCGTCGTCCACTTCTTGGGATCGAGTGCCATGTGGACAACCTACATGGCCCTTCACGAAGTCACACAGAAGTTGAGTCTAAATGACTCAGGATTTATGTCACATCGGTATCAAGAAGCGCGTTGCCCCTGATCAGAACACGTCTGCGGGGATGGCGAAGAGGTCATCCGCCGTTGCGTGCACCGCTCCAGCCCAACCCTCAGCTGCCGGCAGCAACTGCTCGCAGAAGAACCGAGCCGAGGTGCGCTTGGCTGCCGTGTGCGGGGTGTCGGTGCCCGCATTCAGGCTCGCACCGGCCACGAGGGCAGCACACACCGTGGTGCCGAGCAGGCGCAAGTACGGAACCGACGCCCCGAGCAGGCTCGCCGGATCGGTCGATGAGACTGCGACGAGGTGTTCGGTGGCCCGACGGCAGGTGTCGATGGCACGCCGGAGATTCGCCGCAGCGGTCGCCATGCCGTCGGTCTCGTGCAGTTGGTCAGCGATGGACGAG
>JAPOJQ010000055.1 GCA_029978335.1 Actinomycetota bacterium
CGTCTGGTGGAACCACGACCGGTGGAACCACGACCGGTGGAACCACGACCGGTGGAACCACGACCGGTGGAACCACGACCGGTGGCAGCACGATCGGCGGCTGGCCGGCAGACCTGGGCGGCGGTGCTGACGGCTCACTGATCGGCCAGCCACCAAGCGTGATGATCGGTGGTCAGCCCGTCAGCTACGAGCAGACGGTTTCCGATGAGGAAATCGGCATCACTGTCGGCGGCGTCGCGTTGACCCTGCCCGTCGCCCCGCCAAGTGCTGGCTCATCATCGGGTTCGTCCTCTGGCTTCCGAGTGAACCCAGAAACCGGTGAGCCCGAGTTGGGCATGACCCCAGGCGAGCCAGTTGCCTTCGAGATGGGTGGTCTCAAGCCCGGATCCGCAGTGAGCGTGTCACTGCCCGGTTCGAACGGTCGCGAACTTTCGAACATCACCGTCGGTGACGATGGGGTGGCACATGTCGAGATCGAGGTCCCTGCATCGCGCACCGAGGCCCCCGTTGCAGTTGGCGCTCAACTTATTCAGATGACGGCGACCTCAGAAGAGGCCGGTGAGTTGGTGCTTGCGATGACCGTCATCGTTGCGCAAGGAGATCCTGCACCAGAACCCAACCGTGGGATCGGAGAACTCCCCGAACTCGCCCCCGGCGAGGCGCTGGCGACAACGGGTGGCATCGCCACCGACGTCGACATCGTGGTGGATGTGGCCAATGGCGGCGTCGCACTGGTGGCGGGAGATTGGCAGCTCGGCATCAACGTGCTCGACGGCTACGGCACCCTCGCTCCCGCGTCGGGTGCCACCCCCGTCATTCGTCTGGTGGAAGACGGCTTCACCGAGGTGCGAGGTCAGGGCATGATGCCGGGCTCTCGAGCCGACGTCTACATGTTCTCGGACCCCGTGCTCCTCGGCTCATTCACTGTCGCTGGTGACGGTTCGTTTGCCGGTCGCATCAAGGTCGACAGCGCGTTGATCGCGGTTGGTGAGCACACGCTGCAGGTGCAGGGCCTTGCTGACGACGGCTTTGTGCGAGCTGCCAACATTGGCGTGGTCGTCGAGAAGGCGACCCAAGGCGACCTGCTGGCACCCGAGACCTCGACCGGCGCCGGCTCCTCGCCGTGGCGTTGGTGGCTGATCGGTCTCGGCATCCTCGGCGTGTTCTTCCTATTGCTCCTCGCCAAGAAGTCGAGTGACGACGAGGATGACACGATCACGGTGTGATGCGCCGCACATAGGCTCAGGTTCGATGCACCGAATCTTCACAACGAGCGTTGCCGCTGTCTACCCGGCCTATGTTGCGAAGCTCGCACGCAAGAGCCGCACTGAGGCTGAGTTGCGAGAGGTGATGCGCTGGCTGACAGGGTTCGACGATGCTGAACTCCAGCATCACCTCGATACCAACACGACCTTCGAGACGTTCTTCGCATTGGCGCCGCTGAACCCGATGGCGAGCGCCATCACCGGGTCGATCTGTGGTGTTCGCATCGAGGAGATCGACGATCCATTGATGAAAGCGATCCGGTACCTCGACAAACTTGTCGACGAACTCGCCAAGGGTCGACCGATGTCCCGAGTACTGCGTTCCTGATCTGTGAGTGGGCGGCCGGCTGACCTCAGCCGTTTATCCCGCGGTACCGTTCGTTGCCGTTCCACCGCCTATCGCTGTGCCAATGCCGGCGGCACCTCCGGTACCTCCCGGGGATCCGGGGCCTCCGGCACCGCCATTTCCGCCCGTTGCCGATCCGGTCGCGTCGCCGTCGACGACGGAACTGCCGCCGGCGCCGCCGTTGCCACCTGACCCAGAGCCGGCAAGGCCACCGTTGCCACCAACGCCACCGCGCGCCTGCGTCGCACCAGTACCAGTTGCGGTTGCGGCACCACCGGCGCCGCCGGTTCCGCCGGAACCCGAGAGGGTGTTGCCGCCGTCTCCGCCCGATCCGCCTATTGCGCTCGCACCGGTGCCGGTTGCTATCGCAGCGCCGCCGCCGCCACCGTTTCCAGCGGTGCCGCTGTCAGAGTCGCCGCCCGCTCCACCATTGCCGCCGATGGCGCTCGCACCGGTACCAGTTGCGGTTGCGGCACCACCGGTGCCGCCGCTGCCGCCGTCACCAGCTGCTCCGATCAGTCCAACGGCACCCTGGGTGCCAGCGGCACCAATGCCGGCGCCTGCTGACCCGGCGGTGCCGCCAACACCACCGACGGCGCCGTTCCCGCCATTGCCACCGTTGCCGTTGCCGGCACCATCACCGCCGGCCGAGCCACCGGCACCATCACCGCCAGCGCCTCCGTCACCGCCGTCACCGTTGACACCGCCAGCACCAGCGCCGCCACCTTCGCCGCCCACGCCGCCATCACCGCCGGCGCCGCCGTTACCGCCGTCGCCGCCGGGTGCGGCAAGGCCTGCGCCTCCGCCGGACCCGCCGGCTCCGCCATGGCCACCGTCACCGCCATCACCGATTGAAGCCGGTCCACCGGCGCCGCCGGCGCCGCCTGACCCGGCCGCACCACCGTTGCCAGCATCTGGATTCGCGGCGCTGGAGAATCCATCGCCACCGGTACCTCCGACACCACCTGCGCCGCCGTCGCCGCCTCGACCGGCTGCGCCGCCAATGGCGCTGCCCCCACGTCCGCCGTCGCCGCCGTCGCCGCCGACTCCGCCGGTCTCTGCAACTGATCCAGCGGTTGCGTCCATGCCGTTCCAGCCCGATCCGCCTGCGCCGCCGTTACCTCCAGCTCCTGCGGTGCCTTTCGCACCGGCCGCGCCGCTCGAACCGCCAGTGCCGGTGACGCCTGCCGAACCTCCAGGTCCGCCAGCACCCGCCACGCCGCCGGGCCCGCCGTCGCCACCATCAGACCCATCCGGCGTGAGAATGGTGCCGTCGGAGCCATCTCCGCCGGTTCCGCCAATCCCGCCATCGCCGCCGATCCCGCCGTCGCCGCCGTCGCCGTTTCGCACGCCGGACCCGCCGTCGCCTCCGGGTCCGCCGGCTCCACCCACGTCACCGGACCCACCGGCACCACCGCCTGGGGCACCGTGTGCGCCCGCTGCTCCCGTGCCTCCGGCGCCGCCATCGCCACCGTCGCCTCCATTGCCTGTGATCGATCCGCCGTCGCCGCCATTGCCGCCTGGTCCGCCTGCTGCGCCAGCGACGGTTGCGTCAGCGCCCGCACCGCCGTCGCCGCCGTTGCCGACCATGCCCGCGTCGCCACCGTTGCCACCGGCAAAGCCATCGCCGCCATCGCCGAGCAGGTCGCCGCCCGCACCGCCGTCGCATCCGCCGGACGCGCAGGCTCCCTCGTAGGTGAGATAGGTGTATCCCACGCCAAAGATCTCGCCGGCATCAGGGTTGGTCGACGTGCCGTTCTCCACCAGCGTCAGTCCGGAACAGTCATCGAGCTCGTCCTCAGCGCGTCCTGCGTAATAGTCGACGACCTCGGCTGGCGTGCTTGCCTGCGAGCGTGTGTCGAAGTCGGTGATTGTCGACAACCACGGAATGATTGCGGACTTACACGCAGCGATTCGTTCACTGAGCGGCACAGTTGTAGTGGTGGTCGCCGGCGCTGTTGTGGTCGTCGGCTCCGCAGTGGTGGACGTCGTTGGCGACGTTGTCGTCGTTGTCGTCGTTGTCGTGGACGTATCAGCGACGGCGGTGATGGTGGTCGTGGTTGTAGGAATGCAATCGTCCGCCGTAGGGACGAGATTGACCGCACCGAACAGGGCCAGTGGAAGTGCCACAAACATGGTGGTCTGTTGACGCGGCGATCGAAGCCACATGATCGCAAGCAGGCCGATTGACACGATCAGAATCGCAGCAGGCACAAGGCCGCCCCACCCGCCGGTGATCGTGGCGACCACCTCATTCATCGTCGGTCGCAACGTGCATCGATTTGGGTTGCGAAACCTGCTGCTGATCGGGTCGGTGCTGTTTGTCGTGTGTCAGCTGTCGTTTCTGGTCTTCGTCACCGAGACCCCGCACCCATGGTCGAGATGGATACCGATGATGGTGTTGCTCGGGCTCGCCATCGGTTGTGTGGCACCAGCGTTGGCAGCGTCGGCGGTGCAGCATGCGCCACCAGCGCAGTTTGCGCTTGCCGGCGCCCTCAACTCGACGGCGCGTCAGATCGGTTCGGCGCTTGGCGTCGCCGTGTTGGTCGCCGTGCAGGCGACGGCCGTGGGTATCGGTGGCTACCGCGCGGGTTGGGCGACACTCGCTGGGCTCGCTGCGCTGAGTGGCGTGATCTCGTTGATGCAGCCACGCGCAGTTGCGTCCCATTGATCGTCCTCACCTCGCTCTTACCTGGCACCCACCGGTCTCTCACCGCGCGGCGAGATCATGATCTCACCGACAAGTCCACCGTTTGAGAGGAGGACATCATGACCACGAGACTCCGCCACCGACCCCTCACCCTCGGTGCGGTATTCCTCGGAACTGCCGGACTGCTCGCCGGGTGCGCAGGGACTGAAACTGCTGTTGTTGAGCCCGTCACCACGACCACAACAGCCGTCCCCACCACGACGGTCGTCCTCACCACGACGGTCGGTGTGAGCGACGCGATCGCTGCCGACCTCATCTTCCTTCGAGAAGAAGAGCGGCTCGCCGGGGATGTCTACGAAGCGATGTACGACATGTACGGGCTTAAGACATTCAGCAACATCGCCGAGTCTGAAGACCGCCACACCGAATCGGTGCTCGGGCTGCTCGACAGCTACGGCATCGACGATCCGGCGATCGGTCTTGCCGCAGGGGAGTACAGCGATCCTGTGCTTCAGAACCTGTACGACGAACTGATGGCGCTGGGCTCGCAGTCCCTGGCTGACGCACTGACGGTTGGCGCCACGATCGAAGATCTCGACATCGTCGACCTTCGTGAGCGGGTCTCGGGTATCGATGAGATCGACACGGTTCTCGCCAACCTCGAGAAGGGTTCGATGAATCATCTCGCAGCGTTCGTTGGTCAACTTGAGCGTCGAGGCGAGACCTACACCGCCCAATACCTCACTCAGGCCGAAGTCGACGCCATCGTCGCCGCCTGACCAAATCCAGATCCCCCTCGTCTATGGTCCCTCGGATGACTCCGGGGGACCTGACGACGATCTACACCGCTCGCTCGTTCATCACGATGGACGATGAACGACCGCGTGCCGAGGCCGTTGCGGTTCGGGATGGTCGCGTGGTCGCTGTGGGATCGCTTTCCGAGGTCCGCGAGGCGGTATCCGGAGAATGCGTCATCGACGAGACCTTTGCTGATCACATCGTCACCGCTGGGTTCATCGACCAGCATCTGCATCCGTTTCTCGGTGCCAGCACGCTGACTACTGAGGTGATCGCTCCCGAGGATTGGGTCCTCCCGGAGCGAACATTCGCCGCAGCAACCACGCCAGAGGAATACGACCAGCGGATCCTCGAGGCCCATGATCGTCTCGAGCCGGGGGAGTGGTTGTTCTCATGGGGCTATCACTCGCTCTGGCACGGAGAACTGAGTCGGGAGCGGCTGGATCGCCTCACCGGCGATCGCCCGACGGCCGTCTGGCAACGGTCGGTACACGAGTGGTACATCAACTCGTCAGCAACCGAGGCCCTCGGCATCACGCCTGAGTCGATGACGGGTTTCGGCATTGCGAGTGAACAACTCGATGTTGAGCGTGGTCATTACTGGGAGAACGGATGGATGCTTGCCCTCGGTCGTTACCTGATGCCGTTGTTCCTGACACCCGAACGCATGCGAACTGGACTGGGGCTCCTGGTGCAGTACTTGCACATGAATGGCGTCACGGCGATCAACGAGCCCGGTGTGTTCTGGGCAATCGAACCATGGGACCTGTATCGAGAGATCCTCGGCGCTGATGACGTGCCATTCTTGTCGACGTTCATGGTGGAGGCGCGGACCCAGCCCGTGCGTGGTGTCGAGGGAGATGCGGCGCTGGCTGAGTCACGAGAGCGCATCGCGTTCGCTGGCTCCGAGGGCAAGGTCGCGATGGTCGATCGTCAGGTGAAGTTGTTTTGTGACGGCGCGATCGTCAGCCAACTGATGCAGATGGCTGATCCGTACCTCGATCGCGATGGGTTGCCCGATCCACGGCATCACGGCGAGTGGATCATGGAACCTGACGAACTGCGTCGCATGTTCGACCTCTACTGGGACGACGACTGGCAGATCCACATCCACGTGAACGGCGATCTCGGACTCGACGTGTTGGTCGAGATCATCGAAGACGCCCAACGCCGACACCCCCGCACCGATCACCGCACCGTGATCGTGCACTTTGCCAACTCGACGGAGGCGTTGATCGACCGCATTGCTGCTGTCGGTGCGATCGTCTCGGCCAATCCGTATTACCCGGTCGGATTCGCTGATCGATATGGGCAGTGGGGTCTTGGTCCTGAACGGGCAGATCAGATGGTGCGAGCAGCATCGGTGCTTCGTCGCGGCATCCCACTGTCGTATCACTCAGACCTCCCCATCTGCGCGAGCGACCCGCTGGCGATGGCCTCGTGGGGGGTCAACCGCATCACGCCATCCGGTCGAGTCGCAGGCCCAGAACAACGTGTGTCACTTCACGACGCCTTGCGCGCCATCACCATCGAAAGTGCGTACTCGTGGCAGCGTGAGCACGACCTCGGCTCAATCACGCCTGGTAAGTGGGCCAACTTCACGGTGCTCGACGCCGACCCCTACGAGGTCGATCCGACGCGCATGGCATCGATCCGCGTGTTGGGCACGGTGTTTGAAGGGCGCTGGCATCCGGTACCGCAAGCGCATGCCGACCGTCGCGTTGCTGGTCACTCGGGCACGCTGCCCATGGGCGGAATGATCGAGCCGTGTGGCGACCACGGTCACCTCTGCGGGTGTGAGGTGGCCGAGTTCATCGCTGATTGGGTCGAACAACACGGTCGACCGGCTGCGTGACAATCGATACCATCGGATCAATGTCTGCCACCCGGAAGCGCCGTGACGGTCGGGCGACCATGGACCGCGTGATCGAGTTCGCACGTGCTGAACTCGCTGAGCATGGGCCGGTGGGCTTCAACCTTGATCGTGTGATCGCTGCGTCGGAGGTTTCTCGGGGCTCGATCTATCACCACTTTGGTAATCGAGCCGGCCTGATCACGGCCGTTGAGGCAATCGATCTCTTGGCCACGTACCACGAGGGCAACGTCGCCACTCGGCGGATCGTGGAGGAGGCTGCGAGCGGTGATGAATTGTTGGCATGGCTTTCGATCGCGATGCAGTTCGGTGCGGGCGAGGACGGCCGACGCGCACGGGCGCGTCGCATTGCAACGCTGGCGGCCGCCGAGCAGATCCCGGCGCTGCGCGAGGTGCTCGCGGAGAATCAGCGCAATGGTGTCGACTACTACGCGGCGACCTTGCAGATCGCCCGGGACCGGGGTCTGATCGCACCGATCCTTGACCTTCGTGCTGTCGCCAATCTCATTCAGTCGCTGCTGGTGGGTCGAGCGCTCGTCGATCTCCTCGATGACCCCGATGACGATGCCACCTGGGCAGATGCGGCAGTCGGAGCGATCTCGCATGCCCTCGGAATCATTTCGGCACATTGAGGGTGGATGGAAATGAATTAGATGTCTAATCTAAGTAAATGTCGATTGCCCACAGGCACTGGTTGTCGTTCGTCCTCGCCGTTCCGACGATCACACTTGCTGGAGTTGGCGATCCGGCCGTAGCCGTTGATGGTTGCTCCTCCGGATCGGTCGCCACCACGTCGGTCACTGGCTACGACTACGACTTCAACGTGCAGGGTTATGACCCTCGCTACTACACCGGGCCCCGGAACCTCACTCGCACTCGGTTTGCGGCTTCAGGGACCAGCGACGGATCGTGCGACTGGACAATTCCAGACGGCGTGACCACCGCCAAGGTGCTGATCGTCGGTGGCGGTGGCGGTGGTGGCAGCGATGGTGGCGGCGGTGGCGGCGGTGGCGGCGTGTACTACACCTTCGATCTTGCGGTGACGCCCGGCGATCCGGTCACTGTGGCGATCGGCGGAGGAGGTGCAGGCGGCGCGGCAACCTGTAGTGCCTCGTTGTGCGACGGGGGTTCGGGCGGCACGAGTTCGCTCACGATCGGCGGCACGGTCATCGCTGCTGTGAGCGGCGGTGGCGGTGGCGGTGGCGGCAACCGCTCAGCACCGGCCACACCAACGGGTTCCTTCAGTGCAACAGGTGGAGGCGGAGGAGCTGGTGCCCCCGACGTTGGCCAATCGGACACCTCCGGAGGGGCACCACCTGCGGCGACGACCTCGTTCAACCCCTGGTGGAGCAGTTACAACTCGGGCCCATATCTCGGCGGCCCGGGTGGCGGTACCGGCGGGGCGGGCGGACCCGGCATCTCACCGAACGCGGTGTACACCGTCAGCGGCGGTGGTGGCGGTGCCCAGGGCCAGCCACCCCGAACAGCGGGACGCGCGGACGCCACGATGCCGGTCGGCGCCTACGGGATGACGACCAATGTCGAGGCCGATAGGTACACGCGCTACGGCGCGGGCGGTGCAGGACTCGAAATTCTGACCAACGGTGGATCGACCTCATTCCAGAGCGCGTCACCTGAATCGGGGGGAACGTCAGGGTTCAGTTCGGCGCCGAACGGCTACGGCGGGGTTGACCAG
>JAPOJQ010000043.1 GCA_029978335.1 Actinomycetota bacterium
GAGACGACGGCTGCGGCTTCGACGACGACCGCTGCCTCGGGCGAGGTGGTCAGCGAGGATCTCGAAGTACTCCAACTCCTTGGGGTCAGCGTCGGAGCGGGCAGTGGCGAATACACGTTGCTCGTCGATCAGATGCCGGACGGGTATGAGCGATTCAAGGTGTCGACCTCTGGTGCTGATGGCTACTGCAACGCTCGCATCCTCGACGTGCAGACCGTGCCCGATGGTGTCGCCATCACGGTGCTCCCCGACTGCGGCGGCACGACCTTTGGGGTGGCGTGGGTGCACGTCGACGGCCGACGCAGCGACATCAGTTACCGCGACTGTTCGGCCGGTATCACGATGACGACGTCGTGCTGATCACACCGATGGTGTTGCCGGGTCGACAAGGGTGATGTCAAGGCCGGCAAGGTTGACCTTGCGGTCGCCGCTTCGGTAGCCGAATCGGTCGGCAGCGTCGATGACCTGAGCGAGATCAGTGCAGCGGATGTCGATGCCGCACAATCGCTCACCGCGATCATCGGACTCGGGAACGAAACGAATCACCGCGTTCTCGAAGGCAAGCATCGGTCGCTGGTCATCATCGAGATCAAAGGGCACCTGGGTGATTTCTGCCCAGCGTGTTGCCAAGGTGAGTGGATCGGGCGAGGCGATCGTGGCAGCCGTGATGGCATTCACTCGTTCGGTGCGAACATAGGGACGCCAGTTCCGTCCTGCTGGCCACCAGGGCCCACCTCGCTCTCCTCCGCCGGGCATCACCATCTGGTCCATTTCGAGGAATGACCCACCGGTGTCAGCGGGGTGCAGCTGGATTCCGATGTGTCCTTCATCGGGAAAGTTGAGGTCGTAGGCGACGCGCACGCCGAGCTCGTCGACGGTGGCACGACGGGCCGCGATGTCGTCCACCTCGCAGATCACCATGTAGCCCGTATCACCACCCCGGCGTTGCATGTATCGACCCGCAGCAGTTGATGCTGGATCGTCACCAATCGGTGTGACGCACTCGATGAATTGGGTGCCGATCGGCCACAAGGTGTTCTTCAAACCAAACGTGGCAACACCGGGATCGGTGAAACACGCTTCCACGCCGAACACGGCGCTCAATCCAGTGGCGATCTCGTTGAGATCGGCGCAGGCGACTGCGATTTGACGAAGCCGGATCCACATACCTGGCACGTTAGGTCGTGCCCGCTATCCGCCCGGGCCGCGGCCTTCGGCACCATCGCCTAGACGGACGACGCAACGTCGGAACGCGGGAAGATGGCGCAGTCGAACGGCGTCGTGGAGGTGTCGATAGAGCCCGATGATGTCGGGACGAGTTGATGCTGCGAGGAGTCGATCGAAGAGCGCCGACAGTCCGGTTTCAGCTGCAAGGCCGTCTTCACAAGCCTCGAGCACTGTCGGCGCGTGATGGACCCGTCCTGGCCATGGGTCGTCCGGAATCGCTGCGCCGTGACGATCGAGAATCCGAATGATCTCATCGATCTGGTGCGCTTGAGCCATCACCACGTTGACGAATGGGTGCACCTGCCCGTGGTCGTCAACAACGCAAGTGTTCGTGGCGTGCGCCCGCCGCAGGGCGTTGAGTGCGTCATAGAGGCCGGCCAGTTCATCGTCGTCGAGTTCGCCGTGTATGGCGTCGTGCATTCCATGGTGCAGGCAATGGCGCAGGTCATCGCGCAGCCCGTGTGACCACCATCGAGCGACGACATCGGCGACGAGCGTGATGCGGGCATCGCCCCCATCATCGATCGGTTGTGAAACATCGTGTCGTCACGGTGATTGACGGTGTTGATGTCGACCAGTGTCGATTCTCCTCACCAGCGGTGCGCGTGGCCAGGGCGATGTTCAGCGGTTGATCATCGGCGCGTACCAGTCGCGCTCGTACTCGGCGACCATGCGGCCGGCGGTGACGAGTGGGCCGAGCGTGCGCCAGGAGTGTCGCATCCGTGACGTCCACGCGGCAGAGGGGTGGCCCGTTCCGTCGGCGTGGAACACGGCTGCGATCTCGCTGAGCACCGCCAACGTGTTGGCGGACTCGATGTCGTCGCGGGCGTCATTGGCGACATCGCCGAATCCTTGCTCAGGTGCAGCGAGTGGGATGTCCCACCCGTTGTGCCCGTCCGACATCTCGGCCCACCACCCGTCGCGGATCGAGCAGTTGAGCGCGCCGTTGAGCGCTGCCTTCTCGCCACTGGTTCCCGACGCTTCATGCGGTCGCACTGGCGTGTTGAGCCACACGTCGCAACCGTGATACATGGCACGTGCCACACCCATGTCGTAGTCGGGAATGAAGGTGAACCGACCATGTGCTTCGGCGGTGTTGCCATGGGCGACAACGCCGGCAAGCAGCGCTTTGCCGGGTTCATCAGCAGGGTGGGCTTTGCCAGCGAAGACAAAGTGGATCGGTCGTTCCTCGTCGCCGAGCAGCGCGGCAAGTCGTTCAGGGTGCCGCAGGAGCAACGTGGCGCGCTTGTAAGTCGCGAACCGTCGGGCGAATCCGATGACGAGCGCATCGGGATGCAATGTGTGGCCGGATCGTTCAGCGATGAGGTCGACGAGATCGTGCCGAGTTGCTGTTCGCAGGGCGGTGATGCGCTCGTCATCGAGTTGCTCGATGCGCTCCCATGCGGCCGGATCGCCGTCGTCCCATCGTCGTCCGAGCACCTGATCGAACGTCTCTTGAAGCTCGGGGCTTACCCACGTGCGGGCATGAACACCGTTGGTGACCGAGCCGATCAGTGATCCGCCGTGAACGTCAGCGAACAACTCGCGGCTGACCTCGCCGTGCAACTGGGACACACCGTTGGCCCGATCGGCCGACGTGAGGCAGAGCGCCGCCATGTTGAACACGTCGGTGCCGGCGTGTGGATCACATCCGAGTGCCATCACATCTTCAGTTGGTACATCCCAACGCTCGGCCCACGGGGCGAGATACCAGGCGATGAGATCGCGGTCGAAGCGGTCGATGCCGGCGGGGACCGGCGTGTGGGTGGTGAACATCACGGTGGATCGGACAGCATCTCGGGCCTCGTCAAGGCGTCGACCATCGCCGATGATCGCGCGGTCGAGCAGTTCGAGCATGAGGAACCCGGCGTGACCTTCGTTGAGGTGGTGCACCTGTGGCTTCCAACCCATTGCATCGATGGCGCGAGCGCCGCCAACGCCGAGCACCATCTCTTGTTCGATACGATGACGTCGATCACCTGAGTAGAGACGATCGGTGATGGCGCGATCCTCAGGAGTGTTCGCTTCGACGTCGGTATCGAGGGCGAGCAGGGTGACGCGTCCGACCGCAAACCGCCACACCCTCGCGTCGACAATGCGGCCGGCCATCGGCACCTCGACGATGATGCCGGTGTCGATCGCTCCGAGATGCTCGGGCTCGTACACCTCGTAGCGCTCTGATTGTTGACCGTTGACGAGGTCTTGCCGGAAGAAGCCCCGGCGGTAGAGCAGGCCAACTGCGCCAAGTGAGGTGCCGAGGTCGCTTGCCGCTTTCAGGTGGTCGCCGGCAAGGATGCCGAGGCCGCCCGAATACTGCGGCACGAGTTCGGAGATACCGAATTCGGGGGAGTAGTAGACGACGTCGGGGTGACGTTGAGCAGCACCCGTGATGTGGTCGATGAGTTCGGCGTGGAGGTCGACGAGTTCGGCGCAGAACACATCGTCGTCGGCAACCGCCTTGAGGTCGTCTTCGCTGAGCGATCGAATTGCGGCGAGCGGGTGCTGGTCGACCCGCGCAGTGGGGATGCTGGCGAGCAGGCGAGCGGTGGGGTGGTGCCACGACCACCGAAGGTTGGTGGCAAGGTCGATCAGCAAAGTTCGGAGGTCGTTGGGGGTCACGGCGGCTCCAGCGAGTTGGCACGGTTCGGAACGCACGACGCTAGCCGACGCCGCCGCGGATGAGTTCGGGCAAGTACGGAGGTCTGGGTGACCGCGGATTCGTTGGCGACTATGGTCTCTGGTGGGTCATGAACTTCGTTCCTCCCTCTGAGCACCAGATCCTCGTGTTCTTGGTGCAGTTGTCGGTCCTGCTCACGTTGGCCCGCTTACTCGGTCAGGCCTGCAAACGGATTGGTCAGCCGTCGGTCGTGGGTGAACTCGCTGCCGGCGTCATCATCGGGCCGTCGGTGTTTGGCCGGTGGCTACCCGACGCCTTCGAGTGGCTGTTCCCTGTCGACGAAGTGCAGTCAGGAATGTTGTTCACCGTTGGCTGGCTCGGCGTGATGTTGTTGCTGGTGGCGACCGGCTTTGAAACTGATCTGGCGTTAATTGGCCGTCTTGGTCGTGCCGCGGTGTTGGTGAGCGTTGGTTCATTGGTGTTGCCGTTTGTGCTTGGCGGGCTCACCGGAGCAGTCATTCCCGACGCGTTTCTCTTCGATGGTGAAGACCGGGTGTTGTTCGGTTTGTTCTTGGCAACCGGCTTGACGATCTCGTCGCTGCCGGTGATCGCCGTGATCCTCGCGGATCTCCGCTTGCTGCGCCGCAACTTCGGGCAGCTCACGATCGCCGCTGGAATGGCCAACGACGTGGTTGGCTGGGTGGTCCTCGGACTCATCGCAGGTCTGATCTCGACTGGACGCTTCGTGCTCAGCGAGTTTCTCACGACCCTTGCCGGTCTCGCCTTGTTCTTGGCGATTGCAGCGGCGCTCGGGCAGCGCATTGTCGACGCAGTGTTGAAGTCGCTTCGCCGTCGCAATGTCGGTATCGGTGGCTGGGTCACGATGTCGATTGCGATGGCCGTCGGTTTGGGTGCCGTTACGCAGGCGTTGGGCGTTGAGGCGGTGCTCGGCGCATTTGTTGGCGGCATTCTCCTAGGACGCAGCCGGTATGCCCGCCGTGACGTTGAAGAACAGATCGAGACGATCACCTCGTCGGTGTTGGCACCGATCTTTTTCGCAACTGCGGGGTTGCGGGTTGACGTGGCACTCCTTGCTGACACGACGGTGATCGCGTGGGCGGTGGTGTTGATCATGGTGGCCACGGTGTCGAAGTTTGTGGGTTCGTGGGCCGGTGCTCGACTCTCTGGGCTCGAGCATCGTGAGGGATTCGCTTTGGGTATGGCGCTCAACGCCCGTGGTGCGCTCGGGATCATCATCGCGACCGTTGGTCTCGACCTTGAGGTGTTCAATGCTGAGTCGTATGTGATCGTGGTCGTGATGGCGATCGCCACGTCAGTGGTGGCGCCTCCGGCATTGCGCGCCTTGGTGTCGGGTTGGTCGGGAACTGAAGAGGAACAGGCTCGTTTGCGTCGCGAGGAACAAATGGCGCAGAACGTGGTGGTGCGGCCGGGGCACTTGTTGTTGCCGGTGACTGATGCGGCGGCATGCGGGCCGGTGGCGTCGTTCCTCGGGCATGCGTTCCCTGAGGAGATGTCGGTCACGTTGCTCGATCTTGCGCCTGCTGATGCCGGCGACGAGACAGAGCTCGACATTGTCGAGCGTTGTTCCGAGCGCCTCGGTGAGCGTCGAATTGATCGTGTGCCGGCGCATGGTGAGGCAGCAGAAGCGGTTGAAGCACAACTTCGCCTTGGTTTCGACTTGGTCGTTGAGGCTGTTGATCCTGCGGTCGAGTGGCCAAGCCCTGATGCCGTGACTCGTGCAGTGCTCGGTCAACATGACGTGCCCGTGTTGTTGTTGCGGCCGACGCCAGGGCAGGTCGCCGGGACCTCGACAGCAGGATTCAAACGGGTGTTGTTGCCGGTGTCAGCGACGCGGCCATCTCGCGCAGCCGCGGAATTGGCGATTTCATTCGCCGCATCGTCGGGAGCGATCGTGAAGTTGCTGCATGTCAATCCAACGGAGGCACCGACGTCGGTGCAACGCCTCTTGCGGTCGACGTTCCGTAGCCATGAGCGTTCGGTTGGCTCCTATGCGGATCCGGTCGGCCAGCAGTTGTTGCGGGCAACGACAGAGCTGGCGACAGCGTCGGGTGTGCGCTGTGACCGGATCTTTTCGGATCATCATTCACGGGCCGAGGCCATTCTTGAGGCAGCTGAGGAGCAGTTCTGTGACCTGGTGATCTTGGGAGTGGAGGCGCGAGAGGTGGCGGGCGAGGCGTTCCTTGGCCAGACCGCGCGGCGGGTGATGCAACGTTCGCCGGTGGCGGTGGGTGTAATCGTCATGCCACCTCGGTGAGCGTGGTTCACTGTGCACGTGCGAACCGTGGCGATCGTGATGGCAATGCGGGCGGAGGCCCGTCCGTTAGTCACTGCCTTCGATGCGGTGCCCCATCCGGTTCCTGCCCGACGACCGTTCGAATGGTTCGTCGCGGATCGTGACGATCATCGTGTGGTGGTTGCGGTGAATGGCGTCGACCCGCGTCATGGTGTTGATCTCGTCGGAACGGAACCGGCGGTGTTGAACACGGGAGCGGTCATCGACACCTTTGCTCCTGATCTGGTGATTTCGGCTGGCACCGCAGGCGGTTGGCAACGAGCAGGTGCATCGGTGGGTGATGTGTATGTGTCGTGGCCAACGGTGGTGCGTCACGATCGTCGGATCGATATCGAGGAGTTACGCGAGTACGGCATCGGTCGGCACACGGTGTGGAAGGGTGCGCCGGCCTTGGCTGATCAGATTGGAGCGCGGCTCGGCATCGTGACGACGGGCAACGCGCTTGATGAGAGTGCAACCGATCGCGAATGGATCCTCGCGCTCGATGGTGAGGTGAAAGAGATGGAGGCTGCAGCGGTGGCCTGGGTGTGTGAGTTGCACCACACACCGTTCGTGGCGGTGAAGACGATCACCGATCTCGTCGACCATCCGACGCCGACGGGGGAGCAGTTCCTTGCCAATCTGCGCGCCGCGTCGGAGCGGTTGGCTGCGGTGGTGCCTGCGGCGGTTCGTCATTTCATGAATGCCACGTGAACACGTGGCCGCTCACGGCAAATGGCGGTGCGGGAATAACTCCACGGCCGTATGGTTGACGGTCACAACTGAGGAGCGCCGGGAAGTCGGGTCGGCATTTACCCCCTGATACCCGTGCTCGCCCTCATCCTCGTCCTCCATGCCGTGCTCGGCACCGTGATCATTGTTGCTGGTGATCGTCTCGGCCGACGTGGTTTCGCCGTTGCCGCCATCGCTCCGATCGTGACGTTGGCGTGGCTCGTGCCCCGGCTCGGATCGGTACTTGATGGCGGAGACGGCGGTGCGGCGATCACACAGCAACTGTCGTGGGTTGCAGGCCTCGACCTTGCGATTGATCTAAGGGTTGATGCGATGTCGGCGGTGATGTTGCTGCTCGTTGCTGGCATCGGCGTGATGGTGTGCATCTACGCCCTTGGGTACTTCTCGTCATCGAAACCGGGACTCGCGCGGCTCGCTGGACTGTTGACCGTGTTTGCCGGCGCGATGACCGGCGTGGTGGTGAGCGATCACCTATTGGCGTTGTTCGTGTTCTGGGAACTGACATCGATCACGTCGTATGCCCTGATCGGCAACGACGACAAGAACCCGAAGGCCCGTGACGCTGCACTCCAGGCGATCCTCATCACCGGAGCTGGTGGTCTCGCCATGCTTGCCGGTCTCGTGATGATCGGGCAATCGGCGGGCACGTATCGCGTGTCGGAGTTGGCGACGGTGTTCGCAGATCAACCGCCGTCGGGTGCCGTGCTGACGGTAGCCACGTTGCTTGTGTTGTTGGGAGCGTTCACCAAGTCAGCGCAGTGGCCGTTCTCGGGATGGTTGCCAGGTGCGATGGTTGCGCCGACGCCGATCTCGACCTATCTGCATGCCGCGACCATGGTGAAAGCCGGGGTGTATCTCGTTGCGAGGTTGGCGCCATTGATGGTGGCGTTGCCGATGTGGCGCCCTCTCGTCGTGACGGTGGGGTCGGTCACGATGATCGCCGGTGGGTGGCGAGCATTGCGCCAGGTGGATCTCAAGGTGTTGCTCGCACACGGCACCGTGAGCCAACTCGGGTTCTTGATGATCGTGTTCGGCGCAGGCACCTATGACCTCGCCCAGGCCGCGGTGATCGTGATCCTCGCTCATGGAGCGTTCAAAGCGGCGCTCTTCATGGTGGTGGGCATCATCGATCATCAGACCCACACACGTGATGTGCGACGGCTCGCGTCGCTTGGCGACGGTTGGCGCGCGGTGAAGGTCACTGCGGTGGTGGCCGCTGCATCGATGGCTGGTGTGCCGCCGTTGCTGGGCTTCATCGGTAAGGAGAAAGCACTGCTGGCGGCGGCCAAGGGATCGTTCGCTGGTGCCGTGATACTGACCGTCGTCATCGTGGCTGGATCGATCCTCACGTTTGCGTACTCGGCGCGCTTCGTGCTCGGGGTGTTTGGTCGGTTGAGCGACCACACCGCAGCTGATGCGGATCATCCGATGATTGACGGTGATGCACCTGCTCCACCTCTCGGATTCACGGCGCCAGCCGTGATCCTCGCTGGGTCGTCACTGATTGCCGGATTGTTCCCCGTCGTGGTGGACGCATTGGTTCGTGCGGCGACGGTGGCGTTGCACCCGACCTCGCACCCCAAGCCGGTGGTGTTGTGGGCTGGGGTCAACATCGCCCTGTGGCTATCGGTGGTCATCATTGTGATCGGAGCAGCCCTCGTGTTCGCTCGTGCTCGAGTGACACGAGTGCAGCAGGTCGTCCATCGTCCCTTTGCGGCCATGCCAACCGCCGAGCGCTCATTCTGGGCGCTGGTGACGGGGGCGTTGCGGTCGGCAAAACGGATCACACGGATCGTGCAGAACGGCTCGCTGCCCGTGTACCTGATGGTGATCCTCGGCGTCGCTTCGGTGGCGTTGATCGTCCCTGTCATCGGCGCGGTCGACGGCTCGTCGCCTTGGATTGGCTCGTGGGTGCACGTGCCGGTGATGGCGCTCGTCGTTGCGGCTGCGATCGGCGCAACGGTGGTACATCGGCGGATCGCAGCTGCCTTGATGTTGGGCGCGGTGGGGTACGGCATGGCCGGTTTCTATGTGGTCCAGGGGGCGCCGGATCTCGCCTTGACCCAATTCGCGATCGAGACCTTGGCGACGGTGTTGTTCGTGCTCGTGCTGCGTGTGTTGCCCAAAGGCTTTGCCGATCGAGTGCCTGCGGTGACCGCGCCATTGCGTGTTGCGGTGGCGGCAATGATCGGTGTGGGGATCTTCGTCATTGCGCTCGTTGCGTCGCAGAGTCGTGACGCCGTGACCGCACCGTCGGTGTCGGCCGAGATGTTGGAACGCTCAGTGCCCGACGGCAAGGGATCGAACGTGGTCAACGTGATCCTCGTTGACTTCCGCGGCCTCGACACGTTGGGTGAGATCACCGTGCTGTTGGTGGCAGGCCTCGGCGTGGTGGCGCTTGCTCGCACCGCTCGACGTTCGGTCATGGCATCAACGCTGTTGCGTTCGCCGGTGGTGGATGCATCCGTGCGGTTGTTGTTTGCATCGATCGCGGTGCTGTCGCTCTACTTCTTGTTCGCTGGCCACAATCAGCCTGGCGGCGGATTTGTTGGCGGACTCACCGCCGGTGCGGCGATCAGCTTGGTGTTTGTCGCTGGTGGTATCGAGGCGGTTCGTTCGTTGTTGCCGACTCGCGCATGGGTGATACTCGGCAGCGGCTTGATCGTGTCGGTGCTCACCGCAGTGGTGCCGATGGTGTTGGGCGGGTCGGTGCTTGAGCATGCGGTGTTCGAACTCGATGTTTGGTTGATCGGCACGCTGAAGGCAACCTCGGCGTTGCCGTTCGATATTGGGGTGTACCTCGTGGTGGTAGGCCTCGTGCTCATGGCGTATGAGGCGTTCGGCGAAGAAATCGATGAGGCTGACATTGGCGATGCGCGGTCGGTGGCGGAGGTCTCGTCATGACGGTGCTGTTGGCGTTGGTGACGGCGTTGTTGTTCGCGTGTGGGTCATGGCTGTTGATGCAGCGTCGGTTGACGCGCATCATCATCGGTATCGGTCTGCTCGGGCATGGGGCGAACCTGTTGTTGGTGACGTCTGGAGGTGCTGGCGGTCGTCCACCGATCGTTGCGACCGACGGGTCAACCGACCTCGCGACGCTGGCGGATCCATTGCCGCAAGCACTCGCATTGACGGCGATCGTGATCACCTTCGGCGTCACGGCGTTGTTGTTGGCGTTGGGATACCGCAGTTGGCAGATCACCGGCGACGACATGGTCGAGGATGATGTCGAGGACCGGTTCCTCGAGCGTCGCCGCACGATTGATGGTCCTGAGGCCGAGATCGATGATGGCGATCCGATCACCAGCGAACTCGAAGTTGGTGATGGCGCATGATCGCGGCTGGTGTGTCCACGTCAACGATGCAGGCTTTGGTCGCCGTGCCGATCGTGCTGCCGTTGTTGGGGGCGGGACTTTCGGTGGTGTTCGGCGCGTGGCGGGGAGCGCAGCGCGCGATCACCCTGGTGGTGTTGGCATCGATCGTTGCGGTATCGGTCGCGTTGCTCATCGAAGCCGATTCGGTTGGCTACATCGTGCAGTCATCGGGCGGGTGGGCAGCGCCGCTCGGCATCGCCTTGGTCGTCGATCGACTGTCAGCAATCATGCTCGTGGTGTCGGCGTCGGTGCTCCTGGTCGTGGCGGTGTACGCGATCGGTCAGGCAGGCGAGGAGCGCCAGCGGGTCTCGTTCCATCCGCTGTATCTGGTGCTCGCCGCGGGTGTGTCAGCGAGTTTCATCACCGGTGACCTCTTCAACCTGTTTGTGGCGTTCGAGATGATGTTGGCCGCAAGTTATGTGCTGATCACCCTTGGTGGTCGTCGTGATCAGATTCGTTCTGGGATGAGCTACGTGGTGATTTCGCTCGTGGCGTCGACGTTATTCATCTCCGCGCTTGCGTTGATTTATGCCGCAACCGGCACGGTGAACATGGCAGATCTCGCGGTTCGGATGGCGGAGTTGCCCGAGTCGGTTCGCACAGGGTTCTCCCTGCTGTTGTTGGTGGTATTCGGCATCAAAGCTGGGCTGTTCCCGTTGTTCTTCTGGCTTCCCGACAGCTACCCAACGGCGCCCGGTCCCGTCACGGCGATTTTTGCGGGTCTGCTCACCAAGGTCGGGGTGTACGCCATCATCCGGACGCAGACGTTGCTGGTCGTCCCATCCGACACGATGGGAACGGTCTTGTTGTGGGTTGCCGGTTTGACGATGGTCGTTGGTGTGATCGGCGCCATCGCACAAGACGACATGAAGCGGATCCTCGCGTTCCACATCATCAGCCAGATCGGCTACATGATCTTGGGCCTCGGGCTCTTCACCGTGGCGGGCCTTGCCGGCGCTGTGTTTTACGTGATTCATCACATCGTGGTGAAGACCGCACTGTTCTTGGTAGCCGGCCTGGTCGATCGCCGCGCAGGATCGAGCCGACTGTCAGCGGTTGGAGGTCTGGTGCGTTCGGCACCGGTGATCGCCGGGTTGTTCTTGGTGCCGGCGTTGAGCCTCGCTGGTCTGCCGCCGTTTTCGGGATTCCTCGCAAAGTTCGCGTTGGCTGATGCGGGCATTGCGTCGGGGGCATGGTGGATCGTTGCGGTGTCGCTTGCTGTTGGGTTGTTCACCCTGTTCTCGATGACGAAGATTTGGGCGGGCGTGTTCTGGGGCGAGGCTGACGAAGTGCCGATGCGTGCACCGGTGATCGATGGCCGACTCGGCAGTCCGATGTTGATGGTGATCCCCACGTTGGTGTTGGCGGCGATGTCGGTGGCGTTCTCGATTGGAGCGGGCTCGCTCTATGAACTGTCCGAACGCGCAGCGCACGACCTTCTTGACCCATCGGGCTACATCGCCGCAGTGTTGGGGGATGGTCGATGACGGCGGTGCGACTGTCGGGCGCGGGATTGTGGCTGGTGACGTTGTGGCTGCTGCTGTGGAATGGCCTCAGCGTGGGCAATGTCGTTGCGGGGTGTCTGGTGGCATCACTTGTATTGATTGCTGCCCGGTTGCCCCGTGCCGCATGCGCCGGCGGCGACGAGGACCGCGCCAGGATTGCCCCGATCTCGTTGCTGTACTTCTTGGGATACGTGTTGGTGAAGTTGGTGCAGTCGAATTTGGTGTTGGCGTGGGAGATCGTGACGCCTCGCAATCGAATCAACACCGGGATTATTGCGGTCCCGATGCGTACCGATTCGGAGTTAGCCCTGTTGGTCGTTGCCAACGTCATCACGTTGACGCCAGGCACGGTCACGATTGAGGCCGTTGGCTCACCGCCGGTGGTGTACGTCAACGTGCTGCATCTGCACGACATCGAAGAGGTGCGTCAGGAGTTGATGCGAATTGAGGAGTTGTCGGTGCGGGCGTTTGGCTCTCGGACGGCTCGTGCACAGTTGGCGGGGACGGTGACATCATGATCGACCTTGCAGTTGCGGTGTCGTTCGTACTGATCAGCGTGGCGGGTATGGGCTTCATCTGGCGTTTGTTCCGCGGGCCGTCGGTCGCTGATCGTGTGATCGCGCTCGATGGTCTCTTGATGGTGGTGACATGCGGCATCCTCGTAGCGACCGCCCGGGAGGACTCGGTCACATCGCTCGACACGGTGCTCGTGGTGTCGTTGGTGGCGTTTGTCGGCACCGGGGTGATGGCTCGTTATGTCGAAAGGCGAGGGGGCTGACGTGGTCGTTGTTGAGGTGGTGGCGGCGGTTGCGCTCGTGTTTGGGTCTGCGTTGATTCTCCTGGCGGGTGTCGGTGTGGTTCGGTTCCCCGACACGTATTCGAGAATGCATGCTGCGGCGAAAGCACCGACGCTTGGTTTGTTGTCGATTTCGATTGGCGTGGCGCTTGCGGTCCGCTCAACCGTCGCGCTCGCAACGGCCCTGCTCGTGGTGGTGTTGCAACTCGTGACCGGACCAGTTGGCACTCATCTCTTGGGGCGCGCCGTGTACCGCACGGTTCGGCCGCCGCTTGATGGCGTTGATGAATTGGCGGAGGCCGAAGGCCGGCACGGTTCCCCCTGACAGGGCTGGCATGTGCGCTGTAGGGTCGATCCATGATCGAGCGTGCACCGTTTGGACGTACCGGACATCTGTCGTCGAGGGTGATCTTCGGTGGTGCTGCGCTCGGAGCGATGACGCAAGAGCGAGCCACCGCCACCCTTGATCTGGCTTTCGCGGCAGGGGTGAACCATCTCGATACTGCGCATTCGTACGGTCATGCCGAGGACGTGATGCGGCCATGGTTGGCCCAGCATCGGTCGGAGGTATTTCTCGCCACGAAGACGGGTGAGCGTTCGGGAGACGCGGCTCGCGCTCAGTTAGAGGATTCGTTGCGACGGATGGACGTCGACAAGGTCGAGTTGATCCAGTTGCACAATCTCGTCGAACCCGACGAGTGGGAGCAGGCATTCGCTCCTGACGGGGCTGTTGCGGCGTTAGCTCAGGCTCGCGACGAGGGCTTGGTGGACTTCATCGGGGTGACCGGTCATGGATTGCGCATTGTTGACATGCACCTGGAGAGCCTCGAACGGTTCGACTTTGACTCGGTGCTGTTCCCGGTGAATGCGGCGCTGTTGGCGATCGGGTCGTACCGGACGTCGGTTGAGCGCTTGATCGAGGTATGCGCCGAGCATGAGGTTGCGGTGCAGACCATCAAGTCGATCGCACGTGGACGGTGGTCTGATGACGCAACTGGTCCGCGTTACTCGTGGTACGAGCCGTTGCGCGATGCCGAGGCGATCGACCGTGCGGTGCGGTTTGTGTTGGGGCGCCCGGGTGTGTTTTTGAATTCGACGAGTGATGCGACCGTGTTGCCCTTGGTGCTCGAGGCGGCTGCTCGTGCGCGTGTTGGTGATGTGCCGTCCGACGAGGAGATGTCAGCGGATGCTGCAGCCTTCGGCGTGACGCCGTTGTTTGACGGCGGGCTGCTCGAGCGGATCTGAACGATCAGATCTTGAAGTCAGCAACCAAGGGAGCGTGGTCGCTCCAACGCTCTGCGTAGCTCGGTGCCCGGTCGACGGTGCTCGCAACAGCTCGTTCCGCGAGTTCAGGTGAGGCGATCTGATAGTCGATCCGCCACCCAACGTTGTTGTCGAATGCTTGCCCTCGGTTGCTCCACCACGTGTACGGGCCCTCAACCTCACCGGCGAGCGCGCGTGCTAC
>JAPOJQ010000106.1 GCA_029978335.1 Actinomycetota bacterium
AGTAACGGACTCCGGTGCCATCTGGTGTTGGGTAATCGTCCCCGAACACCTTGACCGGTCCGGAGGCACCGAGTACTGCCTTCATGACGAGGGGCACGAGGTTGGTGGTGATCCTCCAGTTCTCGCCGATGACGCCGTCGATGCTCGCTCCCGCAGCGTTGAAGTAGCGAAGGCTCACACTGCGCAAGCCTCGGGTGACTCCGTACCAGTCGATGATCCGCTCCATCATCGCCTTTGACTCGGCGTAGACGTTCTCTGGTCGAATCGCGGCTGCTTCGGTGATCGGCACAACCTCGGGCGTGCCGTACACCGATGCCGATGAGGAAAACACGATGTGATTCACCTCGGCAGCAAGCATGCCTTCAATCAACTGCACGGTGCCATGGACATTGTTCGTCCAGTACGGACCCGGATCGGCCATCGATTCGCCGACACTTTTGTGCGCGGCGAAATGCACCACGGTGTCGATGTTGTGGTCACGACAGATCGTGGCAACGAGATCAGAGTCAGCGATCGAGCCAACCACGAGCGGTGCACCGAGCAGGGCGTCGGCTGACGACCGCTCAAGGGTGTCGAGCACGATGACCTGTCGTCCAAGCGACCGCATGAGTCGAACGGTGTGTGAGCCGATGTAGCCGGCACCACCGGTAACGAGCACTGACATGCCCGGCAGGGTAGCCGTGATGCTCCCCGTGTTCTCACGCGTCCAGACCTAACCTGAGCGAGATGTACACGGGGGCGCGCAACAGGCGAATCGCAACTGCAGCGCTCATCGTTGTTGTAGTGATTGGGGTCTTGCTGCGGTGGTGGGTCCTGCGTTCACCGCAGGGCATGGTGAATGCCGATGAGGCCTACACCGGTCTTGAGGCTCGGGAGATACTGCGAGGCCGACCGGCGGTGGTGATGGGTGGAGCGGTCTACACCGGTGTCACCGATGCGTATGTGTTTGCTCCTGTGCTTGCAGTGTTCGGGGCGCACGCGATCGCGCTGAAGTTGTTGTCGAGCCTATGGTGGGGCTGCGCTGCGGTCGTTCTCGGAGTCGTCGTGAAGCCGCGACTTGGCACGCTTGGCGCGATCGCTGGAGCTGGACTGATGTGGGTGGCGCCCGGTCCTCTCCTCGTGCTCTCAACTCGGTCGTACATTGGATATGGCATCGGGATGCTCGCTGTTGTGGTGACGCTGGCGGCCTCTCAGCGAGAACTTGCCGAAAGCACAACACCGAGTCGACGCCGGTCGGCCCTGATCGGCGCAGCAGCTGGATTTGCGTTCTACTCGCATCCGATGTTTCTTGCGGTCGCCATACCCATGGTGGCGGTGGTGGCGCTCATCCGTTACCGATCAATGCGTGCCTGGTGGATTCCGTCGGTCGGAGCGGCAGTGGTCGTCAACCTGCCGTTCCTCGCGTGGAATGTTCGCCACAACTGGGTGAGCCTCAATCAGCCCTCTCCTTGGACTGAGCCGTGGCTCGACCGATTCGTTCGGTTCTTCTCGGGTCTGCTCCCGAGGGCATTTGGTCTTCGCGGTGTGTCTGGGGAATGGGTCGGCCCCGACTCGCTGGCGGTAGCGGTCTACGTGGCACTTCTTGGAGTGGTCGTGCTCGGGGCTGTCACCCTGTGGCGGTCAGGTCCCGCAGGTCGGGTAGTGGTCGTACCCCTCGTTGCAGCGTGGCCAATTCTCGCACTGTTTGCCAATCTGTCATTCGTGGACGACGGTCGCTATGCCATCGTGGCGTGGCCGTTGATCGTGATGGCGTTCGTTGAAGGCCTCGGCACAGTCGGCAGGCGTATCACGCCATCACCAGCCGTGTCCTTCGCCCTTCCCGTGCTGCTGGCCGTTGCCCTCACCGTCCCATGGTTGGCGTCTGAGGCGAGACCCGTGGGCGGCGATCCCGATGCGACCAGCCGCCGCATCATCGAGTTGCTGGACGAGGCTGGTGTTGACGTGTTGCTCGGCAACTACTGGTTCACCCTTCCCGTCGAGTATCTGAGTGATAGTCGTATTGCCACTGCCGTCGCCGGGCACCCGTGGGGAGCGCTCTTTGAGTGGCAACCGGGAATTCCGTGGGGTGTTCGGTTGCCGGTCACCCAAGCCGAGGTGACCGCGAGCGAGGTCGCACGTCGTGCGTATGTGTTCCAGAACGGTGATCCGTTCTTGTCCGAAGAGGCATCGCTCGAGGTACTACCGATGCCGGTGGATGCGTACGTGAGGCATGATCTTCCTGGCGCACGGTTGTATATCCCTGGCCAGGAGGGCTCGTGACATGTGGCAGAACAAGCGACTGGTGGTCGTGCTCCCCACCTACAACGAACATCTCTCGATTGCTTCTTGTATCGCGAGGTTTGAGGCGCTCGGGATTGTCGACGAGGTGCTCGTCGTCAATAACAACGCGCATCCGGACACCTCGCCGGCTGTGGCCACGACCGGGGCGAGAGAGGTGTTCGAATCAGTCCAGGGATATGGCGCCGCGATCCGTCGTGGTCTCGCTGAAACCAGGGACGCCGACCTGATCTGCATCTGCGAGCCTGATGGCACCTTTGATCCAGAAGACATTCTCAAACTCCTTCCGTACA
>JAPOJQ010000053.1 GCA_029978335.1 Actinomycetota bacterium
GCGTCCATGACACACACGGCGGGGATGTCGCCGAACTCCTTGTGTGCCTGCGGGCTCTCGCCGTTGATCTGTGCAGCGATGTTCTTCGCCGCAACATGCGCTTGCTGTTCGGTGGGGAAGCCGGTCTTGGGGATGCCCACCGGAGTGGGTGTCTGCCACGGCACCTGCACATCGGCTGCGATGCCGACGGCGTAGACGTCATCGCGTGATGCGGTCTGATACGTGTCGCGTACGGCGGCGTATCCCTTGTCGTTGGCGATGCCGGGCGTGTTGCGGATCACGTCTTGGCCGACGAATGGCGGCACGATCATGGCGTAGGCGAAGTCGAGGTTCGTGCCGTCGCCGAGCACGAGACGCCCCTTGTCGACATGATCCATCGGCACGTTGATGACCGATGCGATCTTCTCCTTCTTCAGGAACATGCCGAGGAGCTGCTCGCCGTGGGGGAGACCGCCGATTCCAAAGTGACCGAGGAACGGTTCGGACGTCACGTAGGTGAGGTTGACCTGCTTCTTCAGGCCGGCCTTCTTCAACTGGTAGCTCGTGTTGAATAAGAACTCGTAGGCGGCGCCGAAGCAGCCGGCACCTTGGCTGGCTCCGATAACGATGTCGCCTGGGTTGTCGAGGAAGCGCTTCCAGCCTTCGCCAGCGTGGATGGCGTCGTCGAGGGAGGTGGTCGGGTAGGCGTTGCCGTCTGGGCCGAGGCCGGGGATGGCATCGAAGTTGTTGCGGTAGCCCGTGGCGATGACGAGATAGTCGTAGTCGTACGTGCCGGCAGTGGTCACCACGCGTTTGGCGTCAAGTTGGAGTTCGGTTGCCTCTGCATGGACAAAGTCGATGCCGTGCTCGGTGAATGTGGGTTCGAGCGGGAAGGTGACATCGTCCGCAGTTCGCTTGCCGAACGGAATCCAGATGAATGACGGATTGAACATGAACCGATCGGATGCCGACACGACGCGGACGTCAACGTCGCCGTGGAGTTCATGCTGTACGGCGAGCGCGGCGGTGAGACCTCCGAAGTTGCCTCCGAGGACGAGAACCTTCTTTCGGGACATGATCGGCTCCATGGCTGGGGGATGGTGCGCCGCCATGGTGAACCCGGATCCACTCGCTGCACAGGGTCATTGGTCCGCGTCGTGTTCAGCCGGCGCGAGGTAGGCGATCGGGTGAGTCGCTTACGGCGCTCCCATCAGGCCGGGTGACGGTGAGCGTTCGATCCCTAGCCAGCGTCAGCTGCCACCCGTCGGCATGTACCCGATGGTGGTGATGGGAACAGACGGGAATGAGGTTGTCGAGGTCGGTGCAGCCGCCTTGTTCCCACTCGATGAGGTGATGCACTTCACATCGGGTGATCGACACCTCACATCCGGGAATCGCACAGGAGCTGTGGATGGCCTCGATCGCTCGTCGTTGAGCAATCGTCGCGAGGCGGCGGGTGCGTCCGACGGCGATCGGTACGGTGCCGCCAGTTACGAACACCGGAACGATGTCGCTGGTGCAGGCCGCCTCACGTGCTGTGTCGATATCGACTGCTGTACCGTCGGGACGTTCGCACACGGTGTTGGCGTGAGCGCCGTGGATGAGGGTGTCAGCGTCGATGATGACCGTGACCGCCGGGCTGCCCTCGGGCGAGTCACTGGTGCCGGCGACGAGGTCGACAAGTGCGTGTGCCATCACGTGATCGCGGTTCTGATCACGATCGCGTTTCATGCGGCGACCGGTCTCAGCGTCAAGCAGCGCAGTGAGTCGGTGATACGTGTCGGGATCGAAGGTGCCGTGGAGGTGCCCCATGCCGGTGTCACGATCGAGCCAGTGGCGCAGACGTGTGGCGGCCTTGCGTTGTGCCTCGCGGGCAACGCCGAGTTCGGCGGCGATGCGGGTGAGGAGTCGATCGCACCAGCGGCGGAGTTGCGATGGGGTGAGCGCCATGGCGTTGCTGAGGATCTCGCTGCGGTGGGCACCGAGTCGTGCGACGATCTCAACACTGGCTCGACTGATGGCACCAGCGATGACATCGAGATGGTCGGTGCTGCACAGGCCTCTGGTGAGTGCGTCGCCGAGTTCAGGGAAACGCTCGATGAGCAGCGATCGGCTGTCTCGGCGACGACCTTCGGGGGAGGCGATGCCTGCAATGCCGTCGAGGGTCTCTGGTGCGATGCCACCTGTCGGCCGAACCGGTGAGGGTGACGGTGTCGGTCCGATGGGGCTCGGATTGGGTGCCGGAGTGAGTTCCCGGGCTCGTGCCCGCAGCGCTGCATCGAGCCGGTGGACGGCGCTTTCGACGAGCCGGTGTCGGCCCATGGCGGCACGTACTCCGGCGGCATCGAGATCGTCGACGTTGAGGTCGAGAAGCTCGGCGAGCAGTTGTGCTGGATCGGGAATCGGGGTGCCCATGGGCCCTCCGTGTTATTGCCCCGAAGGGCTGAAACCTGGGGAACCATGTCAGCCGATGTGCGTGGCCGGCGGCGGTTCCGATCCGCTGGTAACAATCTAGATGTGGGGTGTGACAGTCGTGATCCCTCGTTGCCACACCGATGGTGCATCATCGGGGCACCACCCACCGCACCCGGGAGAGCCATGTTTCGTCGTCGTCGCAAGAAGCAGCCCACCACCGTCGCACCGGCCGCCCCGGATCTTCCCGAAGTGCGTGATATCGCCAGCGTCGCCCTCGTGCAACAGATCGCTCGGGGCGACCTGCGGATCGGGCCGCTCCCCACTGGCCCCGACCGAGAAGCCATCGTGCGGGAAGAGGTGCTCTGCGCTATGGCCGCGGGCATCGTCATCTCGCGCACCTGGGCCCGCGAATTGAGCGACATCACCGATGAGGCGGTCGCAGCATTGTCGCCAGATGTCGGCTCGAACGGCGTCAAACCCGACCGGCGGCTCTCCGAACTCCATCAACGACTCCTCGACGACCTACGTCGCATCGCTAACGTCGCATCATGATCAAGCTCACGGTCTCGTACCCAAAGGGTGATGGCATCACCTTCGACCACGACTACTACGCCAACAGCCATGTGCCGATGTGTGTCGACGCGTTCGGCCCGGTGCGGGTTGAACTCGATCGTGGGATCGACGGCCCAGCGGTTGCCAGCGTGTCGTTCTATTTCGAGTCGATGGATGCGTTCGGCGCTGCGATGCAGAGCCCACGCATGGCCGACATCATGGGCGACCTCGGCAACTACACCAACGGTGCGCCGACCATGCAGATCTCAGAGATCGTCAACTGAGCCGAGCTCACCCGCCGAGGCTTCGGGCGCGGTGAGTTCCCGGCCGACAAGATCAATCGTCGGTGGCGTCGCGATGTCATCGGCTTGGACGACGCCAAGACCTTTGAACTCGCGAAGCGTCACCAGCATTCGACCTTCGATCGAGCCGACCATCTCGTTGAAGGCAGTGGTCGCGGTCTTCAATCCGCTGCCCATTCGAGACACTTTGTCGAGCACGGTGCCGACACGCTTGTAGAGCTCCTCGCCCAAGGTGGCGACGCGGGCTGCGTGCTCAGCGACGCTGTGGGCCTGCCATCCCTTCGCCACCGCCAGCAGCAACGCCAAAAGGTTGACCGGCGAGGCGATCAACACCCGTGAACGCATCGCTTCTTCGAGCAGCGCCGGATCATGACGCATGGCATCGCTCACAAAACCCTCGCCAGGAATGAACATCACAACGAAGTCGGGCGCTGACGGGAATTGCTCCCAGTAGCGCTTATCAGCCAATGCCTTCACGTGATCGCGAATCGCTTTCACGTGCGCCTTCAGTTCGAGATCTTTGCGTGCTGGGTCGGTCTCGTCTTGCATGCGTTGATACGCCGCAAGCGGCGCCTTGGCATCAACAGCCAGGAATGCACCATTGGGCAAACGGATGACCACATCAGGTCGCTGATTGCGTTCGGCCTCGCCACCCGTGAACTGCTCGTCGTAGTCGCAGTAGGGCTCCATGCCAGCCAACTGGATGACGTTGCGCAGCTGGTTTTCACCCCAGGATCCTCGAGCGGTCGGTGACTTGAGCGCATTGGCGAGCGAGGTGGTGGACGTCTGCAACACCGACAGCTGCTGTGCGAGTTGTGAGACGGTGCCCTTCTCTTGCTCGTAGGAGTCTTTGAGCGACGTCACCGCCCCCGACAGCGAATTGATCTGCTGACCGATCAATTCTGACTGGCTGCGGAACATCGCCTCGGTGCGTTGTGCGGCAGCCTGTTGCGACTCGGTCATCGCGCGGCGAACTTCAGCTTCGACTCCGCCACGAATCGCGACGGTCAACACATCGGCATCGATCCCTTGAGTTGGCGCCGTCCCCGATGACGGACGAAGCCGAGCGAATGCCACCAACCCGAGAGCGATCAAGGCGGCGGCGATGACGAGCGCAATACCGGTGTCCATACCGTGACGGTAAACGCCCGGTGTGGCATCGACCGTGACCTCAGGCCGCTGGGGCGATGAGCGGCCATGGCATCGACCGCTCCATCCGGTATGCCACCTCAAGCAGCAATGGTTCGGAGAAATGACGACCGACCACCTGCAGACCGACGGGCAGACCGTCGACAAAGCCAGCGGGAACCGAAATCGCAGGGTTGCCATGCAGGTTCGCTGGGAACGTCAACAGACCGTTGTTGCCGGGTCCGGCTTCGATACCGCCAAAGACCCCGGGCAACGGGCCCTCAGCAGCGAAGGCAACGTCGGGATTCGATGCGCACAGCACAAGGTCGACGCCATCGACCGGATCGAAGATCCGCGCCATCGCCTCGTTGACATCGACCCGTCGACGCTCAATCCGCTCGCGGGCCTCGACGCCGTAGCGACCTTCAGCGAACTGCAGGCCTGCTCGGATCTCGGGCGTGAGTTCATCAGCGCACTCTGGCCACGCCTCTCCGAGCGCCGACCGAATCGAGATCATGCCCGAGATCGACCACGCGCCGCCCATGCGTGGCAGCGTCGTATCGATGCCGTCCACGCGGGTCAGCGCACAATCGGCAATCACGTGCGCAGCAACATCATCGAGATGTGCCCACATCGCCGGCGCCACCACTGCGCCACCCCAATCGGCGACTACCGCAACCCGAAGACCACGCAACGCCTCGCCGAGGGTGCCGAGACCCGCCTCCCAACCTTCGACTCGCGGTAGCGAGAGCGGATCACGTGCGTCATGCCCATTTGCCACGTCGAACCAGCGAGCGGTATCACGCACCGAACGTGAGAGGCAGCCGTAGTTGACGGTGAGGTTGCCGTAGCGAGCGCCTGGCGAGCGCGGAATGCGCCCGAACGTGCCTTTCAGCCCGACGAGGTTCGTGAATCCGGCCGGAATCCGGATCGATCCGCCACCATCGCCGGCGGTGCCGAGCGTGACCAGCCCGCTGGCCACGGCCGCTGCCGTTCCGCCTGACGAACCTCCCGGAGTGCGGTCGGCACCCCACGGATTTCGGGTCACACCGTTGAGCACCGTGCGGGTCACGTTCACGCCGCCGAATTCGCTGGCGGTGGTCAAACCCACCATCACGGCGCCACCGCGGTCGCGAATCCGTCCTCCGTTGGTCGACGTGACGGTGGCGACCCGATCGGCGAATGGCACTGATGCTGAGGTGTCGGGCCAGCCCTCTACCTGATCGAGTTCTTTGACGCCGAACGGCACGCCACCGAAGGGGAGCGCCACGTCGGCGTGCGCAGCCGCGGTGAGGGCTCGCTCTGGGTCGACAAACGAGAAACAGTTGAACGGGTCGCGCTCGATGGCTACGAGCACCGCTTCGGTCTCTTCAACAGGGGAGCGTCGACCGGAGCGAAACTCGTCAACCAGCGAGCAGGCATCACCAGCCCATGGAGCATCGTTCGTCATGGGCGAAGGCTAGGCGTCAGCGCGCACAGCGATCGGGTCGATGGCTCATCGTTCGTACATCGATGGCCCGTGCAGCGAACACGACCGGCCGTGAGGTGTATTCCCTGTACGGATGTCTGCATCATCACCTTCGCTGGCAAGCGTCAGTACGTTCCAGCCTTCGTGACCGTCGTCGAGGCTCCGCATCACGGTCGAGAACGGCCGCAGAGTCCGCTGTCGCTCGGCGTGGTGTGGATGATGGTGAGCGCTGCCGGCTACGCCACGTTCACCCTCTTCACCAGGGTTGCACTCGAAACCTTGAGTGCCGTCGACATCGTGGTGTGGCGGTTCATGATCGCCGCCCCGATCGCGTGGATCATCGTTGCGGTTCGGCGACGTTGGGGTCATGGGGCTGCACCCTTCGATGTGCAGTGGCGCCAGAGCGTCGGCATGGGGCTCCTCTTTGGTGTGTTGGCGTGGCTCGCGTTCGCGGCGCTTGAGCAACTCAGCGGTGCGCTCTACGTCGTCATCATCTACACGTATCCCGCGATGGTCGCCATCGGCGGGCACCTACTCGGCCGGCCGGCACCTGGGCGTATCGCTGCTCCGATTGCGTTGATGATGGTCGGTATTGCGCTCACCGCTCCTGAGATCCTCGACGCCCCCGGGTCGGGGGTCATCGTCGGGGCGATCATGACGGTCGCGAACGCTGCGCTGTACGCCACGTACATCTTGTGGAGTGAGCGTGTGGTTGGGGCCACCACGGATCGTCGAAGCGATGGCATGGTGTCGGCGGCGTGGGGCCTGACCGGGTCGCTCGCGACCGCTGTCGTGATTGCGATAATCGCCGGCGGGGTCTCCGTGCCGAACGGCATGCGCGCGATCGTGGCCATGGGTGGGCTCTCGATCTTCGCAACGGTGATCGCCGGTTCGGCGTTCCTTCTTGGCGTCGCCCGTGTCGGCCCGGCTCGAGCCGCTCTCCTCGCCACGATCGAACCGGTGCTCGCCCTCGTGTTGCTGGCGACCATTGGCGGCGAGCGCCTCGGTGGCCTTCAGGCCGTTGGTGCAACTGTCGTGATCATGGCGGTCGTCTGGTCGCAACGACTGCGATCGTCGTAACGCCTAGGGGCAGCCGATGCCGTGCAGTGTGGCGCATTCCCGACAGAGCCACGCTCGACCTTCAGGGGTGCTCCAGGGTCGGGCCAAATGGGAGCCGCATGACATGCAGTCGCTGGACTCGCGTGCACCCGGCGCATCGGGGAGGCGCACGACACCATCAGCGATGGTCACATCGGGGCGTTCATTGCTCACGTCCTCACCGTAGCGATCGATGCCGTCGCTGCTCTGCCAAGATGCGCAGGTGACGACCATCTCCGCTCAACGACGTGGTCCCCGCGTCGACTGGACGGTTGATGTTCTCGGCGTGTTGACCATTGCGGTGTACGGCTCGTGGTACTACGGATTCGGGGTACTGATCGACGACATCGGCGATGGCCTCGGCATGTCGGCTACTCGGCTCGGCATCGCCTTTGGCATTGCGCAGATGTTGCTCGGCGTGTTGTCGATTGCGACGGGCAGGATCCTCGACCGCCACGGACCTTCCCTCGTACTTGGCGTGATTGGCCCCATTGGTGCAGTGCTCGTTGGCTTCGCCGGTCGGGCCGTTGCGCCGTGGCAGTTCATCGTCTGCTTTGCCCTCGGTGGCGGTATCAGCGCGGCTGCGGGCTTCTATGGCATGACCCAAGCGATCATCGTTCGCCTCGACCGAGACGCGGCGATGCAGCGCATCATCCGGCTGACGATCTGGGGAGCGTTTGCCTCGCCAGTGGCGATTCCGATCACCGAAGTGTTGCGTCGTCATCTCGGATGGCGCCTTGCGATCGAATTGCCCGCCGGCGCTGCGTTCATCGCGTTTCTCGTCGCGTCACGGGTGATCCGTCGAGGGCCGACCAACGTGGCTTCGACACCTACTCGTTGGCGTTCAGTGCTGGTTGTTGCCGCACGCGATGGCGCGATCAGATGGCATGCGGTCGGCGTCATGCTCACCTACATGGCGATGTCGACGCTGCTGGTGTTCCAGTTGTCGATCATGCGATGGGCGGGTTTGACCGCTGGTGTCGCAGCTGGTTTTGCGGGCGCCCGCGGCGTGCTGCAACTCCTTGGTCGGTTGCCGCTGCGACGGGCGCTGCAACGAATTGACTCGTGGAACTTGTTGCTCGGCGCACGAGGCCTCGTCGGGGTCGCGTGCGTGGTGATTTTGGCGAGCGGTAACCACCTCGTCGCTGGCGTCTACGTGGTGGTAGCGGGCACCGGTATCGGGGCGATCAGTGCGCTCGATGGCATCGTTGCTCGAGATGTGCTTCACGCCAGTGACTTCGGCGCGTTGAGCGGGATCGTCACGTTGCTCGGCGCGATCGGTGGTGGCATTGCACCGGTGGTGGCTGGCCGCGTCACCGATGCTGCGGGATCACCAGCGATCGCGTCATGTGTTGCTGCTGGTGCTGCGGTCGCCGCAATGGCATCGCTCGTCGCCGCCCGTCAGCACATGCGAGCGCGCGCGTGACGTCACTGCACGAGCACTGCTTGGGTCTGTGTCGTGCGCGAGACCAATTTGCCTGAGGGGGCGATGACGTCAGTGGTCACGGTCACGGTGCGACGACCTGCCATCACGAGTGTCGCGCTCACCGTGTAGTCACCTTCGGGGGCTGGACGCAGGAAATTCGTCGATGACGAGATGGTTGACGTGCCAGCGCCATCAGGCAGATGGTGCACCGACAACAACGCACCGACGGCGTCGGCGAGCGACATCAAGAAACCGCCGTGCAGGTTGCCGTTCACCGTGCAGAACTCGGGTCGCCAGCGAACCCGTGCGGTCACACCGTCGGGGGTCGAAGAGTCGACCACGAGTCCCATCAGTTCGCAAAACGGCATCGACGACCGTGCCACAGCGGTGGATTCGGGATCGCCGGGGATCAGGGTGTCGGGCACCCGAGCAGACTAGGAGAGAGAACGAGCTGCCAACGAGAGGGCGGCGCTGAGATCGAGCGGCGTGAGTACCGGGTAGTCGGTCAGGATCTGGCGCTGATCACGCCCGGCGGCGAGTTGGCCGAGAATTGCGGCGACTGGAATACGAGTACCGGAGATACACGGAGCGCCATCCATCACCTCGGGATTCACCGAAATTCGGGGGTGACGGGTGGGGGTCATAGCCGATGTAACCACGTGCATCCCGAAGTTGTTCCCGCACGCTCGGGAATGTCGTTCGAAACCGCGTGGTTGTTGAGTCCGTTCAGGAGGTAGTCATGTCCGACAGCGCCATTCCCGCCGAACAAGCGGCCCGACTCCAACGGCTCAACGTCATCGCCGCTATTGCGCATCTGGTGCAGGGTGTGATGGTGCTTGTGCTCGCCACCAAAGATTTTGATCTTCCGGTGACCACCAACTACTGGACTGGTCCGCCAAGCCCAGGCGTCGACCCTTCACGGATTGGGTTGATGTTCGAGGTTCCCGTCGCCTGGGGTGCGGCTGCGTTCTTGTTCTTGTCGGCGTTGTTCCACGGCATCGTCGCCACCGTTGGCCGGCGTGGGTACTTGCGTGAACTCTCACGTCAACAGAACCGGTTCCGGTGGGTTGAGTACTCGTTGTCATCGACGCTGATGATCGTGCTGATCGCCATGGTGTTCGGCATTTCCGAAGTCGCCGCGCTCATCGGTCTTGCCGGTGCCAACGCAGCGATGATCCTCTTTGGCTGGTTGATGGAAGTCGTCAATCGCCCAGGTCAGCCCGTCTGGTGGACGCCGTTCTGGTTCGGTTGTATCGCTGGAGCAGTGCCGTGGGTGGCGTTGGCGATCTA
>JAPOJQ010000061.1 GCA_029978335.1 Actinomycetota bacterium
AACATCACCTTCACACGACCGAGGTTCTCGGGATCCTTGGTGTTGGTGACCACGCCGACGACTGGTTCACTACCGAAGGCCTCGCCGGTCTGCCCGGCCCGCATCACGTCGACAATGGTCGAACCGCGGTGGCCGGTCACCGCGAACCTCGTCACCATCGGCCGCCCTGCGCCGAACACATGTTGCACTTCGGTGAGGTAGTACTTGCCCGCCAAGCTCTTGCCGACGTTCTTCACCGTCAGCATCGTGCCCGGCTTGATCTTCGGGTTGCCCTGTGCTTCGCCGCGGACGGTGAGGCCAGCACCGACGAGGTCGTTGCCGATTGAAGCGGCGTAGGCCTCGGCTTCTTTGGCGTCACGCACGTGTGTCGAACCAACGATCAGCGGTTTGCCGAACTTGCCTTTGGCCTTGCCGTGCTGATCTTTAACGAACGATGCATCAGAGCCGAGCTGTTCTGGTTTTGGACTCGCCACATCTTTGGCATCACCTTTGAATGCCTTTTGCTGAGCTGAGTCCCAACCTTGGACGGTGACGCTCTTCACCACTTCGACCGCGCTATAACGAGCGGTGAATCGATAGAGGTCGTCGCCCCAGGTCACCGTGGCACCGGCGCTCGATGGACGTTTACGGAAATACAGGGTCTTGCCATCGGCGAACCACTCGAAGCCAACAGTGCGTGCAAGCTCCCACAAGAACGCGTAATCGGTACCAGTTTGTAAGAGGTACGGTTCGGGGCCTCCCGCCGCATCGACTTTTGGCGTGAGGCCATGCCGACCGGCGATTTCTTTCACGACCGCGTCGCGGGCCTGTTTGAGGTACGCCTTGATCGTGGTGGTGCCGCTCAGACGATGCGTCTTGTCGTACGCCTCGACGAGCAGTTGATGCCGGCTGCCCGGCACTTGGTCGATGCCGACAGCGACGATTTCGCCGGAGAACACTTCGCCGACGGTGTTCTTCTCATCGGTGATGGAGATGACGAGGTCGGCACCGATCGAAAACTTGCCGGAATCCATGTGCGCAAAGTCGGCGTCGGTAAACCGGAGCGTGGCAGAGCCCGACGCATGTACCGACAGGTCGACACGCATGTCGACGAGGTCATCCATCACCTTGGCCGTGAGCGGCGAGCCACCAACCTTCACAACGGGAACTTGGGTAATCGGATCAGCCATCAGGTGTCCACCGTTGGAATGTCAAGCATCGTTCCAGCACGAAGGGAGAACGGATCACGGATCCGGTTCGCCGTGGCGATCGCTCGCCACCGAGTCGCATCGCCGTAGTGCTGCCACGCGATCCGGTCGAGGGTTTCGCCAGGTTGCACCATGTGGGATCGCTGCGGTGCTGGCGTGCCCGACGTCGGGTTCTGCGCAGGGAACTTCGAGTCATCTGCGTACTGCTTCAACGTCACTGCTACTCGCGCGCGCAGAGGGTCACCAGTCTTCGAGAAGTGGACGTAGTTGACCTCGACGTCGGTCACCACCGATTTGAAGGAACGGAACTTGCCCCAATGGAACGTCACCGTCGGTGGGCGACCGTTGTTCTTCGACTTGTCATAACCCGACACCTTGGTGCTGACCTTGGTCAGGTTGATGATCTTGTTCGTCGTCGTCGTCACGCTCTTACCTGAGTTCGTTGTGTCGAAGAACAGATTGAGCGTCATCGTGCCCGCTTGGCCAGACGAGAACTCGAGTTGAGGGGCTGACTGTCCTGGCTTGGACTCACCGTCATCCCATGCAGCTGAGACCGAGAAGCTCAACTCGCTCGGGTTGAACATGCATTCGATCTTCGTGCCGTCCTCGACCTCGAGGTACGCCTTGGTGGAGAACATTCCCATGTCAGAACCATCCTCGCTGAACACCGCCACGCCGTTCCAGCGCGCGAAGGATTCGTTCCTCGAGCGCCTCGAGGAGTTGTTCGGTCATCTCGATCTGATCGGTGTGGTGTGAACTGCTTCGCATCGGTGCGCGCGGAGGCGCTGTTTCCCGCGACACCACCGACCGTGCTGGAGCAGTCGTGCGCATCGCCCGGCGCTGAATCGCTGTCTGTGATCGCACCGTTCGGCGAGCCGGGGTCGGTGGGCTGTTCGGTTCGTCAACGGCGGCTCGCGAAAGATCCGCCTGTCGTGCGACCGATGCAACTCGACGACTCGGAGTGGCTGAGGATTGACGATGCAACGGACCCGTCGACGATGACGTCGACGGCCCTGATGGTGCCGTTGCCGCCGGCAATGACGGTGCGCTCGATGGGGTCACCATCGGGGTACGCGGCGCAGGCAACGGTGCGGGTACCACACGGTCGGACCCACCAGTACGGATGAGTCGAGTCGACGAAGTCGAGGCACCTCGTGCAGTCGTTGAGCGCGGCGCCACCGAACGGTCGACACCACCGGCGTGACCACCCGCGATCGCTGCGACGGCCGGCCGTACAGGCAGGGTCGCACGTGCCACTGAGGACGTCAATGGTGTCGCCGCGGGCACAGAACCAGCACCGCGACCAGCGAGGGCAGCGACACGCTCAGCGAGTGGTAGCGATCGGTCACGTACTGCGGCAGGAATATCGTCGCTTCGACCGCCCGTCACCGCCGACGTAGCCGGACGCCCTGCGGCCTGCGATGCCGACGGGGATGTCGTGTCGGCGGAACGCATCACGGTGGTTCGTGCATCTACCGAACGCATGACCGAGCGCGACGCTCGCCGGCGCATTGCTGAACTGAAGACTTTCGCCGAACCCATGATCGAGTGGTCGGGACCGATCACCATTGACGACGCCACGCCCAATGCTGTCCCCGCCTCGTTACCAGTCGACACGGTTCCACTGATCAAGAGATTTTCTGGTGCCGGGGGCGCTCCCACCTTGAACTGCACGCCAAATCCAGGAAGGCGGCAGAAGTCAGGCAGTGCCGCTCCAGACGAGGATGTGCAGCGCTGTTGGCGGCTCCTCTGCTCGCGCTGCGCTTGCTCGCGATCCCCGGTCACCACGATTCCCGAGCGATTGTCGGCAGCCATCATCCGCATCACCGAAGTGGGCGGCCGCACGGTGACGCGACGCACAGGTACGTCACGCACGGTTCGCCGCACCGGTGCAGTGGAAGGCTGGTGGCGCACGCTCACCTCCGAAGACCTCCCCGGCTCTTGGGTAGCCATGGCCTCGTTCTGAATGGCCACTGCACCAATCGAGCCAGCATCGGACCGTTCGACCCGTCGGGCGACAATCGCTCGTCCTGCAACTGGTAGCGACCACACCGGCGACGAAGCTGACACCAAGTCCGTTGCCGATGCTGCGGCCTCCGGAAGAGGGGATGCGACTGCGGCTCTCCGAGGCGACGCTGTCGAACGTACAACCGGCGCTGCACTACCGGCCGAAACGCTCGCTCCGACCGAACGAGTTGACACCGATGCCCCACCGCCGGCGAGGGCCGCGACGCGTTCGGCGAGCGATAGCGACCGATCCATCACCGCGGCAGGCACCGACTGCCCAGATGCCGTCGTGACCAGTGCTGGTGCGTTGTGCCGTGATGATCGGGACGCCATCACCGTCGGAGCAGTGGCGCTGGTGGTCGAGGGCAATGAGCGACGCGCGATCGGCGTCGTCGATGATCGCGGGGCGATTGTTGCCCCGATCGTGCTACTTCGAGCTGCGCTCGGTCCCACGCTTGGTGCACGTGATGCAACGGCAGATGATGATGCGTCAGCGGCAACTCGCCGAGCAAGCACACGAGTCGGTTGCGCATCGCTCACGGCACTCGCCACCCGTCGTTGTACCGAAGCCGACTGGGTCGCTGCCATCGTTCGCGAGGTCGTCATCGTACGAGCGATCTGCCCAACGAGTGGCGACCCTGTGGCGGCACTCCGACGGGCAACACGATCGGCAGGTTGTGGGCGTGCATGTGGCAGCGCCGAAGCGTCAACACGGCGTGAGACCACCCTTGATGCAAGCTGTGCCGCCGTCAATCGCGTGCCGAGAACCGGTGCGCTCGTCGCCGGCGTGACCGGCCCAACCTCACTTGCGGACACCGTTGACGCACGACCCGCGGCCACCACACTCGCAGCTGCAGCCGGACGCTCAACACGCCGAGCCACTGCCGACACAACGGAACTCGGTTGCAACGCGGCCGAGACAACACCCTGCTCCACCGCTGCATCGTTCGACAACGACCGTAGCCTCGGTGGCAAGGCCGCCAATGATGCAGCTGCTGCGCTACCTGATGAGGGAGACTCGAACGCCTGCCTCGCCTCGACTTGGCGTCCACCACCGTGGTCGTGACCTCGCACTGTGTCCGGGGTGTTGCTGTGTGGGGCAGATCTCGCCGCCCGTTGCACCAGCCGATGCAACGCTCGCCCACTTGCGGTTGAGCGGACTGCACTCCGTGCAGGTGACGTCATCGCATCTGAGTCAACCGGCGGTGCAAGACGGGCAACGGACGCTGACGAGGCCGAGCGATAGATCGCGCTGCGTGTGAGCACCAGTGCACCAGTTGCAGTCGATCCAACGGCTTGAGGCGAGGCGGGACCCGACGGCGACGCACCCTGTGTAACCGGGATGCCATCTCGTGCTGCCAGCGCAGCCACCCGCTCCGAAAGCGGGCGGCTTCGATCGGAGGGCACCGCCTGCGGTGAGGTGGTCGTCTCGCGACGGGCCACCGCCGCAGGCGCCAATGCAGCAGCAACGCTGACCGGTCGGGTGGGCCCGTTCTCACCTTCGGCCGCCGGACCAATTCCCGTCATCGAGGTGGCCACTGAATACGCCAAAGAACGTCGAGCAACCCCAGCGGGTGAGTACTGGTGGGGTCGAATACCGACCGTTCCGGACGGGTGATCCGCTACGTGTGCTCGACGACGTCCAGCCATGGGCAACGTCGCTACTGCGCGCCGGCGCAGCACTCGCGATGGGGCGACCGCTGCTGCTGGCGACGATGGTCGAACGGTCGGTGCCGATGACGTTCGCTCTGTCGATGATGAGGCCGTGGACTCTGCTGCCGGGTCTCGGGCACCTGAGGTGCCGTCAGCATCGGTGGCTGAGCGAGGAGGCCGCGGTCCTGACCGAGCTCGCGGAGCGGGTCGGGACGGTCGAGCTTCCCTCGATACGCCAGCATCAGTTGATCGGCGAACCTGATCAGGACGACGTGGCGTCGGTCCGGTTCCACCCGGTCGAGTCGAGGACTTCTGAGGGGTTGCAGCAGCGGGTGCTCCTGCGTCGCCAGGTCTGGCATTGCGTCGGGCTTGCATCCCACGTCGCAACGCCTCCATCGGATCCTCTGGAACTACCTGCTGGTGAGCAGCGCGATCCGCTCCGTGGCTCTCGTTCCGAGGAATTGCCAGTTCAGCCGACCGCATCTGACGTGTCAGCCCGCTCGGGCCGACCGACTCACCCTTCATCGTGCGACCCATCCGACGGGCAACGATGGGTACGCCGCGGGTCGACCGCTCCACCTGCTTGGCAGGGCGATTCTTTGTCATCGCAGCTCGCAGTGCCGCCATCTGGGTATCGATCGGACCCGTTGGTGCCTCCTGCTGAGTAGGCAGGTGCCATGCACCATCGGGAACGCGCACCGAATCCATCGCAACCGGGAACCTGCTCACCTCACGCTGGCCGAGACCAACGCCAAGGCGTCGGCCAAACGACAGCGCCGATCGAAGCACGAGGCCCACGCGCGGCAGTGGCGTGACGGCGCTGCGCTCAAGAGAGGTCAGCGCGCGGCGAACGCGAGGGACATCAGAAGGTGACGGATGTGAATCCATGGTGCGCCACCTCCAACTCTTCGGTCGGGACTTCCTCCGCAGTCGCGTCGAAGTCGGGTCCCTTCCACCGCACGGGGAACGCGTCTTGCACGACCCATGAGCGGAGCCGGCGACCGTTCGCCGACAGCATGGTGATCCCGGCGGTGGCACGGCTGAACGAATCGGTCAGCATGAAGCCGGGACCGACGGTCATCTCAAACCAGTTGAAGAGATTGTTGTCGTGGGTGATCCCACGCTTAAACACCAAGTTGTCCCAAGTGACACGACCTGGAAACTTGTGCTCGTAGTTGTTCTCGCCACCTTCGGCGTAGGTCTCAACCTCGACCGACATCTGCAGTCCGCTCACCGCACTGAAACGTCCGATGGGAAGACCGTCAACTTCGAGTAGGAACGAGGTCGACAACGCACCAGCGGACTGGAAGAGGTGGTCGATGCCACCGAGGAGTGCGGAGAGGCTCGGCATGTCAGGTGGAACGCAATGTTTCGATCGATCGCCGGTTGAGTTCGGCGACGATGTTGATCAATCGGACTCGGTCACGGTGGGCCAAGTCGAGCAGATCGTGGAGCGGCCAGTGAAGGTGATAGGCGAGGTACGCGACCTCATCCCAGAGCGCCGACTCCGGATAACGCTTCATGCATCGGTGTCAGATCCCGACCCCGAGCGCTTCACCTCTTCGATGCGCGTACGGCGGGGTGCGGTCACGACGGGTTCATCGTCGTCATCATCGTCGGCGTCACCGCCATCGAATTCAGCGTTTGCGCCGACGGCAATCTCTGGCTCGGGTTCGGGGACCCATGCTCCGCCACCCCGGCGAGGCGAGATGGCGGAGCGAGTCTCCTCGACGGATCGGACCAAGGTCTCGATCTCGTCTTCCGTACCGAAGTTGACAACGCTGTAAAAGTCCTGCAGATAGGCCAGATCAGCCGCGAACAGCGACTCGATATCGCGGGGCGTCACCCGGGACTTCGTCCCGAGGGTCACGACCACCCGTGAGAGCACCACGATCGTGAGATACGGGTCATCGGCATCGCGCACCTTTGGATCGCGCAACGGTTCGAGTTCATCTCGAGCCGTGGCGAGCCGCATCGTTCCCTCCCGATGCAAGGTCCCCTCATCGTCGACGAGACCCTTGGGGAGAATGAACTCGAATTCGGTGCGCAAGCCTGACACGTTATCTCACCTCTGAAGCGCTCATCGCCTGGCCTTACGGCTCAGGGTCAGGCGCGCTCCATGTACTCGTGCGCGATGGTGATCTCCTCAATCATGATGTCGTCGGTGCCAGCGTCGAGATCTGAGGCGCTCCACTTGGAGATCCACGCGTTCTCGAAGTTCCAACGACCGATTTCAGTCGAGGTCTGGTCGTAGATCACGATGGAGCCGCTCTTGCGCTCGACTGCGCCATTGACGACGGTCTGGTACCAGTCGACGAGGGCGTTGTCAGCCGAAAGGCCACGCTTGAGGACAATGTCCGGGAAGCTGATGCGGCCCGGCCGCTTACGGGTGACGATCTTGCCGTCGGCGAGCGTGTCCTGGAAGGTCACCACCTCGCTCTCGTAGCCCAGTCCGGAGATGCCAGTGAATCGAGCAAGCTCGACCCCATCGATCTCCAGACCGAACTGGGAACCCAGATATTCCAAATCATGATCGCTCACGGTATGTCACTCCTTCGGTGTTGTTGTTATAGCGGATTGGGGAAGAACCCCTCGTCCGATCAGGACGAGGAGTCCTTCAACTGGCTAATGCGGAAGATCACAAATTCGGCCGGCTTGACCGGTGCGATACCCACCTCAACGATCAACTTGCCTTCGTCAATCGACTCGGGCGGGTTGTTCTCAGCGTCGCACTTGACGAAGAAGGCCTGATCCGGGGTCGCACCGAACAGGGCGCCATCGCGCCAGAGGCCACGAAGGAACGCACCGACGGTGCGCTTCACGCCCTCCCAAAGTTTCTGGTCGTTTGGCTCGAACACGGCAAACTGCGTGCCTTCCATGATCGCGGTTTCGATCATGTTGAAGAGACGACGCACGTTGATGTAGCGCCAGTCGCTATCCGACGAGAGGGTGCGGGCACCCCAAACGCGAATGCCGCGGGTGCCGAACGGACGGATGCAGTTGATGCCGATCGGGTTGAGCAGCCCTTGCTCAGCCTTGGTAATCGGGATTTCAACGTCGAGTGCCCCACGCACGATCTCGTTAGCGGGCGCCTTCCAGACACCACGGGTGTCATCAACACGGGCCCACAGACCGGCCATGTGTCCCGATGGCGGCACGAGGATCTCATCATCGCCATTGGTCGGCACTGGGTTCGACACCTTGATCCACGGGTAGTAGAAGGCGGCGAAGGCTGAGTCGTACATCGCAACATCGCTGCGCCATTCCTTGATCTGCTGCACCGACATTCCGGGAGGCGAATCGAGAACGGCCATGCGGTTG
>JAPOJQ010000084.1 GCA_029978335.1 Actinomycetota bacterium
CGAGGTGCTCGGGCGGACCTGATCCGTCCGACACCGATTGGGCATCGGTGTGCTCTCTAACGTTGCGCCATGCCAGCCACTATCCGTGCGTACGACTGGATTGCCCATCACCACGATCACCGTGGGCTCAAGCCGGCCATCGTTGATCAAGCCACGGCGCGGACACTCACCTTCAGCGATCTACATCACCGCATCAACGCACTCGCCGCACACCTGCAATCACTGGGCGTGACCAAGGGCGATCGTGTTGCGCTCCTCGCGCACAACGGCCCCGAATACTTTGATCTCCAATTCGCTGGTCAGCGCATCGGCTCGATTGCAGTGCTCCTCAACTGGCGACTCACGGTCAGTGAACTCGACTACATCGTCAGCGATTCATCGCCGTCGGTGCTCATCTACTCGCCCGAGTTCGCCGACACGGCGCACGAACTCGCTGCCCGCTGCGGTGTCCAACATCTCATCGTGATTGATGACGCCTACGAGGCGATCGTGTCAAGCGGCGCGGTTCCTCAGACCTGCGACGTCACGCACGACGACGCCAGCACGATCATGTACACGTCGGGCACCACCGGTCATCCCAAAGGGGCGATCATCACGCACGGCATGACGTTCTGGAATGTCGTGAATCTCGGTATCCCGGCGAGGATCACTCCCGACACGGTGCAACTCGTGGTGTTGCCGCTATTCCACACCGGCGGGCTCAACTGCTACGCGAATCCGGTGCTCCACGCGGGTGGACGCATCGTGGTCGCCCGTACGTTCGACCCAGGTGAAGCGCTACGCATGATCGGTGATCCCACGATGGAGATCACGCACTTCTTCGCAGTGCCGGCGCCGTATCAGTTCATGATGCAACATCCAGATTTCGACTCGACTGACCTCAGTCGTTTGCAGGTCGCCGGTGTCGGTGGTGCGCCGTGTGCACTGGCGATCATGGAGCGTTGGGCTGAGCGCGGGATTGAGGTTGCTCAGGGCTACGGCATGACCGAGACGAGTCCCTCATCGGTGTTTCTCGATCCAGCAGATGCGATGCGCAAAATCGGTTCAGCGGGCAAACCGCTATTGCACACCGAGGTGAGGATCGTGAGCGACGACGGGGCAGATGTCGCTGCGGGCGAGGTGGGGGAGTTATGGACCCGCGGACCGAACATCACTCCGGGTTATTGGAACCGACCTGACGCCACCGCTGATTCGTTTGTTGATGGATGGCTGAAAACAGGTGATGCCGGGCGCACCGACGACGAGGGCTACATCTACATCGTCGATCGATGGAAAGACATGTATATCTCCGGCGGCGAGAACGTCTATCCCGCCGAGGTGGAGAACGTGATCTATCAGTTGCCGGGAATTGTTGAAGCGGCGGTCGTTGGGGTGCCCGATCCACGTTGGGGCGAGTCCGGTGTGGCGGTGGTGGTGCTAGCGCCCGATGCGAACCTTGATCAAGCAACGCTCATCGCTCACTGCGTGGAGCGTCTGGCCAAGTTCAAGGTGCCGGCGCGAATGCACGTGATCGATGCCCTGCCTCGCAACGCCACCGGCAAAGTGCTCAAGCGCGAACTCCGCACACTGCTCGTTGGCGATGCCGTTCCCGCAATCAGTTAGACGATTGGTGATGACGCGGCGCTACGGCTCGCGCCCCGGCAGGAAGCGCTGTTCAACCCAGTTGCGGTCGGCTGGGGTGAAGAACGACACGGTGATCTTCGTCGCGGCAATGAGCCAGCGTCCATCAACACGCCGGTAGCGGTCGTTGTAGGTGGCTGCGAGCCAGACCGCCTCGTCGCCGACGGTGCACGGCTGAAATAAGAGCCATTGACCGCTGGCCGAGTCGTCGTCGCCGTCGACACCGACATCGATGATCGGGTTCATCACCTGATGTCGTGCAATCGTCACCCGTTGCGACGCTCCGCGAAAGTGTTCACGAATCGCCTCTCGGCCGTGATGCACGCCGAAGGTCCGACCACCATCCCACACGGCGTCCTCGGTAATGAGCGACGCAATCCCGTCAGCGTCATAACCGATGTCACAAAAATGGCAATACAGCGCTTTGAGCCGTCGGATCTCCTCAGCATCCTCAAGGCGTCGAACCCGCCGGGTCAGGTCATCCATGCTCTCTCCTTCGGGGTGGTGTGGCTCTCTGGTTCGCTGTCAGACGACGGGCGGTACCCGCCAACCACCGGTGATCGACTCCACCACTCGAGCAAATTCAAGCGTGGTGCGATCACCGAGATAGGGCCCGATGATCTGGATCCCGACCGGCAGGCCCGATGGTGTCCACCCAGCCGGCACGACCGTTGACGGCAGATGGACGTAGCCGAATTGGACCGTCCACGAGAGAAGCTCGGCGTATGGTCGGTCGCCGTGGTCGCCTGGCAGGCGTCGGGTGTAAAGGTTGCCTTCTTCGACATGGGCAAACGCGGTGCTGAAGGCAACAGGAGCGAGCAATACGTCATGGTGGGTGAAGAACCGCGCCCAGTTGTCTCGCCGAACCTCTCGCTGCTCGGCGAGATACACCCACTCGCGATGCGACATCGTCGACCCACTGGCGCGCATCCTCATCGTCGGATCAGGGTCGCTTCGACGCGCGGTCAAGTCATCGAACTCTGCATCCGTGCGCCCTGGCGACAACGTCGCCATGAGCAGCGGCAACCCAATCGAGAAGACGTCGGTGAAGGGATGATCGGGTCGAGCAGTGCGGTCAACGTTGATCCCGCTCGATTCAATCGCACCAACAGCAGTCTCGAGTACCGCTGCGACGTCGGCGTTGAGGGGACACGCCGGATCATCGAGCCATGCGGCCACGCGCAGCGACGTGCCACTGCCGCGAACCGAATCGATGGTGCGGTCGGGGCGAACGAGGACGTCAAGTAACAGTTCGAGATCGTCAACCCGTCGGGCGAGCGGCCCCACACCGTTGATGTCGGCATCAACCTTTGCCGTTGGCCACCGGTCGATGTACCCGCGTTGCGACACGATGCCGTAGCTCGGCTTGTGCCCACAGACCCCTGAGAAGTGGGCTGGCAACCGGATCGAGCCACCAATATCGGTGCCGATTTCGAGAGGTGTCATACCGGTCGCTACGCCAGCAGCGGCACCCCCAGATGATCCTCCTGGTCCGCGCGTGACGTCCCAGGGGTTATTGGTTGCGCCAAACATTGGGTTGCGGGCCTGGATATCGCCCGACCATCGCGGCAGGTTGGATTTGCCCCACACGACGGCACCTGCGGCACGAACAGCTGCGACGACATCGGCGTCGGCATCGGGTACGTGATCGACAAGCTCAATCGCTCCACCCGTCGATCGGACGCCTGCGGTGGCGAGGGCGTCCTTTACCGTCATCGGGAGACCGGCGAGGGAGTGGAGCACGTCACCGCGTGCCCGGGCATCATCGATCGCGTTCGCCGTGGCGCGAGCACGATCGAGATCCAACGTCACGACGGCATTAATGGACGAGTGCAGTTGCTCGTGGCGGGCGACGTGAGCATCAAGCAGCTCAACTGCGCTGACGGAACGTTCTTTCAGCGCAGCGAGCTGGTCGACGGCACTTGCGAGTGTGATGTCGTTCGACGTCATCGCTCGATCGTATTGGCGGGCGGAATCAACTCCCGGGTTGGGGAACGATGCGCAGGTAGGGCTTGACGGTGGTCCATCCGCCGGGGAACAGCGAGGCGGCATCGTCATCAGAGACGGCGGCACCGATGATGACATCGTCGCCGTGTTGCCAGTCGGCCGGCGTGGCGACCTTGTGCGCTGCGGTGAGCTGCAGTGAGTCGATCACTCGAAGCAGTTCGGCAAAGTTCCGGCCCGTCGACGCGGGATAGGTGAGCGACAGCTTGATGCGCTTGTCGGGTCCGATGACGAAGACCGACCGCACCGTGAGGGTGTCGTTGGCGTTCGGGTGAATCATCTCGTAGAGATCGGCAACCGTTCGATCAGCATCCCCGATCATCGGAAAGTTCACGGGCGTGCCTTGGGTTTGCGCGATGTCGGCTTCCCACTCGAGGTGACGTTCGACGGGGTCAACCGAGAGGCCGATCACTTTGACGTTGCGTCGATCGAATTCCGGCTTGAGTCGAGCCACCGTGCCGAGTTCGGTGGTGCACACCGGCGTGAAGTCTTTCGGGTGGCTGAACAGCACACCCCAGGAGTCGCCCAACCACTCGTGAAAGGAAATGGTTCCTTGTGTCGTCGGGGCGGTGAAGTCGGGTGCGATATCGCCAAGTCGAATGCTCATGATGCGAAAACCTCCTCAAGGGATCCGGTGCGGACGTCGTAAACGAAACCACGAACGTCATCGGTGTGAGGGATGAACGGGCTGGTCTGGATGCGCCGGATGGTTTGAACGACGTCGGCCCGGGCATCGGGAAACGCTTCGAAGGCGAACGCAGGGCGTTGTCCGGTTTCGGCAACGATGCTTGCTTTCAGTTGATCGTCGGAGAACGTCTCCATTCCGCAGTCCGTGTGGTGAACCACCACGATCGACCGCGTGCCGAGGAGGCGCTGGCTGATCGTGAGCGACCGGATGGCGTCATCGCTTGCTACACCACCCGCATTACGGATGACGTGGGCGTCGCCCTCGGCGAGACCGAGCACCTGGGCGGGGTCGAGGCGTGCATCCATGCACGCCAGCACGGCGACCTGTCGTGCTGGGGGTAGTGGAAGGTCACCTTTGGTGAAGCTGTCGCGGTAGCGAGTATTCGCTGCGATCAGTTCGTCGGTCACGGTCATGATGTCGTCCTTTTCAGTTTGGGTTCGAGTACGGGCGATAATTATGACAAAAACAGTCAGATTTATCAACTTTAGTTCTGGTCCAGTTCAAACCTCTGTCGTATGAGCACCTACGATCCCTTCATGCCTGCCGACAGCATCATGTTGCAACCCGCAACCCAACTCGCAGCGATGGTTCGTCGCGGCGACGTCACGCCGAGCGAACTACTCGAACACGCCATCAGCCGCTACGAACGTCACAACAACGCCGTCAATGCAGTGATCGTCACGCGCATTGATCAAGCCCGTGAGCACGCTGCACAGCTCGATCGCGAAGCCGCCACCGGATGCTTCCGAGGACCATTGCACGGTGTCCCAATGACGATCAAAGAGGCCTATGACTGGTCGGACACCCCGGCCACCTGGGGTAATCCAAAGTGGCGCGACAACGTCAGCGGCACCGATGCTCCAACGGTTCAGCGACTCATCGCAGCCGGAGCGACGATTTACGGCAAGACGAATGTGCCGCTCATGCTGGGCGATTGGCAGAGCTTTAACGAGATTTACGGCACGACCAACAACCCATGGGACCTCACCCGTGTGCCGGGCGGATCATCGGGCGGTTCAGCGGTGGCGCTCGCAACTGGCATGGCTGCGCTCGAACTCGGTAGTGACATCGGCGCCTCCATCCGCAACCCGGCGCACTATTGCGGTGTGTTTGGCCATAAGCCGACCATGTCGCTGGTGCCGTTCCAAGGCCACGTCGTCCCCGGCATGTTGCCCGAAGTCGATATCAGCGTGTGCGGCCCGATGGCCCGCTCGGCTGGAGATCTCGACGTCGCGCTGTCGGTGCTTGCCGGTCCGGCAGGGCTTGGCGCCACCGGCTATTCGGTAGACCTACCCGAAGCGCGTCAGACGCGACTGTCGGAATTCAAAGTTGCGGTCATGCTCGACACGCCGGTGATTGAGAACGACACCGTGCTCCTCGATCGTCTGCAGTGGGCCGTCGATCAACTGGCTGCCGCCGGGTGCACCGTTGTCGAAGCAGCACCCAACATCGACCAACACGAGTACTACGAGAACTACTTGATGCTGCTGCGTTCGGCGACCGGCGCGATGTTCGATGACGAGCAG
>JAPOJQ010000075.1 GCA_029978335.1 Actinomycetota bacterium
ACCATTTCATATTGCTTCAGCCCGCCGAATCGCTGACCGCTGCCTGCTCCGACGACGATCGACCACACGGGCCCTTCGATCACGCCATGAGCCACGGCGCCGAAGGGTAGTACGGTCATACCTCGGTGACCGACAAGAACTCCCCCTCCGACCCGACAATCAACACGCTCGCACAGACCGATCTCTTCGCTGATGCCGACACGGCATCGCTCGCAGCGATCGTGGCGGCGTCACGGCGACGCGAAATGGTGCGTGGTGACGTGCTGTTCAACGAAGGCGACGCACCCGACTCGCTGCATGTCGTGCTCTCGGGACGTATCGCCATCGTGATGTCCGCCGAATCCGATAACCGCGAGAGCGTGGTGGCGTTGATGGATGCTGGCGACCTCTTCGGCGAACTCGGCCTCCTCGACGAGGGCCCACGCTCGGCTACCGCTCGTGCTCTCGAAACCACCGTGGTGCTCGAGGTTCCCTACGCCCCGGTTCGGGAGCTCTTCGATGAGCAACCGCACCTCGTGTGGAACGCCGCACGCATGCTGGCGAGTCGCCTACGAGTGATGGATGAAGTGCTCGCCGACTCGGTATTCCTCGACGTCACCGGTCGTACAGCAAAGCGCATCATCGAACTGTCCGACGGCAAGGATGAGTTCACGCTTCCCGTAACCCAAGAGGAACTCGCCGGCATGGTTGGTGCGTCACGCGAACGGGTGAATAAGGCGATCGCCAGCTTTGTGCGCCTCGGCTGGATCGACCAGCACGAGCGGCACTACCGCATCATTCAGCGCGACCGACTCGAACTCAGAGCCCGCTGAGCCACGCCTTCGATCGGGCAAACGCATCAGCAGCGTCATCAGCCCGATGGGCCGGACGGCTCGCATCGTGCGCGAACCCGTGCTCAGCATCGGCGTAACGCACCACCTTGGCACCCGTCGCCTCAAGTTCAGCCACCGCATCGGGCGGGGTGTAGGGATCGCGATCGCCGATCACCGCCAGCAGCGATGACGGGTGCGCAATGACATGCGGCAACGGTTCGCTCTGACCTGGCCCGTTCCATGCTTCAGGCAATCGGATCATGCCGTAGAAGCTGGCGATGCGGTCGAAGCGACCCGCGTCAGCCGCCTTGAAACAGTGCATCCCTCCGAGGCAGAACCCGATCAGACCCACTTCGTCACACCCAGTTGCCGCCGCAGCGGCGACGAGGTCACCGATCACTCGAGCGTCATCAAGTCGGGCAACCGCTTCGAAACGCGGCTCGATCTCAGGACCCATCGACTCGGTCGGAAACGGCTCGACCGCCACCGTCGTCATCCCCCACTCATTGGCGAACCTGACGACCAGGTCGTCGAACAGCGGTCGCAAACCGAAGATGTCGGGGGCGACCACGAGCCCACGGCTGGCGCCCTCCACCCGGACGATCTCAATCGGTGTGCCATTGTCGAGAGTCTCACGCATGGGCCTGACCCTATTCGCGTCGGCTCTTGCCGGTATCTGTCAGGCGTCGCGGCGACGGTCGAGCAGACCACCGATGAGCAACAGGCCGAGTGCCACAGCGCCGAAGTACAGCTGGGCCTCCGGGCGGCCGAGCACGTCGGGGCTCGGGTCGGCTGAACTCACCGCCTGGATCGCCGACTGATACGGCATCCATTTGCTCGCCGACTCGACCCCGGCCAAAGTGAGCGCAAGGGCCACCAAGTTCTCGATGAGCAACGGCCACAACAGCACCACCACCACCGACGCCGGTGAGTTGCGGATGATGGCGCCAAGCCCGAGCGCAAACCACGAGACGATCACTGCCAACGCCAACAGCGACACGAATACACCACCGGCATCAACACCTTGGTCGCCGAGGCGGATCGAGGCGCCACGCCCATTGAGGATCGTTGAGCCGACGAACCACGCCAGCCAGAACGTCACCGACATCACCACGAGGGTGACCAGAGTGCCCACGGTCGCCTTGGCCAACAGCACCTTCCAACGGGCCGGCACTGCGGCATAGGTGACCCGGATCGTGCCGTGCGAGTACTCGCTCGTCAGGTTGATCACCCACAAACTCGCCAACAGCAACAGCGACACGACTCCAACACCCGACACGATGTCGACGAGGTCGCGCGAATACACCCACTGAGGGTTGGGATTGAAGGTCCCGACCAGTGCCGCCACCACCGTCGGAAATGCCATCGCGACGATGACGAGGATCCAATGCACTCTGACGGTCCGCACCTTGGTCCATTCGGCCCGCAGCACCGAGATCATGATGCGTTCCCCGAGCGGTATTCCTGGTCGTCAGCAGTCACCGCTAAGAATGCGTCTTCCAGACTTTCGGACACTTCGGATAGTTCGTGCAACACGGCGCCAACTTTCGCTGCGGTCTCACCAACGGTCACCATCGATACGCCGGCGATCAATGCCGTGTCACTCACAGCGGAATCGCCAACGTATTCACCTGTGGCGCCGAGGGTGCGCATCTGGCGGAGGATCTCTCCCACCTGCGGGCTGCGCACTCGAACCCGGGTCGTCGTGTTGCGACGCACGAAATCATGAACCGAACACTGATCAATCAGTCGACCGCGTCCAATCACCACCAGCTCTTGTGCCATGAGCGACATCTCAGACAACTGATGACTGCTCACGAGCACGGCGCGACCTTCCGACGCCAAGAACCGCAGCATGTCGCGAATCCAACGGATGCCCTCTGGATCGAGCCCATTGGCAGGTTCGTCGAGAATCACCGTGGCGGGGTCACCCAACAACGCAGCCGCGAGACCGAGCCGCTGCTTCATCCCGAGTGAGTAGTTCTTCAGCCGCTTGCTCGCCACGTCGGTGAGGCCGACAAGGGCAAGCACCTCTTCCACTCGTTGTTTGCCAATGCCATTCGAGGCGGCCAACCATCGAAGGTGGTTTCGACCGCTGCGAGCCGGATGCACATAGGACGCGTCGAGCAACAGCCCAACCGATTCAAGGGGCCGGCGCAATGATCCGTAGTGCTGGCCATCGAATCGCACCTCACCAGCGTCCACATGATCAAGGCCGACCATGCAGCGCATAGTGGTCGACTTGCCCGAACCATTCGGGCCGAGGAAGCCAGTGACACGACCTTCAGCGACGCTGAAGCTCAGCGAATCAACCGCGGTGTGACGGCCAAAACGTTTGGTCAACCCCTCGACGTCGATCACGCGGCTGACTCTAGGCGTGGTCAGCTGGTGGCAACCGTCATCGCTGCGGCGCGCATCGCACGCTCGGCGAGGGTGTCGAGCACTGCATCGTCATGTCCAAGGCCAACGAACAGCGCCTCATACGCCCCCGGTGCCATTGCCACACCTTCGGCCAACATGGCGTGGAAGAACCTCGCATACGTCGCCTCATCGGTTGCTGTCGCTCCAGCAAAATCGACGGGAGCATCACCATCACCGATGAACATCCCAACGAGCGTGCCAACCACCGGGAACGTTGCGGCAAGTCCAGCACCAGCACACGCATCGGTGAGCAGAGCCGCGAGGCGTTGCGCACGGCGCTCAAGTTCGCCGTACACGTCAGCGGTAAGCAGACCGAGCACCGCAAGTCCCGCAGCGGTCGCAATCGGGTTGCCGGCCAGTGTGCCCGCATGAAAGACCGGACCGAGCGGCGACAGTGTCGACATCACCTCGGCCCGACCACCCACTGCGCCGATCGGCAGGCCCCCACCGATCACCTTGCCGAACGTCGTGAGATCAGGGCTGACCCCATAACGGCCTTGAGCGCCACCAGCACCCAGACGAAAGCCGGTGATCACCTCATCGAAGACGAGCAACGCGCCAACACGATCACATTCAGCGCGCAGGCCTTCGAGAAAGCCGGGCGCTGGGGCGATGACACCCATGTTCGCCGCCACCGGTTCGACGACGACCGCCGCAACCGACTCATCGAGCACGGGCACCTGGTTATACGGAACGACCAACGTCTCAGCCACGGCACCTGCCGGAACCCCAGCTGTGCCGGGAAGTCCGAGCGTCGCCACACCGCTGCCACCTGCGGCGAGCAATGCGTCGGTGGCGCCGTGGAAGTTGCCATGGAAGATCACCACACGATCGCGTCCGGTGTAACCGCGGGCAAGACGAACCGCAGTCGATGTCGCTTCGGTTCCCGAATTCATGAAGCGCACCAACTCGCACGACGGCACCCGTTCACGAATCGCTTCGGCCAACTTCATCTCGCGCGGCGTCGGCGCACCATAGGAGGTGCCGCCGGTCACCGCTTCTGACACCGCAGCAGTAATCGCTGGGTGCGCGTGCCCGAGGATGACTGCGCCATAGCTCTGCACGAGATCGATGTACTCGCGACCCTCAACATCCCACACGTGCGCACCTTCGGCACGTGCCACAAGATATGGGCGTCCACCAACTGACTTGAATGCCCGAATCGACGAGTTCACCCCACCGGGAATCGCAGCCTGCGAACGAGCGAAAAGTTCATCGTTTGACGCGATGCCCGCTCCAATACATGTGGCTGCAGTGCAACCGGCCGCCTCGCAACGCGCCTGATCGCAGAGCGGAATCATCGAAGACCACCGGCACCTTCGGCGAACCATCGCGTGAGGTAGGTGAGGATGATCCCCGCTCCCGCCCGCTTGATGGCCGTGAGTTGTTCGAGCGCCACCACATCGCCGTCAATCCATCCGTTGGCCGCAGCAGCTTTGATCATGGCGTACTCACCGCTCACGTGATACGCCGCCACCGGCACATCAACGGCGGCACGAACCGCACTGATCACATCGAGATACGTCACTGCGGGCTTCACCATCACAATGTCGGCACCCTGAGCGAGATCGGCGGCAACCTCAACCAAGGCTTCCCGGCCGTTGCGCCAATCCTGTTGATAGCCCTTGCGGTCACCGCCACCTGCGATCGTCACATCGACCGCGTCACGGAAGGGTCCATAGAACCCGCTGGCGTATTTCGCTGAGTACGCCATGATCGGAATCTCGCTGAATCCATCGGCGTCGAGGGCGGCCCGAATCGCACCAACCTGGCCGTCCATCATTCCGCTCGGTGCCACCATGTGAGCACCGGCGCGCGCTTGGGCGACGGCGGCAGCGGCGTATAACTCAAGCGTTGCGTCATTGTCGACGCGACCGTGCTCGTCGACGATCCCGCAATGCCCGTGATCGGTGTATTCATCAACGCAGAGGTCAGCGATGATGACCATGTCGTCGCCCATGTCGGCGCGAAGTGCTTCGAGTGCCTGCTGAGCAATGCCATTCGCCGCGCATGACTGCGATCCGGTGGCGTCCTTGTCGGTGGGGACACCGAACACCATGACCGACCGCACACCGAGTGCAGCAAGGTCAGCAACTTCTCGTCGAAGTGAATCAACCGTGTGCTGGAACACCCCCGGTAACGATGAGATCTCTCGTGCGGCGTCGATGCCCTCGCGCACAAACAGCGGCGCGATGAGATCGGATACGGAGACTTCGGTCTCTGCCACAAGATCGCGCATGGCCATCGTGGAGCGCAGCCGGCGAGGACGATGACCGGGAAACGGACCGGGAAGCAAGGTCATGGCTGCATGGTACGACGACACCTGCCCGTAGGCACCTGCCGCCGCTCAGTCGCGACCGAATGCCCGCAGCGTTGCGACAATCAGACCATCGACTCCGGGTGGGTCGGCGACGCCGCGTACCTCAAGTCCGAACGACAGCGCCACGTCACGGGTGGGTGGCCCCATCACAATGACGGGTGGCGACGTAACCCCGGCACGAGCAACAGCCTCGGCCCACGCCTGCGCCGCCGATCCACTGGCCAACAGCACGACGTCAGCCGTCGCTGCGGTCACCACGTCACCTGCATAAGGTTCTAAGAGCACGGTGGCGTACACGACCGCATCGTCGACCTTCCATCCGAGCGATCGGGCAGCATCCACGACCACATCGTCAGCGAGTGCGCCACGCACCACGACCATTCGCTCGTCAGTCGATGTAGGGGCCGGCAACACCGCACAGAGGTCGGCCGCGCTCGCCCGTTCAGGCACGAGGTCAACCGGGCGGCCAGCGACGGTGGCCAACACGCGGGCCGTCGCATCACCAACCGCCGCCAATTTCGTCGTGTTCGACTCCACCCAAGGCCCTGACCGACGTGCCCCATTCGGCGATGTCACGACGACCCACGCCGCGTTGGTCACTTCGATGTTCGATGCCACGTCAACCGTCGCGATCATCGCGAGGTGCTGCACCGTGGCGCCAAGCGAAGTCAGCCGATCATCGAGTGCGCCCGGTACTTCACGCGTGGTCACGATCCGCCGACCTGCGAGCGGGGCGTCGGGTGTCGGTTCCATCTCAGACACCAACTGCGACACGTGCACGCTCTGCAGCTTGCGCAGCGAGACCCATGTCGTGGTCAAGGTCACCCGTGAGCGACATCACCTCGCGGTGCACTCCGAGAGGACCGTCCAGGTACACATGCAACTCACCCCCGGTCACATACGCAGCAACTGGCGACGAACAGCCGGAGCCGAGTTGCCCGAGATACGCCCGTTCGACCATCACCGCTGGCCGAGCATTCGCATCGTCGATCGCAGCCAATGCTGCG